>CAYHRK010000027.1:0-10850 GCA_964358795.1 uncultured Vicinamibacterales bacterium
CGGCCGCTTCGCCTGCGACAGCTACCGGCGCTTCATCCAGATGTTCGGCAACGTGGTTCTCGAGATACCGAAGGAGAAGTTCGAGCACGAATTCGAAGCGGTGAAGGCCGCGCACGGGGCGAAGATCGACACCGATCTGACGGAGGAGGGTCTGCGCGAGGTCGTGAGCCGCTACAAGAAGCTCGTGAAGAACCAGACGCGCAAGGACTTTCCCCAGGATCCGCTGCTGCAACTGCGCATGTCGCGCGACGCCGTGTTCCGCTCGTGGAACAATCCCCGGGCGATCTCGTACCGCCGCATCTATGAGATTCCGGATCACATTGGCACCGCCGTCAATGTGCAGAAGATGGTGTTCGGCAACACCGGCGATCGCTCGGCCACCGGCGTGGGCTTCACACGCAACCCCGCCACCGGCGCCCGCGAGTTCTTTGGCGAATTCCTCGTCAATGCGCAGGGTGAAGACGTGGTGGCGGGCATTCGGACGCCGCGGCCTATCACCGAACTGGCCGAGGTGATGCCGAAAGCCTACAAGCAACTGCGGGCGTTCACCGCGCGCCTCGAAAAGCACTACAAGGACGTGCAGGACTTCGAGTTCACCATCGAGAACGACACGCTCTACATGCTCCAGACACGCAGCGGCAAGCGCACCGGCTACGCCGCCGTCGTGATTGCCACCGACTTCGTAAAAGAGAAACTCCTGAAGCCCAACGAGGCGTTGCTGTTGGTCGAGCCTGGCTCGCTGTCGCAACTGCTGTCGCCGGTCTTCGACCCGGCCGAGTGGAAGAAACTGCCGATCGCGACCAAGGGTCTGCCGGCCTCGCCCGGCGCGGCGTCGGGCCATGTGGTGTTCAGCGCCGACCAGGCCGTGGCCTGGGCCGAGCGGGGCGAGAAGGTGCTGCTGGTTCGCAAGGAAACCGTGCCAGACGACATCCACGGCATGGAGGTGGCTCAGGGTGTGCTGACGGCAACCGGCGGCATGACCTCGCACGCCGCGGTGGTGGGCCGCCAGATGGGACGCCCGTCGGTGGTGGGTGCAGGCGCGCTCCAGATCGACGAGAAGAACAAGGTGTTCACCGTCGGCGGGCAGACGATTAAGGAAGGGGACTTCGTCTCCTTCGACGGCCTGAGCGGCGAGGTGAAACTCGGGCAGGTGGCGACCAAACCCAGCGAGATTCTCCAGGTCCTGGCCGGCGAGATGAAACCGGATCAGTCGGACATCTACCGGCGCTTCCACACACTGCTCGGATGGGCCGACAAGGTGCGCACGCTCGGCATTCGCGCCAATGCCGATCAGCCAGACCAGAGTGAGCTGGCCTATGCGTTTGGCGCCCGCGGCATCGGCTTGTGCCGCACCGAGCACATGTTCTTCGGCGAAGGCCGCATCGAAAAGGTGCAGCGGATGATCCTGGCCGACAACGAACAGGATCGGCGGGCGGCGCTGGCGGAGCTGCTGCCGCTGCAGCGAGCCGACTTCTACGGCGTCTTCAAGGCGATGCACGGCGAGCCGGTGACGATTCGCACCATCGACCCGCCGCTGCACGAGTTTCTGCCGAAACGCGAAGACCTGATGGTTGACGTGGCGAAGCTGGAAGCCACCGGCGGCCACGCGACCGACCTGGCTGCCAAGCGGACGCTGCTGAAGCGTGTGGAGCAACTGCACGAGTTCAACCCCATGCTGGGACATCGCGGCGTCCGCCTGGGCATTACCTATCCGGAGATCACCGAGATGCAAGCCAGGGCCATCTTCGAGGCGGCCTGTCAGCTGGCCAAGGAAGGCCTGAAGGTGACGCCGGAGGTGATGATTCCGCTGGTGGGGCTGGTGAAAGAACTGCGCGACCAGAAAGCCATTGTCACGCGCGTGGCGACCGCGGTGATGAAGGAGCAGGGCGTCAAAATCAAGTACCTGGTGGGTACCATGATCGAAGTGCCTCGCGGCGCGCTGACCGCCGACGAGATCGCGACGGAAGCCGAGTTCTTCTCGTTTGGTACCAACGATCTGACGCAGATGACCTTCGGCTTCTCACGCGACGACATCGGCAAGTTCCTGGGCGTCTACCAGGAGCGCAAGATTCTGGATCGCGATCCGTTCCAGTCCATCGACACGATCGGTGTGGGGCAACTGGTGGCGATGGCCGTGGAGAAGGGCCGCAAGACCAGGCCCGACATCAAGCTGGGCATCTGCGGTGAGCACGGCGGTGACCCGTCGTCGATCCACTTCTTCCACAAGGTCGGGTTGAAGTACGTCAGCGCATCGCCGTACCGTGTGCCGGTCGCCCGGCTGGCGGCGGCGCACGCGGCGCTGTCGGTGAAGGTTGGCGATTAGCAGGCGTTCCCATGGTCACCATTCGCCTCCACCGCGAGAGACACACGGCCACGGCGGATCGCATCGATCCGTCGTGGCTGGAAGAAGGCAGCGGCGTGCTGGTGTGGGTCGATCTGTCCGCTCCGACACCGGAGGAAGGCCGACTCCTCACCGACGTGTTCCACTTTCACGAACTGGCGGTCGAGGATGCGATGGCGCCGGTGCACCATCCCAAAGTCGAGACGTACGATGGTTACTTCTATCTAATTGTGCACGGGATCGACTTCCAGGCGTCGCAGCACCAGTTTGCCACGCACGACTTCGATTTCTTCGTGGGTGCCACCTACCTGGTCAGCGTGCACGACGGCCAGTCGCGGTCGATTCCGGAGGTGGCCGCCCTCTGTGCGCGCAACGAGCGGATGATGGCCGAAGGGCCCGCCGCGCTGCTGCACCGGATCGTGGACACGATGGTGGACCACTACAGCCCGGAGGTGGAGAAGCTTGAAGACAAGCTGGACGACCTCGAACGCCAGGTGCTGGACCTGCGCGAATCCCGCACGATGACGAGACAGGTGCTCGAGCTGAAGCGCGATGTGGCGTCGCTGCGGCACGTCATCCTGCCGCAGCGCGACGTGCTGGGCCGTCTGGCGCGTCGGGAATTCCTGCACGTCAGTGACGATGTGGCGTACCGGTTCAGGGATGTGTACGATCATGTGGTCCGCATTGCCGACGAGGCCCTGCTGTTCCACGACCGCATCACCTCGATTCTCGAGACGCATCTGTCAAACGTGTCCAATCGCCTCAACGAAGTGATGAAGGTGCTCACGATCATCTCGACCATCTTCA
Source organism: uncultured Vicinamibacterales bacterium (assembly GCA_964358795.1). Taxonomy (GTDB): domain Bacteria; phylum Acidobacteriota; class Vicinamibacteria; order Vicinamibacterales; family JAKQTR01; genus CAYHRK01. The sequence goes on from CAYHRK010000027.1 coordinate 3,149, forward strand.
TGCCGCTCACGGTGATGACGGGCATGTACGGGATGAACGTACCCCTCGTGCACTTCCCAGGCGGCGAGAGCGTTCAGTTCTGGTGGATTTTTGGCATCATGCTGAGCATGTCCGGTGTGATGTTGTGGTTCTTCCGCCGCCATCACTGGATCTAGGACTTCCGTGGGAAGGATTCGCCAGCTTTCGCCCGCTCTCGCCAACCAGATCGCCGCCGGTGAGGTGGTCGAACGGCCGGCGTCTGTGGTGAAGGAACTGGTCGAAAACGCCATCGACGCCCGGGCCTCCCGCATTGCCGTGGCCGTGGAGATGGGCGGCAAGAAGCTGATCCGCGTCGAGGATGACGGCGAGGGGATGGATCCGGGCGACGCCCGCCTGGCCTTGGAACGCCATGCCACGAGCAAGATCGCCCGCGCCGAGGATCTCGAGGCGATCCGGACCATGGGATTCCGCGGGGAGGCGTTGCCGAGCATCGCCTCGGTATCGCATCTGGTGCTGCGCAGCCGCACGCGCGACGCCGATGCCGGCACCGAGATCCGGGCCAACGGCGGCACCGTGGCGTCGGTCACCGACGTCGGCATGGCGCCCGGCACCATCGTCGAGGTGGGCGACCTGTTCTACAACCTGCCCGCCCGGCGGAAGTTCCTGAAATCGGATGTGGCCGAAACCACCCAGGTGTCGCGCATGGTGACGCAGCTGGCGCTGGCCTATCCGGAGGTGGGATTCGTGTTGACCAGCGGCCCGCGCACGCTGCTGCGATGCCCGCCGGCGCCACGCCTGGAGGATCGCTTCTATCAGATTTACGGGGAGCGTCCGGACCTGGTGCTGGTCGACAAGGAAGCAGCCGGCCTGCGTATTCGCGGCTACGTGGCGGCGCTGACCGAACAGGGGCCCACGCGGGGGGCTCAGCAGTTTTTTGTGAATCGCCGCATCGTGAAGGACCGCACCCTGGCGCACGCGGTGATTGACGCCTACGCGTCGGCAACAGCCAAGGAACGGAGTCCCGAGGCCCACCTGTTCATCGAGATGGCGCCCGACGGCGTCGACGTGAACGTCCATCCAACCAAAGCCGAGGTCCGGTTCCGCCAGCAGTCTCTGGTGCACGAGGTGGTCCGGCGCGCGGTTCAGGAATCGATCGGCAGCGGACCCATACCCGAGCTGAAACTGTCACCGACGACGGCCACAGCAGAGGCCGTCAACCTGTCGCTTCCGAACCTGCTGTCGGCGTTCGAGCGCCTCACACCGGGCTCATCGGGTTCGACAGTGGCGGCCGGCCCTGGTTCCGACGAGCCGCGGCGCGCGGATATGGCCACATCCACGTTGCCCGCCATCGGAACCACTCCGGGAGTGGCTTCCGACGCCAACATCTCGCTGGTGCTGAAGCCCCTGGTGCCGCTTGGGCAGTTCCGCAACACCTTTATCATTGCCGTGGACTCGGATGGCGTGGCGGTGATCGACCAGCACGTGGCCCACGAGCGTGTGTTGTACGAGCGGATCATGGAACGCCTGACCGCCGGCCCGCTGGACAGCCAGCGGCTGCTCACGCCCATGCTCCTCGATCTGCCACCCGATGCCCGATCGGCGCTGGTGTCGCACGTCGTGGAACTGCACCAGTGCGGCTTTGAGGTGGAGGAGTTCGGCCCGTCGAGCGTGAAGGTGACGGCCATGCCGGCACTGCTCGGGCGTGAGCAGGGCACGACGGCGCTTCAGGCACTCTCGCGCGACCTGGAGGGGCTGGAAGGCTCGGCGCCGGTCCGTGAACATCTGCGCTCGATGGCCGCAACGATGGCCTGTCATGCGGCCGTGAAGGCCAACGATCCGCTGACGCACGAGAAGATGCTCCACATCATGGACGAGCTGCGGCGTACGGCGTACTCCACGGTGTGTCCCCACGGCCGGCCGGTGATGCTGCGCCTCTCCCGGCGCGAGATCGAAAAGAACTTCCAGCGGATCTAGCTGCGGCGCTTCTTCTTCAGATCGTCCCAGGCGTCCAGCCGACGCTTGATCTCTTTCTCGAAGCCGCGTTCGGTCGGCTGGTAGTACTTCCGTCCGCGCAGGTTCTCGGGCAGGCACTCCATGCCCGTCACCCCGTCGGCTTCGTCGTGGGCGTAGCGGTAGCCCTTGCCGTAGTCGAGTGTCTTCATCAGCGATGTGGGCGCATTGCGGAGGTGCAGCGGCACCGGTTCGGCGCGGTCGGTGTGGGCGTCGGCGGCCGCCTGCTGGTACGCGCGATAGACGGCGTTGCTCTTCGGCGCGGACGACAGGTAGGTGACGGCCTGTGTGAGGGCGGTGTTGCCTTCCGGCATGCCGATGAAGTGGGTGGCCTCCTTGGCGGCCATCGCCACCAGCAAGGCCTGCGGGTCGGCGTTGCCGATGTCCTCGGAGGCGAAACGGACCAGCCGCCGCGCGATGTAGAGCGGGTCTTCGCCCGCTTCGAGCATGCGCGCCAGCCAGTAGACGGCCGCGTCCGGGTCGCTGTTCCGCATAGACTTGTGCAGCGCGGAAATCAGGTTGTAGTGTTCCTCGCCAGACTTGTCGTAGATGAGCGCCCGCCGGGCAATCGACTGCAGGAGAAAGGCCTCGCTGACGTGGCGCCGGCCTTCGCTCGTCGGTGCCGAGCCCGCCGCGAACTCGAGCAGGTTCAGCGCCACCCGGGCGTCGCCGTTGGCGTAGCGCGCCATCGCGGCCAGGGCAGCCTCGTCGACATCGAGCGGCTCGTGGCCGAGGCCCCGATCCGGATCCTTCAGGGCGCGCGTCACCAGCACGGTCACATCTGCATCGTCGAGCGGTTGCAGCACGAAGACCTGCGAGCGCGACAGCAACGGCGCGTTCACCTCGAACGAGGGATTCTCGGTGGTGGCGCCAATCAGCACAATGTCACCCGATTCCACACGGGGCAGGAACGCGTCCTGCTGGGCCTTGTTGAACCGGTGAATCTCGTCCACGAAGACGATCGTGCGACGGCCGCGCGCACGCCGGGCACGTTCCGCCCCGGCCATGACGTCCTTGATTTCCTTGATGCCCGCCAGCACCGCCGAAAAGGCGATGAAGTGCGCGTGCGCCGTGTGGGCAATCAGACGCGCCAGGCTGGTCTTGCCTGTTCCCGGCGGGCCCCACAGGATGACGGACTGCAGCAGGTCGCGCTCGATCGCTTCCCGCAACGGCTTGCCCGGGCCAATCAGTGCCTCCTGGCCCACGTATTCGTCAAACGTTCGCGGGCGCATGCGCTCGGCCAGCGGCGTGCGGCCGCAAGGTGGCGCCGGCGTGGGGTCGTCGAACAGGTCCGAGGTGCTCATGATGGGCCGGACTGCCGGCGCTGGCGGTGCGCCTCGAACAGGATCACGCCTGCGGCCACCGCCACGTTCAACGAGTCGATGAATGGCGGCATGGGAATCCGGATGCGGTCGTCCGCTGCCGACATGGCCGAGTCGGGCAGTCCGCCACCCTCACCACCCATCAGCACCATCAGCGGGCGCGCCAGATCCACGTCGTACAGAGTGCGACCACCTCCGGGTGATGCGGCCAACACCCACAGGCCGGCGGTTTTGGCCGCCGAGATCACCTCGTCCAGATCGGGCAGCACCGCAACAGGCATGCGGAAGACACTGCCCATCGATCCCCGCAGCGCCTTCCAGCCGAACGGATCGGCCGATGTGCCGCAGACCACCACTCCGGTGGCGCCGGCCGCCTCGGCCGCGCGCACGATCGCACCCACGTTGCCGGGATCCTGAACATCCACCACGCCGGCCACAAGCGGCGTGGGAAGGCTGGCACCGCGGGCTCCCAGCGCCACGGCGAGCGCAAGCGCCCGTACCTGAGCGATCGCCACGACGCCCGTTGGCGTGCGGACCGGGCTGGCGGCATCTGCCACGGCGTCTGTCGCCTCGAACAGGTCGACGCCGGCCCGCTCGAGCCCGGTCACCAACGCCGCCGCGGTGCCGTTCCGGAACAGGCGCTGCCCGATGAGCGCGTGCGAGATGGGCACACCCGCCGTCAGGGCTTCAGCCACCAGGTGCAGGCCGTCAAGCAGCACATCGGCACCCCCGCCATCCCGGCGACGGGCTATGGCGCGGCAGCGCTGAACGAGGGGGTGCTGGCGGCTGGTAATGGTCTGCACGGCGGTTAGGATCCGGAGTCGGGCCCGAGACGAGGATAACAGATATGGTAAACTCGACGTTTACTCCTGCCGACGCGAACGCCGATGTGGACCGTCCGGACTCGCGCCGGGCTGGAACTGGACGCCGGGTGGCGAGAACGGCGCCACCGGCCGACCGTGATGAGTGAGACACACGTATGAAGGATCGGATTCTGAAGCGGCTCGGGGCAGAGGCCGGGGATCTCGAACGGGAACTGCGCACGGAACTGCCCAAGGAAATTCAGCGGGCACGCGAGCTGGGGGACCTGAGCGAAAACGCCGAGTACCAGGCCGCCAAGGATCGCCAGTCGTACGTGCAGGCGCGCATTGGCATGCTGCACAAGCGGATGGCGGAAATCTCGCTGATGAATCTGGATCGGCTCCCCACCGACCGCGCGGCATTCGGATCGACCGTGCACGTGCGCGAAGCAGGCGCGAACGGCACCATCGTCTACCAGTTGGTGATGCCGGAGGATGCCGACGCGACCAAGGGCATGATCTCCACCAGTTCGCCGATCGGCAAGGCCCTGGTCGGCAGGCAGCCGGGCGATGAAGTGACCGTGCCGACGCCCACCGGCGTCCGGTGCTTCGAACTGATCAAGCTCATCACCATTCACGATGAGGCCTAATGCCTGGGCGCGAGCCCTATTCTCCTAAACACCGTACCGCACTGGTGCTGGCCGGCACCGGAACGGCCGGGGCCTACCACGCCGGCGTACTCCGCGCGATGAACGAGGCCGGCGTGCGTGTGGATCTGGTGGCCGGTCATGGCATGGGCGTGGTAGGGGCCTGCTTCGTGGCCATCGATGGCGGCAGCCGCCTGTGGGCGCCAGACGGGTTTTGGCGACAGCGCGCGGTCGGAAGATTCTACCGGTGGCGGCCGGTCTTGCGCATGCTCAGTTGGGTGGCTGTTGCGGTGTTAGCGCTCGTGCTGGTGCCGCTTGGGTTGCTGGCCGGCGGGCTGGTCACGTACGCGGCCGCCTTCGTGCTGCAGTTGGCGCACCTCAATGCGGGGGTGTCGATCGCCGACGGCTACGCCTGGCTGGTGCACCAGGCCTTCCAGCCCGGCATGCTCCCCTCCTGGCTGGCACAAGGGGCCCTGCTGCTGGCCGTGGTGGCGCTGGTGTTGCTGGCCGTGGCATCGATGCGCGCCCGCTTACAGCACCGGCACCGGGAACGTGGCCGTTTCTGGTGGCGCGTGTTCGGGGCGCCGCTCGACGCGCGCCAGGTGGTGGCGTTCTGGCACGCGGCGCTGTGGCGGCTGATCACGGGGGGCACCAAGGTGCCGCTGCCAGGATCGCTCGAACTGTCCCGCCGCTATGCGGAAGTGCTGTCCGACAATCTGGGCCAGCCCGGATTCCGCGAACTGTTGGCCGTGGTCCACGATATCGACACCCGACGCGACCTGGTGATGGCGGCGTTGACCGAACCCCATCGCTCGGTGTTCTTCGGCCGCCGGCCTGGCACGGCCGGCTGGATGCCTCGCGCGGGAGACACCCTCGACCTGGTCGGTGCCGATCGCGATCACGTGACCGATGTACTGGCCGCGGCGCTCTCGCTTCCAGTCGTCACCGAGAGCTGGCCCGTGACGTTTGCGCCGGAGAGCTTCTGGTCGGGCGAGACGCACCGCCTGTGCGATCGTCCGGACGCCATTGGCCGGCTGCTCGAAGAAGCGCTTGCCGCCGGAGTCGAGCAGGTCGTGGTGGTCTCGGCGACCAGCGAATCGCCCGAGCCCCACACGCTGACCGAACCCCGGATCGACGGACGCGGCAGGCTGGGGGAGTGGCTGGCCGCCGATCAGACGGCGTCGATGCGCGACGCGCTGCGCGCCCGTGCCGGCAGCTTTCGCAGCATCCAGTTGATCAGACCCGCGCATAACCCGATCGGCCCGCTCGAGTTCACCGGGACCTACGACGAGCGGTCGGACCGCGTACAGCTGTTCGGGGAGTTGCTCGATCGCGGCTACGAGGACGCCTATCGTCAGTTCATCGAGCCGGTGGTCGGGGCCCCAGACCTCACGTCCTAGCGGTGTCCTTCTTTTTCTCGGCCGGGCCGTGGTCGTGCAGGAACTGCAGCGCCATCTCGCGAATGAGGGGATTGATCTGGTCGTCGGCCACAGGGCCGTGCCGGTCGATGAAGGCTTGCAGCGGTACCACCGCCTTGGCCATGGCCCGGTGGCCGCCCGCGCTGCCGATGTCGGCAAAGAGCTTCCGTACCATCTCGCCCGCGTTGCGCCTGTAGCCCAGGTTGCGCACCGACACCACCAGCGTGTCATTGACGATGCCCGAGACAATCGTCCACTTGACGTCTTCGACCTGCAGGAAAAAGTCCGCCACATACGGCATGAAGTCCTCGCGCGGCAGCCGGCCCAGAAACGCGCAGAAGACCTGCTCGCCTGACAATCCCGTCTGCTGGGCCCGCGTGACGTACTCGAGCCGCTCGAAGGTGATTTCCGCGCCCTCCAGCTTGCGGATCATGGCCGCATCGGCCAGCGGATACAGGTACGAAAACGCTTCCAGATCGACCCGGTTGGCCTGCCTGTTGAAGAACAGGGTGTCCGACTTGATCGCGTAGAGCATGGCCGTGGCTGTGCGTTCGGAGATGCTGACGTCCACGGCGCGCAGGTGCTCGGTCAGCACGGTACACGTCGACCCATAGTCCGGCCGGATGTCGCGGAACACCGCGCTGTAGCCGGCCTGGGGCGGGTGATGATCGATCACCAGATCGACGCGATCGATGAGCCCGCTGAAGTAGTGCGGCTGGACGTCGACCATCGCGATGCGCTCGTATTCAGGCAGCGCCTCCGGCTTGATGATCTCCACGTGGATGTCGAGCAGGTTGGCCATGCGCAGGTTCTCGGGCCGCGTCACGCCCTGCAGCGCGCCGATGATGGCCGTGACCCTCGTCCGCCGGAGCAGATTGCGCAGGGCCAAGCCCGACGCCATGGCGTCCGGATCGGGATCGTTGTGCAGCAGAATCAGCACCCGATCGGCGTCGTTGAAATAGCGCTGGAACTGCTGCACGCGCGCCCGCGTCAGCGACCGGCTGACTTCGGTCACGAGCGGTCCTCCGAGCAACTCGGCCATCGACAGAAAGCCCAGTTCGGGGAACTGCTCTCGCAGCCGATCTTCACGCCGTTGCGCATCGCCGTTGCCCTTGCCCGTCGGTGTGCCCAGCACGTATACCATGGTGCCGCCGGCATCCCGGATGGCCTGCAGCACGCGCCTCAAAGTCTGCCGCCCGTTGTCCTCGACGATGATGCAGGTGTTGGGGGAGAGGTCGGCCTTCAGGTAGGTGTCGGTCTTTCGCAGGTCGCCGGCGGCAATGGCTACACCGGCATCGTGCAGGCGGCGCGCCAGCGGCCGGCTCTCGACCAGGAAGTCGGCATCGAAGCTGGGGGGCAGGACTTGCTCGAGAATCCTGATGACCAGTTCGCTATGGCAGATGGCCAAACACCTCATGTCGGGGGGTCCAGCCTGTCGGAAACGGTACGTGTCATCACGCCAACTCGCCATTATACCCCGGCGGCCAGTGTCCCCCCAAATGAGGTGCGGGGAGGGGGCCTGGGGA
>CAYHRK010000027.1:10860-25017 GCA_964358795.1 uncultured Vicinamibacterales bacterium
CCCGAATCAGAAGTTCGGTGTCGGCGAACTTGTGATTCGGGACACTAGCGTCCATCCAGCAGGCGCCGCCGCTGTGAGATGATAGGGTTCCGTTTGGGAGAGGGGGCTAAGACAGCATGCGGCTGGTCGCAATCGCGCTCGGCGTGCTGGTGCTGGCAGGCGAACCGTGCGCCCAGGTGTTCAAGGGCCACGTGGACCTGACCAGCTTCGGCGTGACGGTGCTGGACAAGAAGGGCGCCCTGGCCGCCGATCTGACGGCAGAAGATTTCGAGGTGTACGAGGATGGCCAGCGTCAGCAGTTGACGTTGTTTGCCCGCGGCGACCAGCCCGAGTCGACTCCCGATCTGCACCTGGGCCTGCTGTTTGACACGAGCGGCAGCATGGAGCAGGACATCGCGTTTTCTCGCAGCGCGGCCATCAAGTTCCTGAACGCCCTGCCGCAAGCGGTGGACGTGACCCTTGTCGATTTCGACACGGAAGTTCGCGTGACCCGCTACGGGCAACACGACTTCGCCCATCTGATCGAGCGCATCCGCAGACGGAAACCCGACGGCATGACCGCCTTGTACGACGCAGTCGGCGTCTACCTGGACGGCTCGTCATCGCAGGACGGCCGCAAGATTCTGGTGCTGTATACCGATGGTGGCGACACGAACAGCTCGATGACGTTTAGCGACGTCCAGACGCTGATCAAAGCGTCCGACATCACGCTGTATGCGGTGGGGTTCCTGGCGCATCAATCGCAGTCCATGCAGATGGATCAGCGGATGAAGATCCAGCACATGGTCGATCTGACCGGGGGACAGGCCTTCTTCCCCCAGGTGATCAAGGACCTCGACTCGAACTACGACAAGGTGCTGGCCGAAATCAGGGCCCAGTACACCCTCGGCTACCTGTCCACCAATGCCAAGACTGACGGCACCTGGCGAAAAGTCGAGGTGAAAGTGAAGCGAGCTGGCCTGAAAGCGCGCACGCGCCAGGGCTACTTCGCCCCGTTTCGAAAACAGCCGTAGCCCCATTCACGTCGGTCCGGAACCTCTCCATGTCCTCGCGCGACGACCATTTCACGCTGGTCAGCGATTTCGAACTGCGCGGCGATCAGGTGCGCGCCATCGGCGAGATCGAGGCAGGTCTGAATCGGGGCGATCCGTACCAGGTCCTGCTCGGCGTGACCGGGTCCGGCAAAACGTTCACCATGGCGCAGGTCGTGGCGCGCGTCAACCGGCCGACGCTGGTGATGGTGCACAACAAGACGCTGGCCGCGCAGTTATTCCAGGAATTCAGGCGGTTTTTTCCGGAAAATGCGGTCGAGTACTTCGTCAGCTACTACGACTACTACCAGCCTGAAGCGTACATGCCGGCGACCGACACCTTCATCGAGAAGGAAGCCACCGTCAACGACGAGATCGACCGCATGCGCCTATCCGCCACGCGCTCGTTGTTCGAGCGGCGCGACGTCCTGATCGTGGCCAGCGTCTCGTGCATCTACGGCCTGGGGTCGCCCGAAGCGTACTACGGCATGATGCTGCCGATCGAGGCGGGGCAGCGGATCGGCCGCGATCAACTGCTGCGCCAACTGGTCGAGATCCAGTACGAGCGCAACGACTACGAATTCACCCGCGGCACCTTCCGGGTCCGCGGCGACATCGTCGAGGTCTATCCGTCCTACGACGAGTCGGCGATACGCATCGAGCTGTTCGGTGACGAGATTGACCGACTGGTCACCATTGACCCGCTGACGGGCAAGACGCGGCGCAAACACGATCGACTGACCATCTTTCCGAAGACGCACTTCGTGACCCCGCGCGATCGGACCCGCCAGGCGGTAGAGTCGATCAAAGCCGAATTGGCCACCCGGCTGTCGGCGCTGGAATCGGACGGCAGGCTGCTCGAATCCCAGCGCCTGCACCAGCGGACGATGTTCGACTTGGAGATGATGCGGGAGATCGGCTACTGCCACGGCATCGAGAACTACTCGCGCCACCTGACCGGCAGGGCACCGGGCGAGCCACCGCCCACGCTGCTGGACTACCTGCCCGCCGATGCGCTGGTGTTCGTGGACGAATGCCACCAGACCGTACCCCAGATCCGCGGTATGTACCACGGCGACCGCTCGCGCAAGGACGTGCTGGTCAACTACGGGTTCCGGCTGCCGTCGGCCCTCGACAACCGCCCGCTGACGTTCGCGGAATGGGAAACGCGCGCGCATCAGGTGGTGTTCGTGTCGGCGACGCCGGGTCCGTACGAGTTGCAGAAAGCGGGCGGGGTGGTGGTCGAACAGATCATTCGTCCCACGGGACTGGTGGACCCGGTCGTCGATGTCCGGCCGGTCGGCGGGCAGGTCGACGACCTGCTTCACGAGATTCGGGCGCGGGTCGACCGCCGCGAGCGCGTGCTGGTCACGACGTTGACCAAGCGAATGTCCGAGGACCTGACCCAGTACTACCAGGAACTCGGTGTGCGCGTCCGGTATCTGCACTCGGACATCGAGACGCTGGAACGGATCGAGATTCTGCGCGATCTGCGCCGCGGGACGTTCGACGTGTTGATTGGCATCAATCTCTTACGGGAAGGACTCGATCTGCCCGAGGTGTCGCTGGTGGCTATTCTCGATGCCGACAAGGAAGGGTTTCTGCGGTCGGCCGGTTCGTTGATACAGACCTCCGGCCGCGCGGCCAGAAACGTGAATGGGCGGGTGATCATGTACGCCGACAAGATGACCGACGCCATGCGGAAGGCCATCTCCGAAACCGATCGGCGACGCACGATCCAGGATGCGTACAATCGCGAACACGGCATTACACCGGCATCCATCGTCAAATCCATCGATGATGTGCGGATGAGCGTGTACGAGCGCGACTACATGGGCGTGCCGGCGGTGCGCGAGGAAACCGAACCGTACCTGACCCAGGCGCAACTCGACGCGCGCATCGCGCAGGCCAGACGGGACATGCAAGAGGCCGCCGGCAATCTCGAGTTCGAAAAGGCGGCGGCGTTGCGCGACCAAGTGCGGCGGCTGCGGGCGCGCGCCCTGGGCGTAGACGAATCGGCCCTGCTGCCAGGCGGCTCCGACGCCTAGGTGGATCGCCGGTCCCCAAGCCCATGTTTTTGGGGATGGCATCAGGCCGCCGTCTCAGCGGAGCGAGACAGTTGTATGATGGTCACGAACACGGCCGAGTCGGTGCGGCCGGAAACCCGAAATCCGGGTGGCCCGGCGCCGCTAGGGAGCCGAGCCGGGCGGACACGACGAAGGAGCAGAGATCCATGTCTGACGATCGCAGCAGTGGAGTCGCAGGAATAGTGGTGGCATTCACGATCGGGGCTCTGGTCGGGGCCGTGGTCGCGCTGCTGTACGCGCCGGCCAGAGGCGACGACACCCGCGAGATGCTGGGCGAAAAGGCCCGCGAAGGTGCAGAGAAGACCCGCGAGTTCCTGAAGCAGCAGAAAGAAACGCTGGCGTCGGCGGTAGAACGGGGTAAGGATGCCTATCAGGCCGCGCGCGAGAAGGAGCAGGCGTGACGACTACGCAGACCGTGTTCCTGGGTCTGATTGCCCTCGCGACGATCGTGATGGCAGTAGTGCAGATCGGGTTCATCGTGGTGGTGGCGAAGCTGGCCAGGCGCGTCGAACAGCTCTCGGGCCAGATCGAGCGTGACTTGGGTCCCCTGAGCGACCGGCTGAAGCGCGTGGCCGACAACCTGCAGCAGGCCACCAGCCTGGCGGCCGTGCAGGTGGAGCGAGTGGACCGCCTGCTGTCCACCGCCGCGCGGCGCGCCGATGAAACGCTGGCGCTCGTGCAAGGGGCCGTGGTGGGTCCGCTGCGCGAGGGCCTGGCGGTGGTGGCCGCGATTCGTGGAGTCGTTGGTGCGTTCAAGGGCTTCCGCGGTCGTGACCGGGGACGCCCGGCGGCCCGGTTCGACGACGAGGACCCCCTGTTTATCGGATAATGGGCTGGCACCACGGGCTGCTAAGGCCGGGTGTCGGAAAGGTGGCTGCGGTGAAAGCCATCCAGTGGAGGCAACCCAGACATTGACGCCAGGGCTGCAGGGTGATAGAAAACTGCCAATCGTACGGCCCCCAACACGAAGGTGACCTCATGATCACGAGCTCGCGCCGTATTCCCCACCTGATTATCTTCATCCTGGTAATGGTGGTGATGAGCAGTGCCGCTGCTGCACAGGAATCCAAGTCGGTGGCGTTGGCGAAGGAACTGGCTCAGGTGATGGACGCCAAGAAGATAACCGCAATAGCCGCCAAAGATGGCGCCGATCCGGAAGCGTTTGTCGCCGCAATGTACTTCACGGGCAGCCAACTGCTTGTCGTCAGTGCGAAGTACGCACCAGCCGTATTGCTGAACGAGAAGCTGACGCTGGCCGCCTACCAGGACATCTATATCGACCTGAATAGCGCTGCCAAGGCCGGCACGAAGGTCTTTTTCGAAGACGCCGGCGCCGATGGCTTGACGCCCGACCACCAGGACAACAAGGCGTTCGACTCGATGGACGCCGCGTCGAAGCGCACCTTGTTCGACGACCACTGGCGCAAGGACCAGAAGTTGTCGGAACAGGAATACGCCAAGTTGTTCGAGGATGCCGACAAGGTGTACACGCGGTTGTTGCAGGCGTTGCTGGCGCAAGCGAAGAAATAGGCGCACCCCAGGGTAGAAGGCTATCCAATGCCAACGAAACAGGTCAACATCGCGGAGGCCAAGGCGCGCTTTTCGGAGTTGGTGCGCCAGGCCATGTCTGGCGACGAGGTCGTTATCGCCCGGGACAATAAGCCGCTCTTGAAGCTAGTCCCGCTGGCGCAGGCTGGCAGGCCACGCAAACCGGGGTCGGCCAGGGGCCGGGTCGTGATGACGGTGGACTTCGACACCACCCCAGTCGATTTCTCGGAGTACGTGTGATGCGGCTGCTGCTCGATACCCACACCTTCCTGTTCGACCGCCTCCTTGCCGCGCAGGCGATCGAAGAGACACTGACCGTCGTGTCCGCCGACCCCATCTTCGGCAAGTACGGCATCGCCCGCATTTGGTAACCGCGGCGCAGCGACCACCTCGAGTGAGCGGTGACAGGAGTTCGTGCCAGAACGAAAGAAACATGACATGTCTGCAAGGCGAGCGACCGAGGCGCTTGGACACCCGCCGCTCGGCTGCCGGCCGCGCGGATGGCAGGCCGGCGATTCGGTGGCGGTGGGCGGCGGGTCAAACCGACTCACTCAAATGCCGGATGAACCGAAACATCACGGCTGTCCTCGTCGGCCCTGTGGACCCGGTCCCTGTTCGGCCCGATACTTTGGGTATGAAGGAACTTCTGTTGATTCTCATCCTGGCCCTTGCGACGCTGGTCAGCACGCCGGCGACCGCTTCGGCTGACCTTACAGCGTTCTTCGGCCTGTCCCCGAAACCTGAGATGCGCACGGCCAAGGGCGTCTCGTTCGGTGTCGCCCTGATCGTCGTCGGCTTCGAGCTCGAGTACTCGGACATTGCGGAGAAACCGGCGGAAACTGCGCCGCGAGTGCGCACGGGCATGGCGAACGTCTTCGTGCAGACGCCGACCCCAGGCGCGCAGTTGTACGCGACGGCGGGCGCCGGCGTCTTCCGAGAGGAGCTGGCCGACCGACGGGAAACCAACACGGGCATCAATCTTGGGGGGGGAATCAAGATAGGGCTCGTGGGGCCCATCCGCTTGCGCGTGGACTATCGGCTGTTCACCCTGCGAGGCGACCCGCTCCATAAGACGGTGCACCGGGTCTATGCTGGCGTGAATGCCTCGTTCTAATCCTTGTGGCCAGGTGACCGAGGGCGCGAGCGGCGTCATCTCGATCGAAGAGGTCTTGTGGCCCAACGCTCTGGCGTTCGTCGCCGTAGAATGCGATGCCGCGATCGCCAGCCATCTCGGTGGAAATTGACGCGAGGTGATCGATGTCCGCGCAGAACCAGGCTGGGAAGCGATCGGCTGCCCGGCGCAGGACCTCGGCCACGTCGTGAGTCCGCGCCGGCTCGACGGCAACCAGCCGCAGCGCTCCCTTCAGGAACAGCTCGACGCTCTCCTGGGCTTCGCGAACTGCGGTAGCCCAGAGCGCGCGGTCCCAGGCGAGCCGGACAAGCTCGACGCGCCCTTGCGCCTCCTCGATGTACCGCCGGCCCATGTGCGACGAGGTCATATCCGCACCTCGTTGCCGAATCGGAATCCGGGCTGCAGGTCCCAGTACCACGAGCCATCGGGCAGGAACACTCTCCGGCTCCCGAGTTCGCGCATGCGCACCCGCATCCGCTCCAGCACACCGGCGAAGAAGCCGTCCCGATCGAACAGGAGACGGGCGTCCTCGACCATGTCCAGGTACAACGGGCTGTGCACACGAGCTTCCTCGGGCGTCTTGGTCACCAGGTTCCACTCGATGAATGGGAACTGCCTGGCCTCGGGCACCAGCGCGTACAACCCGAGCAGTTCCTGGCGCCGCGCGCTGAGCCGCCGCGGAAAGCCCTCGGCGACAACCATGAGATCGACGTCGGAAAACTGCGTGGCGTCACCCCGCGCAAACGACCCGAAGAGCACGATCGAGACGAGGCGCGGCCCGAGCGACGCGACCCAGACGCCTGTGGCTGCCGCAAGCGCGGCTTGGATCGGCGCCGGGCCCGACGGGAGGGACGTTGCAAGGACAGGGGAGGCCGACACTGGCCGATTGTAACGCCGGCGAGGCATCGGGTGGAAGACCGAACCTGCAGTCGTAAGTGCTTCCTGCGCGCGCCGGTCGATCTTCAAGGAACAGGTATCCACAACCGGCGAAGGTCCAGCGGCACCTCGGCGAAGGGTTCGGCGCGCACCGTCTCGTCGCCGGCATGTGTGGCGACGATGACCCAGTGTTCTCCGTGGAGGCGTAGCACTTCGAGCGTGCGCGCGACCGGGTCGACGAGCCACGCGTGCGGCACGCGTTCGCGCGCGTAGACCGCGAGCTTCCGGCTGCGGTCCAACGAGGCGGTCGACGGCGAGAGGATTTCGCAGACCCAATCCGGCGCGAGCGGGAAAAACGCGGTGTCGGGCGGTGCCGGCATGCGGGTGCGCCGCCAACCGGCGAGGTCTGGCACGAGCACGTCATGGCCGAGGTGCAATTCGGGTTCGTAGAGGATCCACCAGCCCCCGGGACCACCCTGTCCTTCGTGAAACGGGGACCCGATGGCGAGGTGGAGGCCCGATCCCGCTACGGCGTGCGGAGGTGCCGGCCTCGGGGAGGCATGCAGTTCGCCGTTGACGATCTCGGCCACCAGGTTGTCGGGCAGCTTCACCAGATCGTCGTACGTGGCGGGACGGTCGAAGGGTGGGACGCGTGGCACGGGGCGCATTGTACATCGTCGTCTTTGCACGCTGCGTGCCCGACGGAACGTGGCCAGAAACCGCCCGAAAGCGGCAGGATCTCGGGGAGGAACTTTCAGAACGTGCCAGCAGATGCCACACTACTACCGGGTCGAAGCTAGCAGGGATTGCAGCAGCGTCGAGCCGTCGCCCGCACGTCGTCGCTTGCATGCGCCACGCGAACCTACTCAGTCATTCCATGCCATCGTGGTCACCGCGAATTTGTAGGTGGCCGAGAAGCCGCCCTCGGCAAGAATCCCCGGCAGGCGTTCGGCAGGCGCAATGGCGTCAACGTCTCGCGCCACGAGCTACGGCGCGATGATGCGCAGCGTCGGAAAGTAGGTGCGGTAGCGCCTGGAATCTCGGGTGAGCAGCGTCATGTCCTGGACAGCGGCATGGGCGCCGATGTAGAAGTCGGGCATCGGTGATCGTCTCGACCCGCCTCGACGCCGGTACATCACGAAACACCGCCCGGCCAAGAACGCAGCCTCCCACGGCAGCGCGAGCCGCTGGTAGTAGTCAGGCGGCAGCGCCTCTTCCAAGTCCTCGATCCGCGCGAACCGCGCGGCTACCTCGGCGTACACGAGGGGGTTGATAGCGAGCCTCGAGACGTTCGCCGCCCGGCTCAGGGCGGTCGCCGACCAGTCCATCCACTCGTCGTCTTCGGTAATCACGTCGAGCACGACGTTGCTGTCGACCAGCGTCGTCGCCACGTCATTCGCCCCTGGTCAGGGCGAGGATCTGGTCGGTCGACAGGCGCGGCCCGGAGGCCCGCCTGCCCACGGCCCGCATGTGGACAACCAGGGCGTCACCTCGGGCCTGTTGCTCGGCGCGACGGATCCGAACGCTGTCGCCGTCGACATCGAAGACGACGCGGGTGCCCGGGAGGAGGCCCAGGCGATCGCGGATCTCCTGGGGGATGGTGACTTGTCCCTTGGTCGTCAGAGTCATAGTATTACCACTACCAGTAAGAGTATAACCATCCGCGCTCGACGTCAACCAGCGACGCTGCCGGCGCTGTAGGTGGTTGTTAGCGCTACTGCGGCGTCGAGCGCCCTGTGAGCGCCTTCAAAGTCGAGGTTGTACATCGAGCGCACGGAATCGTCGATCGGGTCGCGGCCCGGCTCGACGCGATTCTGCGCTGGAGGCGTGGGCGACGCAACAGCGGCGGCCGGGACGCTCGGCGCCGTGGCGAGCAGCACGGTGCCTATGAGGCGGAGCGTGGGGGCGAACAACATCGGGGTGTGGTGTCTGATCGGCCGTGCCGCTGGCGACTATACGCGCGGCCGGAACGCCGGTGAATGCGCACCACGTTGCGGCCCCGCCCTGCGGGCCGGACCAGCCGGGCGCGACCGTCACAAACACTTGAGTTTGTCGGGCTTTAGGTGGTGGGCGCTAGTGGATTCGAACCACTGACCCCCGCCGTGTGAAGGCGGTGCTCTACCGCTGAGCCAAGCGCCCACCTCGGGACTTGCCTAACCTTTTCAGTGTAGTACATTCCCTGGCGATCGGGCAACACCTACAGCGGCTCGGCCGAGCCTCACATGAAGTGCCGCCCCAGATCGCGTGCGATGGCGTCGGAAGCCGCCGCTACTTGCGCGTTTCGGGAAGCCGCCGGCGGCCGGGGCCGTCATAGACGTGGGCCTTCGGATCGATCTGCCGCATGGGTGCGTGGCGACTTCGTTCTTCGGCCGCATGCGCCAGCAGGCCCGGCACCCGCGCAATCATGAACAGCCCGTTGGCAATCTCTGGATCGAAACCCAAGTCACCGCAAATCGCCGCAATGGCGCCATCGACATTCACCGGCACGGGATGGTCATCGCGCGACGGATCCTGGTTGATGATGCGTTCCGTCACGCGCAGCAGCTGGCAGTGCTCGCCATCCAGTTCGAGTTCGTGAGCCATCTGCAACAGCCGCGCCGCGCGAGGGTCGCGGGTGTGGATGCGGTGTCCAAATCCCGGTGGCAAGGCGCCGCGGCCGGACCACATGTTGATCATCTGCCCGGCCGCCTCATCGAAGTTGGCACCCTGCCGGCGCAGCTTCAACCCATCCTGCAGGAATCGCAGGCAGGTTTCGATGTCGCCGCCATGGTAGGCGCCAAATCCCAGAATGCCCGCGGCTACCGCATCGCGCAGCGGAGCGCCAGTGGTCGCCACGTTCCGGGCGGCGATGGTCGAGGGCGGCGACACGCCGTGGTCGATCGACGACACCAGCACCGCGCCAAACAGCTTGCCGATCGCCGGTGAGGGCAACTCGCCGCGAAGCAGCAGATACACCGCTTCGGCAAACGAGAGGCGCCCCATCAGCTCATCGAGGGGGAAGCCTCGAATCTCAACCTCATTTGGGGCCACACGCGTCAGCGCGGTCGCCCACCGGCCCGACGCTGGCGGACCCGATGTCGGGGTCTTCATGGCTGCCCGGCGGCTGGCGACCGACTTCTTGTCATTCATGACGTCGACTCTACAGCGTGCCGTACAAGCGGTCGCCGAAATCGCCCAGACCCGGAACGATGTACTTCTTGTCGTTGAGCCGCTCGTCAATGACCGGCGTGAAGATGTCCACATCGGGATGGTGGCGGGTCACGAGGTCGATGCCTTCGGGTGCCGCCACAATGCACAGGATCTGGATGCGGCGCGCCCCGGCCTGCTTGAGCAGGTCGAGCGCCTCCACGGCACTGCCGCCGGTGGCCAGCATCGGATCGATCAGCAGCACATAGCTGTCGGCCAGTCCCGGCGGCAGCTTGGTGTAGTACCGGGACGCAATGGCGGTCGTTTCGTCGCGTTGCAGGCCGATGTGGCCGACACGGGCGCCGGGCACCAGCTCCAGCACGGCGTCGAGCATACCCAGGCCCGCCCGTAGTACCGGCACCACCACCACGTTTGTGGCCACGCGCACGCCATGCGCTTCAGCCAGCGGCGTGTGCACGGTGTCGGGTTTCACGGGCAGCATCCGCAGCGCTTCGGTGGCCAGCAGCACACTGATCCGGACGGCCATGCGCCGGAAGCTGTCGGGCTCGGTGCGCTGGTCGCGAAGCGACAGCAGGATGTCCTGAACGAGTGGATGATCGACAAGATGGACTGGCACGCCGGAACTATACACGAAGCCGGGCGGAGCTTCCACAGTGGGGCAGGCGCCTCGGTGCACCTCGGCCTGCGATAGAATCACACTATGTGCGTTCAATCTCCCGCCCGTCGCTCAGGCCTTAGGTTCGCCCTCTTCGTCAACGTCCTGATTGCCGTCGTGTCGCTGGGTGCTGCGCCACCAGGGCCGAAGGCGGTGACGCTGATTGTGACCGGGGGAACGGTTGTCACCATGGACCCCCAGCACCGCATCCTGTCACCAGGCGCCGTGGCCATCGACGGCACGAGGATTGTGGCGGTGGATACGCCCGAGATTATTGCCCGCCGCTTCCGGGCCGCAGACGTCGTGCAGGCTGGCGGTGCCGTGGTGATGCCGGGGCTCGTCAACACGCACACGCATGCGCCGATGGTGATGTACCGGGGGCTGGCCGACGACATGGCGCTGATGGACTGGCTGCAGCGCTACATTTTTCCGGCCGAGGCCAAGACCGTCTCTCCAGAAATGGTCCGGATCGGCACACGCCTGGCGGCCCTGGAGATGATCCAGTCGGGCACGACGATCTTCACCGACATGTACTACTTCGAGGAGGTGATCGCTCGCGCGACGCGTGCGGCCGGCCTGCGGGCCGTGCTGGGCGAAACGGTGATCGGCTTCCCGGTGGCCGATGCCAAGACGCCGGCCGACGCGCTGGCGCGGGCCGAGCGGTTCATCCAGGAGTTCAAGAACGATGCCCTGATCACGCCAGCGGTGGCGCCCCACGCCTTCTACACCAACGACGCGGCCACCCTGCAGGCCGCGCGCGACCTGGCGCGCAAGTACGGCGTGCCGCTGCTGACGCACCTGGCCGAAACGCTCGACGAGGTGAAGACGGCGCGCGACAAGTTTCAGATGACGCCAGCCGCCTACCTCGATTCGCTGGGATTCTGGGGCCCCAACACGCTGGCGGCGCACTTCGTGCACGTCACCGATGACGACCTCGTCATCCTGAAGCGCAACGGCGTGGGACTGTCGCACAACCCCGAAAGCAACATGAAACTGGCGAGCGGCACCGCGCCGGTCACCAAAGCGAGAGCGGCCGGCATTGCCGTAGGATTGGGCACCGATGGGGCCGCCAGCAACAACGACCTCGACATGTTCGAGGCCATGCGTCAGGCGGCGTTCCTGCACAAGCTGGTCGAAAACGATCCGACGGCGATCTCGGCGCAGACCGCCCTGGAGATGGCCACGATTGGCGGGGCCCGTGCCCTCGGCCTGGCGGACCGGATTGGGTCGCTCGAACCCGGGAAACTGGCGGACCTGATTGTGGTGTCGATGCAATCGGCTCGGCAAACGCCACTCTACAACCCCGTCTCACACCTGGTCTACGTCACGCACGGCGACGATGTACGCACGACCATCGTGAATGGGCGGATCCTGATGCGCGACAGGCGGGTGCTGTCGCTCGACAGCCGCGTGGTGCTGGCCGAAGCCAGGGCGCTCGCCAAGAAAGTGCAAGCCGCGGTCAACGCGGCAGCAGCCTCTCAGTCGAGCACGCCCAAGTAGGGCAGGTTGCGATACTGTTCGGCGTAGTCGAGGCCGTATCCCACCACGAAGCGGTCTTCGATCGTGAAACCCGTGTAGTCCACTTTCACGTCCACGACCCGACGGGACGGCTTGCTGAGCAGGCACGCCGTCTTCAGCGACTTCGGCGACCGGGCGTGCAGGATTTCCTGCAAGTACGCCAGCGTCAGCCCTGTGTCGACGATGTCTTCCACGATGACGACGTTGCGGCCTTGCAGTCCCGAGTCGAGATCCTTCAGCACACGCACTTCGCCAGAAGAGGTCGTGTTCTTGCCGTAACTGGACACGGCCATGAAGTCGATGGTGACGGGACGGTTCAGGGCTCGGATCAGATCGCCAAGAAAGATGAACGCACCCTTCAGCACGCTGACCAGATGCAGCTGTGGCTCATCGGCGTAGTCGCGGGCCAGTTCCGCGGCTAGTTCTCGGACACGACGCTGGATCTCGTCAGCCGAGATCAGAATGGTTTTCGGTTCTTCATAGGGCATAAGAAGGAAAAGCCTAGCACAGGTTCCCGGGGAGGAAGAAATGGGATAAGCTGTATCAGTTTTAGCACAAACACGGAAATTAGTTATCCCTGGGAGGTTCTGTGGCACATGATTTGAGTCCGTCCGACGTCAACAAGCTCGCCCGGGTCGGAGCGGCCATGCGGCTGGCCGAATTGGCACGTGAAATGGCGTCCCTGCGGAAGGCGTTTCCGGGTCTGAGATCGGTTGCGCCAGCGGCTGCGCCGCTCGCCGCCTCCGCGCCCGCAAGCAAGGCTGTCCCGAAAGCGACGAAGCCTGCCGCCAAGTCTGCCCACCGGGGGCGCCGCAAGCCGATGGATGCTGCCGAGCGCAAGGCCGTGTCCGATCGCATGATACGGTACTGGGCCGGGCGTCGGAAGTCGAAAGGGAAGAAACAGGGCGCTTGACG
Source organism: uncultured Vicinamibacterales bacterium (assembly GCA_964358795.1). Taxonomy (GTDB): domain Bacteria; phylum Acidobacteriota; class Vicinamibacteria; order Vicinamibacterales; family JAKQTR01; genus CAYHRK01. The sequence continues at coordinate 23,770 of CAYHRK010000027.1, forward strand.
TGGTGGAGCGGGCTACGGGAATCGAACCCGTCTAGCTGGCTTAGGAAGCGCTTCACATAGAAGAACTTAGGCGTGTTTTCGTCGTTTGTAAGCTTGGGCGGTAATTCTGAGGCTAGGTTTCGCCCCCGCCAACGCTCTAGAGACCTGGCCTGCTGCGTCGCGTTCCACGTCACCAATCGCCCCAGCCACGTACCGCCGGGTCGTGCGCTCATCCGCGTGGCCCAGCAGCCCCGCCGTCACCGCCAGGCTGCCCGTCGTGCGCAGCACGAGCTCGGCGAAGGAATGCCGGAGATCGTATGGCTTAGCATCGGCCGGAATGTGCAGGCGCCGATCCTGCCGGCCCGCTCGAGCCACCGTGCGACGCCAGACGATCGGGCGCGTGGCGCTGGTCACCCCTCCCCACGCCCCGGCCTTCGCGTCGGATGCCGGTGGGGAGGCGCTTGGTCCGGGGCATGGTTCTTGCTACCTTTCCGCTCCCAGGAACCCTGATGTTGAATCAGGCGTCTTCCGATATATAGTGGGGAGGACGCGAGATTCCGTGTCGCCTCCCGTTCCAACGATATGAGCGAAACTGCTACGCCGGCACCGGTTTGGCCCCTCCTCTTCTCCTTCAAGGGCCCTGTCATTGGCCAGGGCTTTCTGGCCGTCGTCGACCTGCGTGGTCGATTGCTGGCCCGCCAGGAGCCGGAGGGCCTCGTGCTTGATGGCGTGAACCCGGGTGGCTTCACCTGCTTGGCGCCCACATTCGAACTGGCGAATCTCGACCTGCGGGCGACGCTGCTTGAGGTGCTCGCGGACATCGCCGTCGAGGCGGAGACCTTTGAGACCTTTCAGCGTGAGGTCGAGCGCTTCTTCCACGAGACCGACGCGGGGACGGTGGCCACGTGGCAGGCCGCGGTCGCCCAGTTCCGCGAGGCCCGTCTCAGCCCGCCGCCGGAGCCGTTGCCCCAGTGGTCCGCCGAGTCTGCTCTTTATGTGCACGTGACCCTGAAAGACCTCGCTGGTGTCATGCCCACGGACAACGCGGAACGGCCGACCCTCGCCGCGGCGGCCTAGATGGGATCCGGCGCACGACGCCTCTCGGACATCTGGCACATGCTCGATGTCTGCCTGAAGGGCCATCATCGTCGGTTGAAGTTGCATCGCTATTGGGTGAGTCGCGCCGGTCTCACGTACCGCGGCCTCCCGAAAGGTCCCCACGGGTCGACGGATCCCGAGATTCAGGTGTTTCAGATCCGCCGCCTAGCG
>CAYHRK010000028.1:0-24473 GCA_964358795.1 uncultured Vicinamibacterales bacterium
AGCTCTTCACGCTGCAGTGGGTCGGCGTGTCGGATCCCGATATGCTGCGGCGAGTATTCCATTCACGTCAGATGCCGCCCACGGGCTTCAATCGCGGCTTCTTTTCAGATTCGCGCGTCGATGACCTGATAGACCAGGCCACCGTGTCCACCAACGATGAGCAACGACGCGCGCTCTACGGCCACGTGCAACGGGTGGTCGCCGAACAGTGCCCGTACATCAGCCTTTGGTACAAAACGAACGTGGTGGTGGCTCAGCCCACCCTGGATGGCATCGAGCTGTCCCCCGCCGCCGACTTCCGATTCCTGCGAAACGTCCGCCGCGTGGATGCACCCTCGCCGGTGGCCGGGCCGGTCGCCCCTCGGTGACACCGAGCATGTCTTTCCGGCTGGTGCCCGCGGGGCTGATCGTGGCGCTGCTGTGCTGCCCGGTTTCGGGCGGCGCCCAGACACGCTACGCGTCGCACCTCCGCTTCCGGGTTCTGAAGACGCCCCATTTCACCATCTACTACCACCAGGGCGAAGACGGCATGGCACGTCGCCTGGCGGGCATTGCCGAAACGACCCGCGAGGAGGTGGCCCGCCTGGTCCGCCTCGACGCGCCGTCACACACCCACGTCGTGCTGGTGGACCAGACGGACATCTCGAACGGGTGGTCGACGCCGCTGCCGTACAACACGATCGAGATCGCCGCCATCCCGGCGCCGCCGGCGTCATTGCTGGGCAACAGCAGCGACTGGCTGCGCCTGGTCTTCGTGCACGAGTACGCGCACATTGTCCATCTCGACCGGGTCGCCGGCTGGATGCGGGCGCTTCGGTGGACGCTGGGGCGAAGTCCGGCGTCGTTCCCCAATCTGTTCTTGCCTCAGTGGCACATCGAAGGATTTGCCACCTACGCAGAAAGCGCCATCACCGGCGAGGGCCGCAACCGCGCGCCGGATGTGACCGCGATCATGGATGGCGTGGCATCGGTCTCGGGCGGGCTTTCGATCGACCGGGCTGGCGGCGGGCTGGCGGCATGGCCAGGGGGTAACGGGCCGTACTTCTACGGCGGCCGATTCCTCGACACGCTGGCCCGGCAATCGGATCCGGCTCGTCTTGGCGACCTGGCTCGCCGAACCTCCGCGATGGTGCCCTATCTGGGAGGTGGCGCCTTCAAAGGCATCTTCGGCCAAAGCGCCGCTGGCTTGTGGCGAACGGCCGATTTGGGCACTCCGATCGGTGGCCGCACCACCGGTTCGGTGTCGCCGCTACGCCGATTGACGTCTCACGGCTTCTTCGTGACAGGACCTCGATACGTCCGGGCGATCGACGGACAGTTTGGAGGCCTCTCGCCGGTGGTCTACTCGGTGAGAAATCCCGACCGATTCCCCGAAATCCGCGAGTACCGTCCGAACGATGGCCGATCGCAGAGGGTCACCACACGGTTTCTCGGCGACACGCTCTCTAGCGATGGCCGTTGGGTGTACTTCGATCAGGTCGAATATGCGGGACCCATCGCCCAATTCGCGGATCTGTACGCGGTGGAGCTTCGAACATCGCGTGTCGTTCGACTGACGCGAGGGAAACGGTTGTCGGATCCGGATATCTCTCCCGATCGGCGGCGGCTGGCGGCGGTCGCGACACGGACGGGCGAACGAGCCCTCGTTTTTCTTGATGTGATGACGGCCCATCCCGGATCGCCGCCCGAATTGAGCAGGGAGCCATCTCGCGCATTCTCGGAACCGGGCTGCCAATTCTCGACGCCTCGCTGGTCCGCAGACGGGCGCACGGTCGCGGCCGTGCGTCAATGCCGCGAGCGATTGCCGGAAGTGGTTGTGATCGACGTCCGCACGGGCACGATCACGCCGGTCGAGCACGCGCCCGTTGGCCGCAACCTCACGCCAGCATGGATGACCAACCGGCGCACGCTGCTGTACGCCTCGGATAGGGACGGTCACCGATTTCAACTCTACGGCGTGGACATTGGCATCGACGGTGTCCCGCGCGAGCCGGCGAGACTGGTGATGTCGGCAACTGGCGGCATCGTGGCTCCCGACGTGTCGCCCGACGATCGTTCGGTGGTCTTCGTCAGCGTGACCGGCGACGGCTACGATGTGTTTGAAGCGCCCTTGCCCAGCCAGGCCGAAGCGGACGACACCGCGCCGCCAGCCGAGCGCCGGGGGGAAGACCGATTCGCCGGAGTCCCTCCTGCAGCGGCAGCCAGTACCAATCCTGACCGGGGCTACTCGCCGTGGGCCACGCTGTGGCCGCGCGCATGGGCTCCGGTGCTGGCGGTCGACCAAGCGCGCGTCGATCTGGGCGCCTCGCTGGCGGGCACCGACGTGCTGGGCCATCACGCCTACCGTGCCGGCTTGACGTGGCAGGTAGCTCGGCCTGCTGCAGATCTGCGGAACCAGCGTGGCGCGCGTCCCGAGTATGCGCTCAGCTACGCCTACGACCGGTGGCGCCCCGCCGTGGTGGTGTCGCTGTCGGAGCGTCTCGACGTGACCATTGTCCAGGATCAGCAGACGAGCCGGTTGCTGCAGGCCGACGTACGCACGCGCGAGGCGTTCGTCGGGATCGTGGTCCCGTGGCGTCAGGTACGCCACGCGCAACGACTGATGTTCGGTGTGGACCTTGTGGTCGATCGACTGGCGCCGGGGGCGGATCAAGCCGTCCCCTCCCGCGCGCGAAACGCCTGGCGGGCGGGATGGTGGTTCAACAGTGCTCGCACCTATGGCTACTCCATCAGCCCGGAGGAAGGCCTGCGTGCGACGTGGACGATCGAACGCGTGTCGCCCAAACTGGGAGCCGATGCCGAGTCCATCACGGGAGCGGTCGATGCGAGGGCGTTTCTCCCTGGCGGAGGCGCGCACCGTGTGGTCGCTCTGCGTGTGGCGGCCGGCGCGAGTACCGGAGATCAGGCTGCCCGCCGGCTGTTCGACCTGGGTGGCGCGCAAGCCTCGTTTGCGGCATTCGATTTCAGCCATCAGGCGCTTGGCCTGGTGCGCGGATTCGACCGCAACGTGCGCAGCGGTCAGTCGGTGGCGATCGCCAACGTCGACTATCGCTTCCCGTTGGTCCGCGTGGAACGTGGGGTCGGCACCTGGCCGCTGTTTGTCAACACCATTCACGGCTCGGTGTTTGCCGACGTCGGGTCGGCTGGGGTTGCGCTGACGGCGTTGGCGCGCCCAATCTGGTCGGTTGGAGCGGAACTGGCCTCAGACCTGACGCTGGGGTATTCGTACGCCATGACTGTGGCGATGGGCGTCGCCTGGACCTCCGATCCGCTCAACCAGCGGCAGCCGGGCCGGGCCGCGTTCTACGTGCGCACCGGGCGTGCCTTCTGAGACACGCCGCCAGGCCATCGCGCCTGGGCGCGAGCACTTCGGCTAAGATCGAAGCCATGACGCCCACGTTGCCGTATCACGCCGCGCTGCCCTTCAACTTCGGCGGGCTCGAGGGGGACGCGCATGCGTTCGATCAGGCGCAGGCCGTGATCCTCCCCATTCCCTTCGAGCGGACCACGTCGTACGTGACGGGTACGAAGAACGGCCCCCGTGAGATTCTGGCCGCGTCCAGCCAGGTTGAACTCTACGACGAGGAACTGGGAGGCGAGATTTGCAGCGTTGGCATTCACACCCTGCCGGCGATGGAACTGCCATTTGCCTGCACCGAGGAGGCCTTCGCGGAGATTCGACGCACGGCCTCGTGGCTGGCCCAGGCCGGGAAGTTCTTCGTGGCGCTGGGCGGCGAGCATGCCCTGACCGCGCCGCTGGTAGCCGGGATCGCCGACCATCACGCCGGATTGAGCGTGCTTCAGATTGATGCGCACGCCGACCTGCGAGAGAGCTACCTCGGCGATCCGCACAGCCACGCCAGCGCGATGCGCCGCGTCCTGGAACACGCCCCGTGCGTGCAGGTGGGCATCCGCAACCTGTCGGCACCCGAGGCCGAGTCGTTACCGAAGCTAGCGACCACGATGTTCTACGACTGGAACATGCGCGACGATCCCGGATGGATGGACCGCGTGGTTCAGGCGCTCGTAGACCCGGTGTATCTGACGATTGACTGCGACGGCATCGACCCAGCCGTGATGCCGGCGGTGGGAACACCCGAGCCAGGTGGGCTCACCTGGCGGGAATTGCTGACCTTGCTGAAGCTGGTGTTTGCTCGCCGAAAAGTTGTGGCGTGCGACGTCGTGGAGTTGTGCCCGCTGCCGGGGTTTGCCGCGCCGAATTTCCTGGCCGCTCGCCTGGTCTACAAGCTCGTCGGTTACCGTTTTCATGGCCGGTAACTGTTTGCCTGATCGATCGGACACAACCAGGCAAACAGTTACTAGCGGGTCGCCGGCTTTCCGCCTTCCATCGTATCGATCTCGTGCCGTGCCTGCGTGGCGTAGGTCGACTGGGGGAACTCATCGGTCACCCGCTTGAAGGTCCTGGCGGCATCATCGGGCTTGCCGGCCAGCCGATATGCTCGCGCAAGCTGCATAAGAACGCCGTCAAGCGGGGCGTCATCCGGCTTCGCCTGGCTCATCTCCTTCAGCGAGGCGATAGCCTGGTCGAACTGGCCGGCCGCCAGCTGCGCGTCGGCAATCCCCAGCCGCGACATCACCTGATAGAGGCCAGTCGTTTTCTCGGTGACTTCCCGGTACCGTGCCACGGCATCGGCGGTGCGGCCCAGCGCTGCCAGGGCCGACGCCGCCCGGTACCGCGCCATAATGCCTGCCGCCCCGGACGGATACGTCTCGGCCACGGCCAGCAGCCTGGGCAACGCGGCCTCCAGGCGGGCCCGCTCGTTCGGGTAGGTTCCTGGCGGTTGCATCGGCGCCTTGCCGGGTTCGGCTGTGGCCGGCGGCATCACTGGCGACTCGGCCACGACCAACGCCTCGGCCAGCATCCGGTCGGCGGCGCCCGCTGAGATCTGGCGAGACACCAGGGTGGCGGTGACGGCGATGGCGATGAGCGCGATCGCCATGCCACCGTACACGACGAGGTTGCGGTTTCCCTCGTACCAGGCCTTGGCCCCGAGCAGCCACTCGGCGAATTCGTTCTCTTTGAGGTGGTGACGTTCAGTCCTTTTCATACGCGTCTGTTCATTATATCCATGAAGACGGTGGTGCCCCTGGCCCGACTCGAACGGGCGGCCTACGGTTTAGGAAACCGTTGCTCTATCCACCTGAGCTACAGGGGCGTCAGCAGCTCATCGTAGCACGCCTGAATGGGGGCTTCTCGAGCGGGCGGGTCCGAAAACAACACGGGCCGGTCAGCGGAACTCGCGCCCCGCCGATCGGCCCGTGTTCACCCTGAATCGCGTCCGCTACTTCGCGGTAAGGACGAAGTGCGCCCGGCGATTTCTCGCCCAGCACTCCTCGGTCGGCTCGGTGCAGACCGGGTGTTCATCACCGAACGTGACGGTTTCGAGGCGCGAGGCGCTAATCCCCAATGCCGTCAAGAATTCGCGCACACGCTCAGCCCGGCGCATGCCGAGGTCCTTGTTGTATTCGTTCGTGCCTCGCGGGTCGGCGTGGCCGTCGATCCGCGCCCTGATCGTGGGCCAGCGCTTCAGCCACTCGGCGTTGCGCTGCAGGGTTTCTTCGCCATTGCGCCCAAGCTCCGAGCGATCGAACTCGAAGAACACATCGCCAAGCGGTTTCTGGCTGTTGAGGTCGGCAAGGCTCAACCTGGCAAACAACTCGTCGTCGCTCGACGTCGACGGCGGTGCAGGTGCGGCCGGTTGCATCGCGATCGCCGCGGCGGGTGCGGGCTCGGCCTTTGGCATCTCTCCGGAGGGGATGGTCGACTCGGCGCGTTCGTCGCCGAACACCAGCCGCCAAAGCTGCGTCCCCCGATCTTTCTGCGTCGCCGGATACAAGTACCAGGCGGCGCCACCAGCCACGCCGCGCATGACTCGCAGTTCGACGGTGCCCGTGATCACCACGCTGGGATCGTGGCCCGTCACCTTCACTTCGTAGTTGGTCCAGTCGCCCCGCATGAAGCCCAGGAACTTCACAAACTCGATTTGGCCGATGTCCGCGAAGTTCAGCTGGAAGCTGCCCTCGGGGCCTCGGACCCAAAGATACTGCACGCCACCATCGTCGTAGACGGTTTCGTTCACTCGGAAATCGTCCACCACCACGGACTTGGCTGGGTTGGTCCGGTCCGGATAGACGAACGCCCGGAAGCGTTTGGCGTCGGCAGAGGCTGGCACAAGGAAACCAGCGAGAACCATGGTGGCAATCGTCACCACGACAACGACGGGTGCGTAGACTTTCATCACGCCTTCAGTATCGGCAGATCTCGCGCCGGACTGAAGGGTGGCTCGCTGTTGCCCGGAACTGCTCAGTAGTGCAACACGCTGACCACCCGATCCCCAGGCAGTTTGTCTCGCCCGTTGAGGAAATCCAGTTCAATCAGGAACACCAACGCATGCAGGTTTCCCCCCAATTGCCTCACCAACGAGGCCGCCGCGCGAGCCGTGCCGCCGGTGGCCAACACGTCATCCACGATCAACACCCGCTGGCCTGGAACGATGGCGTCCTTGTGGATCTCGATCGCGTCGGACCCGTATTCGAGCTGAAACGACTCTCTGATAGACGCGGCCGGCAACTTGCCCGGCTTCCGGATGGGACAGAAACCTGCGCCCAGCCTGTCGGCCACCGCTCCTCCGAGGATGAACCCCCGGCTCTCGATGCCGACGACGCGATCGATCCCGGCTCCATCAAAGGGACGGGCCAGTTCGTCGACCATCGCCTTGAACCCGTCCGGGTCGCGCAGTAGCGTGGTGATGTCGTAGAACAGGATGCCCGGTTTCGGAAAGTCCGGCACGTGCCGGATCCGGGATTTCAGGAAGTCGGCGCCGCGCGTATCGGTGTCAGTCATGGCGAGTTATCCCCTGATCGAGAAATCGGTGTAGCGTCCGGTCGCGGGCGACGCGTCACGATCGACCGCCTCCACCCGGGACCCGGCCGGTCCTCGTGACACGGCCAACTCGAATCGGTCGAGCGCCTCGCGGTCGCCTTCGGCGATGGCTTCCACACTGCCATCCGGCAGGTTCCGCACCACGCCGGTCAGTCCTTCACGCACGGCCGCGTCCCACACGAACCATCGAAATCCGACGCCCTGAACGCGACCGATGATGCGAAAGGAGCGTGCCTCGATCATGATCCTCCAACCCGAGAACAGGACGCGCGATTATAGCGGACCACCGGGCGGGCCGCCAGGGCGCCGCTTTGAGAATTGACGCCCGGCGTCGCCGACGATAGCATTCGGCATAGGTGTCAGAAGAGTCATTTCTCTCGCAGGTGAAGCGCCTCCTGGTCGGAGCGCCCATCCCTAGCCATCTCGCCGACCATCAACGTCTGTCCCGGTTCACGGGCCTCGCCGTGCTGTCGTCTGACGCGCTGTCATCGGTGGCGTATGCGACTGAAGCCATCCTGTTCACGTTGATCGTCGCCGGGCGCTCGGCGTTTTCGTACGCCACTCCGATCGCCTTGGCCATCGCCCTGTTGCTGGCGGTTGTGGCCTATTCGTACCGTCAGACCATTCATGCCTATCCAAGCGGGGGTGGCGCCTATATCGTCGCCAGAGAGAACCTGGGCCAGACAGCCGGCCTGGTGGCCGCCGCCTCGCTGCTGGTGGATTACACGCTGACCGTGGCGGTCAGCATTGCGGCGGGCGTGGCGGCCATCACGTCGGCGCTGCCAGCGTTTCACGTGAACCGCGTGGAGATGGCGCTGTTCTTCCTGGTCATCATCACGGTCGGCAATCTGCGAGGCATCCGCGAATCGGGGCGGATTTTCTCGGTTCCCACGTACTTTTTTGTTGGCGGCATCCTGTTGATGCTGGGCTTGGGCCTGTTTCGCTGGGCGACGGCATCGGTGGTGCCGGTGCATCCGGCAGATGCCTTGCCGGGCGGCACCGGACAACTCACGCTGTTCATGAGCTTGACGGCCTTCGCCAATGGATGCACCGCGATGACCGGCGTCGAGGCGGTCTCGAACGGCGTGCCGGCGTTTCGGCGCCCCGAATCGAAAAACGCGGCCTGGACGTTGACCGCCATGGCCGTGCTCGCCATCACGATGTTCATGGGCATCACGTTGCTCGCTCACGTCTACAGTGTCGTCCCGAGCGACACCGAGACGGTTGTGTCGCAAATTGCCCGCGGCGTGTTCGGCGGCCGCGCGCTGCCCTACTATGCGATCCAGATCGCGACGATGCTCATCCTGGTGCTGGCCGCGAACACCGCCTTTGCCGACTTCCCGCGCCTGGCCTCCATCGTGTCGCGCGATCGGTTTCTGCCTCGCCAATTCATGAACCTGGGCGATCGCCTGGCCTTCTCGAATGGCATCCTTGCGCTCGCCGTCTTCGCGGCCTTCCTGATTGTGGTCTTTGGCGGCAACACCCAGGCGCTTCTGCCCCTGTACATGATTGGCGTGTTTCTGTCGTTTACCCTGTCGCAGGCCGGCATGGTGTTGCGGTGGCGGCGAGAACGCTCGCCGGGTTGGCGAGCCAAGGCCGTGATCAATGGCTTCGGCGCGCTGGTCACGGGTGCGGTGCTGATCGTGGTCGCTATCACCAAGTCGCTGGAAGGCGCGTGGATCATCATCCTGCTGATTCCCTTGATCGTGGGCGTCTTTCGTCTCACCAGGAATCACTACGATGCCGTAGCTGATCAGTTGAGCCTGAAGGACGTCGAACCACGTCCGCAACGCACACGGTCCATGGTGGTGGTGCCCATCAGCGGCGTCCACCGTGCCGTCGTGCAGGCCGTCGAATACGCACGCACGCTGTCGACCGACGTACGGGCGCTGTATGTGAACACCGATCCGCTGCCGACGACGGTGGAGTCGCTCAGAAAGGACTGGGATCGCTGGGGACAAGGCGTCCCGCTGGTCGTGCTCGAATCCGAGTACCGGTCGCTGATGGAACCGCTGCTCGAGTATCTCGACGCGTTGTCGATCGAGAATCCCGCCGCGTTCATCACCGTCGTCCTGCCCGAGTTCGTGCCCGCGAAGCTCTGGCATCACCTGCTGCACAATCAGCGAGCCCTGCTGCTGAAAGCCGCGCTCCACTTCCGATCCAACATAGTGCTGACCTCCGTACCGTTCCACTTCTCCCGCTAGCACGGTAGAACGCGGTCCGAGACGACATGTTGACTAGCCAAACCGCCTGGCCGTACAGTTCAGTGGCAGGCTCTGGTTCAACACGATCTTCCCATGCGAGTCCACACGCTTGCGCTGGTCGTCGTCTGCATGATTGCGGCTAGCTGCAGTTCGCAGACGAAAGACGTCAGACGCTCGCTCCGGTTGGTTGACAACCTGTTGACGTACGCCAAGCTGAACGACGCTCGACGCTGCTATCGTTTCGAGTCGACCGATCTCGGCCAACTGGCCGAGGAAGCGCTCGAACGCTGCCACGTGCGCCTCAGCCAGGGCGGCTACCATGTCAACTTCGACCCGGGTCCCGCGCCGCTCCGTGTCCTCGGCGACTCCTCGGCGCTCGGTCTCGTGCTCGACAACTTGCTGGACAATGCCATCAAGTACTCGCCGCCCGCTTCTTGTTTGACCGTCGAGATTCACGCCCAAGGCTCACGGGCGCTCGTGCGAATCTCCGACGAAGGCGACGGTATTCGGGAGGACGAGAGGTCTTCGGTGTTCGAGAAATTCGTTCGTGGACGCCTTGCCCGCGCCCCGGGGAAGGGACTCGGCTTGGCGATCGTGTTGCGGGTCATCACGGATCACCACGGCCAGGTGGAACTGCGGCCCGGACCCAGCCGAGGCACCGTGGTCGAGATTGTACTGCCATGTCTCACATGAGGCCTCGGCGCGTACTCGTCGTCGAAGACAGCTCGACCATCGCGGAGATTCTGTGTCAGAACCTGCTGTTCGACGGATTCGTCGTGGCATGCGCGGTCAATGCACGGAGACGGGTACATGCTCGTGGTCCCCGCCGAGCCAGCGTCGTCGGTGTCTGGCGACGCCGAGGGTGCGCGGTAACCGGACATTCACACGCGCCCCGGACGATGGCGACAGAATTTTTCACATCTTCGGCACCGTGGCAGCGGACATTTCACGCTACAATGCGCCCGCGGCCGGCGCTTCGTGATCTGTGCGCTGGGACGCGTCGGAGGGCACCTGCCAAGTGGCTCACTGACCAGTCTTGAGTCATGAGTCCACGTCTTGACCAGAGTGACTCACCCTCGGATTGCTCCAGTCGGTTTCGAGGCAAGACCCTCCGTGCGACCTGCTTTGGATGAACGAGATGACGTCCCTGTCTGAGTCGTGGTTACCCTCGGGGAGCACTCCACCGTCGGCCAGGCCATGGAATCCCCGTGGCGGCCGTGCCCATCATCGCCGCGGTGGTGGTGGTCAGCCTGGGATCGGAAGCCATAGGTGTGACATTCGGTAATCGTCCGGCCACCACGGAGGTATGACATGAAGATGAGTTGTCGGAACTATGCTGGTCCGATCCTCGTGACGCTGGGGATGCTCTTGCTCGCATCTGGCGCCAGCGCACAGACCGCCGAGCTGCGAGGGACCGTCACCGATGAGAGCGGCGCGGCGCTCCCGGGCGTGAGCGTGGCGATCAAGGGGGTGGAGACGGGCGTGACCCGCGCGCTGGTCAGTGACGCAAGCGGGGGATTCAGCGCGCCCTCGCTGGTACCGGGACCCTACCGGGTCACCTCCGAGCTGATGGGCTTCAAGACCGACGTCAAGCTGATCACCCTCACCGTCGGGCAGGTCGCCGAGCTGAAGGTCACCCTGGCCGTCGGCGCCGTGTCCGAGACCGTGGAGGTCAGGGGCACGGTCGAGACGGTGAATACGACCAAGTCCGACCTCTCCGCGGTCGTCACCACGGCGCAGTTGGCCGAGTTGCCGGTGCTCAACCGCGGCTTCATCGGTCTCGCCCAGCTTCTGCCGGGCGGCGGTCCGTCGCGCACGGCGGACAACCGCTTCGGGATCCAGACCGCGTTCGGCGGCACGAACACCCGCAGCATGTACTCCACGCTGATCGACGGCAGCAACATGGATCACCCCATCTATGGCTTTTCGATCGTCAACGTGAACCAGGACGCGGTACAGGAGTTCCGCGTGCTGCGCAACCAGTACGACGCCCAGTACTCGCGGGCGGGCACGGCGGTCGTCAACGTGCTGACGCGCTCGGGCACGAATGACCTCCACGGTACGGGCTCCTACTTCGGCCGTGACGTGAGCCTGAACGCGAAGAACGCGTTCGCCCGCTCCAGCCCCCCCTTCGAGCTCATGCGCTTCAGCGGCACGATGGGCGGACCCATCCAACAGAACAAGGCGCACTTTTTCGCCGCCGGCGAGTACCTCCGGACCAACTCCGCGACGCTCATCTCGCTGAACCCGTCAAACCCCTTTGCCCCGACGTGGAACGGCTCGTATCCGAGCGGCGATCGCGAGAAGACGCTGCAGACGAAGGTGAACTACCAGCTCAACGACCAGCACTCCGCCTCAGTGAGGTACCTGATGGACCGGCTGAAGCAGGATTACGTCTACGTCCACGCACAGAACTACGAAAACACGGTCCACGATGTCGCCGGGCAGTGGAACTGGATCATGTCCTCGACCCGGGTGAACACGGTCACGGTCCAGTACTCCCATCAGGACACCAACAGGTACAACCTCTCCACCGAGCCTGAGGTGGTCCGGCCCTCGTTCACCTCGGGCCGGTCGACGAACCTGCCCCAGGCGTTCCCGCGCACGCACATCGCCCTGAACGAGACATTCTTCTGGGCCCTGCCGCGGCACGCGGTCAAGCTCGGGATGTCGATGGCGCACGAGACGCTCGGCTACCTCGCGGACTGGTACGGGGCCGGCTCGTGGCAGTTCAACACCGATCGTCCGTTCAACCAGGCCGACCCGACGACGTGGCCGCGGCTCTACACGGTCGGGTCGGGGCCCTCCACCCAGACCTACAAGAACTACGACTGGGGGTTCTTCCTGCAGGATGACTGGAGGCTCCGCGATCGGTTCACGATCAACCTGGGCGTCCGGTACGACTTCGACAGCAACCTGCGGAGCAACGACTTCATCGCCGGGCTGCTGGCCGATCCGCAATTCGCCGGCCTCGGAAACATGGTCAAGGCGCCCCGGGGCAACGACTACAGCCACATCCAGCCGCGCATCGGGCTCGCGTGGGACACGGCCGGTGACGGGCGGACGATCGTCCGCGCGGGCTTCGGCATCTACGCCGCACGCAACCGCCCGTGGTTCAACATTCGCGGACAGGTCCTGGCGGGACAATACACGGCGGAGGTCGCTGATCCGAACCTGCTCCAGTTCTACCCCGATCAGAAGGCGGTGCTCGGGGGCAAGGGGATCGCGGATTACATCAAGACGGCGGGCGGCCGGGCGATGTACCTGCCGGGCGACAACCTGAAGATCCCCTCGGTCTACAACTACACGGTCGGCATGGCGAAGACGCTGTTCCGAAACACGACCCTCGAGGTCGATCTGATCCACTCGAACCAGACAGACCTCCAGTCAGGGCGTGACGCAAACATCCCGACCGGCTCGTTCTCGACCTTCTACCGGCCCTATCCGCAGTTCTCGTTCGTGACGCTGATCGAGCCGCTCACCACGTCGTACTACGACGCGCTGCAGGCGCAGCTCAACACCCGCGCCAAATGGGTGACCTTCCGCGCCTCGTACACCTACGCGAAGATGATCTCGGACGGCACCAACGACAACGCGAACGTCGGCAGCGACCCACTGGGCAAGCTGAACAACGACGACCGAGGCCTCGACGAGAACGACCGCCGCCACGCGCTGTCCTTGTCCGCGATCTTCGCGCTGCCGTACGGCGTGCAGTTGTCCACGATCGTCTCGCTCCGCACCGGGAACCCGTGGGACGTCAGGACCGGCGTCGATCTCGACGGCTACCCGGACAGCGGCCGGCAGGATCGGCCGACCGGTCTGGTCAAGAACGCCGGCGGCACGGAGAGCCAGGCGAGCCTCGACATCGTCAACGCCTACCGCGCGTCGCGGAAGCTGGCGCCGATTACCATGGATCAGCTCACGCAGGGCAACGGCGACAAGCTGGTTGATCTCAGGCTCAGCAAGTCGTTCAAGCTGGGCGGGAGCAAGCGGGCCGACGTGTTCCTCGAGGGGTATAACATCCTCAACACGGTCAACTACGAGGCGCCGAGCGGTGTGATGACGTCGGCGAGCTTCGCGGTCCGCACCGTCGCCCGCGACGCGCGGCAGATCCAGTGGGGCGCGAGGTTCGTGTTCTGACCGGTGTGCGCGCGGTCCCCGCCAAGGCCGATCGGCCGGCGGGGACCGCGGGCATGGAGGACAAAAATGAGACGCATGTGCTCGGTGTGTTCGATCGGCAGGTCGACGATCGCGGGCCTGACGGCAACGGCGCTCGTACTCGTTTCCGGTGCGGTCTGGATGATTGCGCGGGCGCAGGTCGCCCCCAAACCCGATCTCAACGTGCTCTCGAAGGCTGCCCTGGCGCAGCACGCCGGCACGATCATGGTGCGCGGCCTGTCGCAGCCGGTCGAGGTGCTGCGTGATTCCTGGGGCATTCCCCATATCTACGCCCGGAATACCGCCGACCTCTTCTTCGCGCAGGGCTTCGTCGTTGCGCAGGACCGGATGTGGCAACTCGAGATGTGGCGGCGTAACGGCGAGGGGCGGCTGGCAGAAGTGCTCGGCCCCGACTACCTGACGCGCGACAAGTTCGCCCGGTTGCTCGCCTTCCGAGGCGACTGGGACGAGGAGTTCCGGAAGTACCATCCCGAGGGGAAGGTGATCTTCACGTCGTTCGCGGCCGGGATCAACGCGGCCATCCAGAAGGCGATCGACGAGAAGAAGGTGCCGGTCGAATTCGAGATCCTCGGGTTCCAGCCGCAGCCGGTGTGGAACGCGACGACGGTGCTGACGCGGATGCCCGGCTGGACGCTGTCCCGCAACGCGTCGAGCGAGGTCACGCGGGCGCTCGACATCAAGGCGCTCGGCCTCGCGAAGGTCGAGGAACTAAAGCCGGTGACGCCGCCAAAGAAGCTGGAGATTCCGCCGGGCCTTGACCTGGCGGACATCGACCCGGCGATTCTCGACATCACCCGGGGTGCCAACGACATCCGCTGGAGCCTGAAGGCGGATCTCGGCAGCAACAACTGGGTCGTGTCCGGGGCAAAGTCGACCACTGGAGGCCCGCTCCTGGCCAACGACCCGCACCGGGAGGTTGTCAACCCCGCGCTGCGCTACGTGGTGCACCTCGTCGCGCCAGGCTGGAACGCGCTCGGCGCGACGGAGCCCGGGTTGCCTGGCGTGAGCATCGGCCACAACGAGACGCTGGCGTGGGGCTTCACGATTCTCGGCATGGATCAGCAGGATCTCTACGTCGAGGAGACCGACCCGGCCAATCCGAACCGGTACCAATACAAAGGCGAGTGGCTCGACATGAGAGTCGAGCGCGAACTGATCTTCGTGAAGGGGAAGTCTGCGCCTGTCGAATACGAGGTCAAGCTGACGCGGCACGGGCCCGTGCTGGCTGAGAACGCGGTGCGCCACCGCGCGTTCGCGTTGAAGTGGGTGGGAGCCGAGCCCGGCGGCGCGGGGTACCTCGGGTCGTTGAACGTCATGCAGGCGGCCAACTGGAAGGAATTCAACGACGCGCTGCCGAAGGCCTGGTACATCCCGTCGCACAGCCTCGTCTATGCCGACACCAGCGGGAACATCGGCTACCGCGGCGTGGCGCTGACGCCGGTCCGCAAGGGCTGGGACGGGCTGCTGCCCGTGCCGGGCAAGGATGGCAAGTTCGAATGGGACGGCTACGTGCCCTACGACAAGCTGCCGTCCAGCTTCAATACGCCGAGGGGCTTCTACAACTCGTCGAACAACGACGTCGTGCCGAAGATCCTGCCCGGGTATCCAATCCCGCTCGGCTACGAGTACGGCGCGCCGTTCCGTTACGACCGCGTCGCCGAGGTGCTCGCCGCTCCCCGGAAGTTCGCTGTCGGCGATCTGGAGAAATTGCAGCAGGACGCGACGTCGCTGCCGGCGCGCGAGCTGGTGCCGTTGTTGCGCGCGGTGAAGACAGCGGATCCCGACCTGCGGTGGGCCATCGACCGGCTGCTCTCCTGGAACTTCGTGCTCGACCGCGAATCCGACGCCGCGACGATCTACGAGTTCTGGATCCTGAAGCTGGCCACGCTGGCGTACGCGCCGCGGGTGCCAGATGCCGCGCGCGCAGCGTTCCGGCAGTACGACATCACCCGCGTGATCGCCTGGATGAAGGCACCCGATGCGGCGTATGGAAAGGACCGCCGGGCGCGTGTCGCCGCCCGCGACGCGATTCTGCTGGACGCGCTCGGCCAGGGATTGGCGGAGATCCGCAAACGATTCGGCACCGACCCGGCGAAATGGAAGTGGGGCGACGTCCACACCGCCGATTTCGTCCACCCGCTTGCGACCACCGCGGAGACACGACGTCTCTTCCAGGTCGACCCCGTGCGCCGCGGCGGCGACGCGTACACGGTCATGAACACGTCGAGCCTCAGTGAATCGGGGAGCAAGCAGCTCTCCGGCGCCTCCTTCATGTTCGTCTTCGACGTGAAGAACTGGGACCGGTCCACCGGCCTCAGCGTGCCCGGCAACTCCGCCCAGCCTGGCAGCCCGCACTACAAGGACCTGGCCCCCTACTGGGGGGAAGGGAAGTACTTCCCGCTGGCGTTCAGCCGGAAGAGCGTCGAAGGGAACGTGAAGAGCCGGTTGATGCTCGAGCCCCTTCAGGACCCGTCGCCGGCGACCAATCCAGCCAGCGAGCCGCGGTTCGAGCTGGCGCAGCCGGAGCTGTTTGCCGCGGCGGGTGGGCAGTGCACCGCCTGGGGCGACTTTGACAACGACCGCGACCTCGACCTGTTCGTCGGGTTCCGCCGCGGCGAGCTCGACAGGCTCTATCGCAACGACGGCGGCACGTTCACGGAGATCGCGGCGGCGGTCGGCGTCGCCGACGCCAACGACACCCGGGCGTGCGGCTGGGGCGACTTCGACGGCGACGGGAACCTGGATCTGTATCTCGGCTTCGCGCGCACGTCGAGCGTCCCCAACAAGCTGTACCGCAACGACGGAGACGGTCGCCACTTCACTGACGTCGGACGCGCGATGGGCGTCGATGTCATCGGCGAGAGCCGGCAGCTCTCCTTCCTGGACTACGACAACGACGGCCGGATAGATCTCTTCGTCGCGTTCAGGGACCGACCGAACGCGCTGTTCCACAACGAGGGCGGCCGCTTCGTGGATGTGGCGAAGGACGTGGGAGTGGCCGATCCGCGGAAGACCGTCGGGGCAGTCTGGTTCGACATGGACGAGGACGGTGACCTCGATCTGTTCGTAGCGAACCAGGACGGCGACACCAACGCGTTCTACCGCAACGACGGGAAGGTGTTCGTGGACGTGGCTCCCGGTCTCGGCATGGACGGCGCCGGCCGGCCGGCCGTGTACGGCAGCGTGGGCCCGAGCCTGGTTGATTTCGACAACGACGGCCGGCTGGACCTGTTCGTGGCCGGCTACGGGCCGAGCTTCCTGTGGCACAACGAGGGCGGCGGCCGGTTCGTCGACGTCGCGGTCAGGATGGGCGTGGCGGGTGACCACCACCTGGTCGCCTCGAATTGGGGTGATTACGACAACGACGGCCGCCCGGATCTGTACGCGGGTGGGTACCTGACCGGGATTATCAACTACCGCGATTACCTGTATCACAACGACGGCGCGAAGTTCTCGGAAGTCGCCTCGGGTCTGCTCCTCAAGCACGACGCCTCCCACGGCGTGCAATGGGTCGACTTCGACCAGGACGGCGCCCTCGATCTGTCCCTCGCCGACAACGGGCCGCGCGGGGCGCACTTCCTCTTCCACAACCTGCTGCCGCCGGACGTGGCCCGACGGTCGCTGCAGATTCTGGTCGTCGACGACCGCGACCGCTATACGAAGGCCGGGTCGGAGGTCCGCGTCTATGCGTCGGGCACGCGCACGCTCCTGGGAACGAGAATCGTCGACACCGGCAGCGGCTACTGCTCGCAGAACGCGATGCCGGTGCACGTCGGCCTGCCCACAGCCAGCCAGGTCGACGTGGAGGTGACGGCGTTAACGGCTGCGGGACGAAAGGTCGTCAGGGTTACGAATGTGGACCCGGTCGCCTTCGCCAGGAAATACCTGGTCGTCCGCGTCGGGCGGTGATGTTCGGGGCGTCGGGGCAGGGTTCTATTCCTCGTCGAGTTCCCTGACCGCCTCTCGCGGTGCCTCGCCACTGGGGCGAGATCGAAGGATGTATCGCCATGTCGTCCACTCCAGCCGCCGCCGCGGCGTCCACGCCGTCGCGGAAGAACTTTCTCAAGCTCGCGGGCCCCGGGCTCGTCGTTGCGGCAACGGGCATCGGATCCGGCGACGTCGTGTCGGCCACGGTGGCAGGGGCCAACTACGGCGTCGTCCTGCTGTGGGCCATCGCCGTCGGCGCCTTCTTTAAGTTCGTGCTGAACGAGGGGATCGCGCGCTGGCAGCTCGCGACGGGGAAAACGGCGCTCGAGGGCTGGGCCGACCACCTGCCGCCGTGGGTGACGGTCTGGTTCGGCGTGTACCTCGTCGTATGGACGGTCGCGGTGAGCGCGGCCCTGACGAATGCCACCGGGCTGGGCATCGCCAACCTGACCGGCGGTGCCATCACGCAGCCGTGTGGCGCTGTCGTGCACAGCCTGATTGGCTTCGTGTTCGTCGTGTACGGGGGCTACGGCCACTTCGAGAGGTTGATGAAGCTGCTGGTCGGCATCATGGGCTTCAGTATCGTCTTCTGCGCGGCGATGACGATGCACGATCCGTTCGGTGCGTTGCGTGGGCTGCTCGTGCCGACGATCCCGGCGCAGAGCGGCGCCTACGTCCTGTCGATCGTCGGCGGCATCGGGGGCTCGATCACGATCCTCTCGTACAACTACTGGATGCGTGAGGAGGAGCTGAGCGGCTCGGGCGATTTGGGCTACGTGCGCGGCGACATCGGCGTGGCGTACTTCTTCACGGCAATCTTCGGGATGTCGATCCTGCTGACCGCGAACCAGGCCTTCTACGTGGCGGGGATGCACCTGACCGACGCGCAGGCCGTGCCACGGATGGGGCAGATGCTGGGCACGGTCATCGGGCCGTTCGGCGCGTGGGCGTACGCGCTGGGCTTCTGGGCGGCCGTGTTCGCGTCGCTGCTCGGCGTGTGGCAGAGCGTGCCGTATCTGTATGCGGACTTCTACGGCATCCTGAAGAAGCTGCCGCGCGAGACGCGCGCCGAGCTGACGAAGGTCACCAGCCTGCCGTATCGCGTGGCCCTGGTCTTCATCACGCTGGTGCCACTGCCGTTCGCGTTCGTCGGGCGCCCGCTCTTCATCATTATCACCTACACCATCGTCGGCAGCCTGTTCATCCCGTTCCTGGCGGCGACGCTGCTGTACCTGAACAACCGCATCCCGTGGACGACCTCGGTCCCGCGCAACCACTGGACGACGAACGTGCTGCTGGTGATCGTGCTGGTGATGTTCCTGGTGCTGGGGATGCA
The DNA here is from genome assembly GCA_964358795.1 of uncultured Vicinamibacterales bacterium. Lineage (GTDB taxonomy): Bacteria > Acidobacteriota > Vicinamibacteria > Vicinamibacterales > JAKQTR01 > CAYHRK01. The sequence goes on from CAYHRK010000028.1 coordinate 18,551, forward strand.
AGAGGTCAGGAACGCCCTGTAGGAGTGCGCCGGCGGCTCGTTGACGACGATCCCGAGTCGCGGCCGTTCCGAGGATGAGCACGCCGAAGGCCTGCTTGACCCAAACCATCCACATCCCTGGCTTGGGGAGCGCGGCGATTCCCGCGCCCGCGATCGGCCAGGGAAGAGCCATGCCCAGTCCCATTCGTGACGTGCGCCCCACGGTAGCGCGGTAGTGTGTTGGTTGACGCTTTGAATCGTTCCGGATTAGTTTGGTAGGTTATGGGCCAGCCTCCGCAGACTGACGTATTGACGCTCGGCATCCCAGGGTTCGAGTACGCCGACCTCTATGCGCCCCGCCGCCTGCGTGATCTGCATGACGCGTTCCTGCGGGACGTCGAGGCCGTCGATCCCGAGTTGATCGCGCAGTGGGAGGCGTACGGGCGGAACCCGGACACCGCGCTCGACCCGACGGCCGTCTCGTTGCTGCTGGTTCGCATGGCGCCGCACGTCAGCCGGTTCGTGGCGCGGTTGTTCGGCATCGAACGGGACCTGGCCGCCCTGGCCTCGCAAACGCGTGCGCACGACGATGTGTTCCGGTTCAAGGCCGACTTCGTGCGGCGCCGCGTGCTGCCTCTGCTGAAGGCTGGTCCGGCACCGGCGGCCGACCCAAAGGATGACCAAGTCGTGCGGGAACTGGTCAACGGCCTCTTCCCGAGCGACGGCGAGATGGCTATCGCGCGAGCGGGCTGCCTGCTGCTGGATCGGGAGGCGGCTGCCATCAAGAACGGCGACGACCTCGAAACGGGAGCCGTGGCCGCCCGCATCGACGCGCTCAAGCGTTGGTGCGCCGCACGCCTCGGCGACCGGACCTACTCGTCGTGGGTCATCTTCCGTCTGCCAGCGGCCGTGGATTATTTCGCGCTGGTCCACGTCGAACATCCCGACCCGGCGATGCCCATGGCCATGGAGGGCATGCCTTCCCATCTGCGACGTCGAGATGGGTTTACGCTGACCGACCCCCGGATGAATGAGCGCGAGGTGCTGAGCGAAATCCACTACTGCATTCTCTGCCACGAGCGCGACAAAGACTCGTGTGCCAAGGGTCTGAAGGGCAAGGACGGCAAGACCACCACCAACCCGCTGGGGATTGAGTTGGAGGGATGCCCGCTCGACGAGAAAATCTCCGAGATGCACGCGCTGCGGAAGCACGGCGACGCGGTTGGTGCGCTGGCGCTCGTCACGCTCGACAACCCCATGTGTCCGGGCACCGGCCACCGTATCTGCAATGACTGCATGAAGGCCTGCATCTACCAGAAGCAGGATCCGGTCAACATTCCCCAGATCGAAACCGGCGTCCTGACCGACGTCCTGCGCCTGCCCTGGGGCGTCGAAATCTACACGCTCTTCACGCGGTGGAATCCCCTGAATGTGCGGCGGCCCGTACCGTTGCCCTACAACGGTAAGAAGGTCCTGATCGTGGGCCTCGGCCCGGCCGGCTATACGTTGGCGCATTTCCTGATGAACGAGGGATTCGGCGTGGTGGGCGTGGATGGCCTTAAGATCGAGCCGCTGCCCGAAGCCATCACCGGCACCATTGATCGACCACCGCAGCCGCTGCGCGACTGGAGCGCCTTGTACCGTCCGCTCGATCACCGGCCGCTTGAAGGATTCGGCGGAGTGTCGGAATACGGCATCACGGTCCGGTGGGACAAGAACTTCCTGACGCTGCTCCACCTGACGCTGGCTCGACGTCGCGAATTACGAATGTACGGCGGCGTGCGCTTCGGCGGTACCTTTACGCTGGAAGAGGCCTGGGGCCTCGGATTCGACCACGTCGCGATCGCGGCAGGCGCGGGCAAGCCCACGATCATCGACATGAAGAACAACCTGATTCGCGGCATCCGCACGGCCAGCGACTTCCTGATGGCGCTGCAGTTGACGGGCGCCTTCAAGCGCGAGGCCTTCGCCAACCTGCAAGTGCGGTTGCCGGCCATCGTGCTCGGCGGAGGCCTGACCGCCATCGATACCGCCACCGAGTTGATGGCCTTCTACCCGCTCCAGGTCGAGAAACTGCTCCTGCGCTACGAGGCGCTGTGCGCGGACATCGGCGAGGCCCAGGTGCGAACGGGGTTTGACGAGGAAGAGCGTCAGCAGCTTGATGAGTTCATTGCGCACGGACAGCGCGTCCGGGCCGAGCGCGAAGAGGCGGCCCGGGAACAACGCCCGCCCCGATTCGTCGAGCTGGTGCGAAGCTGGGGCGGCGTGTCGCTGGTGTATCGCAAGCGCATGCTCGACTCGCCCGCCTACCGGTTGAATCATGAGGAGATCGTCAAGGCCCTGGAGGAGGGCATCCGGTTTGTCGAAACGCTGAATCCGGAGGAAGCCATTCCGGATCGGTTCGGGCACATCGAGGCGGTCCGCTTCAGGGCGCAGGAGCAGGTGGAAGGCCGTTGGCGCGACGGTGATCACACGATCACGATGCCAGCTCGATCCATGTTCGTGGCAGCCGGGACGACCCCCAATATCGGCTACGGGAAGGAACACCCCGGGACGTTTCAACTCGACGCGCAGGGTAAGTTCTTCAAGCCGCACCGACTGGTTGCCGCCGACCGAGGATTCACGCTCGAACCGGCGGCGCAGGGGTTCTTCACGTCGTACGCGCGAGACGACAGGTTTGTCACCTACTATGGCGACAACCATCCCAAGTACGCCGGCAACGTCGTGAAGGCGATGGCGTCGGCCCGGGACGGCTACCATGAGGTGGTCCGCCTGTTCGAGACCGATCTGCGCGTTGTGGATCCCGCGCACCAGTTGCAGCGTGATGGCCAGTGGGCCGCCTTCACCGCCCACCTCGACGACCAGTTGCACGCGCGCGTCGTCGGCGTGAACCGCTTGACGCCAACCATTGTCGAAGTCGTCGTGCATGCCCCGGCTGCCGCGAGGCGATTCCGGCCCGGTCAGTTCTACCGACTGCAGAATTTCGAAGCTCTGGCACCGGGGCTCGGGCCAGGCGGGTCCGATCCGCGCATGCTGATGGAGGGCCTCGCGCTGACAGGCGCCTCGGTCGATCCCGAGCGCGGGCTCCTCTCGATGATCGCCCTTGAAATGGGCGTGTCGAGCCGGTTGTGCGCGTACCTGAAGCCGGGAGAGCCGGTGGTCGTCATGGGCCCGACCGGCACACCCACCGAGATTCCCACAGGCGAGCATGTGTTGCTGGCCGGCGGGGGTCTGGGTAACGCGGTGCTGTTTTCCATTGCCAAGGCCATGCGAGCTGGGGGCAACAACGTGATCTACTTTGCCGGCTACAAGAAGGGCGAGGACTTCTTCAAGCGGGAAGAGATCGAAGACTCGACCGACCAGGTGATCTGGAGCACCGACACCGGTTCTCCAATCGAGGCTCGGAGGCCTCAGGACGCGCACTTCCGGGGCAACATCGTGCAGGCCATGATCGCGTACGCCCGGGGCGAACTGGCGCCCGTGCAAGTGCCCTTGTCACAGGTGGATCGCCTCATCGCTATCGGATCGGACCGGATGATGAGCGCCGTCAAGGGCGCCCGCTACGGGGTGTTAGCGCCCTACCTCAAGCCGAATCACATCGCCATCGGCAGCATCAACTCGCCGATGCAGTGCATGATGAAGGAAGTGTGCGCGCAGTGCCTGCAGCGCCACGTCGATCCTCAGACGGGTCAGGAGACGATCATCTTCTCCTGCGTCAATCAGGATCAACTGCTGGACCGAGTGGACTTCCCAAACCTGTCGGCGCGCCTGCGACAGAACACCGTGAAGGAGAAGCTCGCCAACCTCTGGCTGGACACCCTGCTGAAGACGAGCTCCCTCCCCCACGTCTAATCCAGGCTACTTCACCGCATCGAGTTTCAGCTTCAGCAACGCCTTGTTGAACAAGGCCAGATCACCACGAATCACACCGTCGAGCTTCGCGAGCTGCTGATCCAGCCGGCCTGCCAGCTCCTTGAACACGGCGAAGGACTGCTCGGTGGGCGCACCGTCGCCACCCTCCACCACGCCCTGGAGCGCCGCCAGTTTGTTGTTCAGCTTGATCGGGAAGTTCAACGGATCCTGGCTGCTCTGGTTGCGGTACTGGTAGATCTCGCCTTCGATAGCGGTCAGCGCGGTCACCAGCGCCTCGCCGAAAGCCGCCAGTGGCGACGCCTTCTTGCCTTTGGTCTTCGCGTTGACGGCCACAACCCGATCGGTCGCCTGCTTCTTCAGATCCCGAATCCGGATCACGGTCTGATTCGCCTGCGTGACCCGGTCGCGAATCTGCATCGCCAGCGCAAACTGCTGCTGCAGACTGGCGTCTGTCAGCCCCGGGACGTTGGGATTGCGGGTGATCGCAAACGTCTCCGTCCTGATCTCGCCCCCTGCGGTCAGCCGTACCTGGTAGGTTCCGGGAGGCGCCAACGGGCCTCTGGTGCTTCCGGCCCACATGATCAGGCCCGGAAAGTCCCTGGCATTCGCGTACCGCATATCCCACACAAACCGATTCATCCCCGCCTTGGTCGGAACCCGAGGGGCCTGCGGGCGGAATCCGTCTTCTTCCGCTCGGGGGACGTCCGGAACCGGCGCGCCCTTGTCGATGTTGCCCGTGTAGCTGTTCACGGGCTTGCCTTGTGCATCGAGGACCTCGATGGTGACCGTATCGGCCGCATCCTTCAGATAGAAATCCACCGGCACCCCACGGCTGATGCCACGCATCACAGTGGGCGGATCAAACACATGCACGGGTTCGCCTGTGACACCTGGCGTGAACTGCCGCAGGATCGCGGCGTTGTCCAGGATGTAGAACGAGCGCCCGTGCGTCCCGATCACCAGATCCTGTTCGGTCGAGACCAGGCCGTGCACCGGCGTCACCGGCAGGTCCAGGCGCAGCGACCGCCAGTTGACACCGTTGTCGAACGACACGTAGATGCCGTGCTCGGTGCCCAGGTACAGCAAGCCGGGCTTCCTGATGTCCTCGCGAATGGTCCGGGCGAAGTCGTCACCTGGCAGGCCGTTGACGATGGCTGTCCATGTCTTGCCGAAGTCGTCGGTCCGGTAGACGTACGGGGCGCGGTCATTGCGCTGGTATCGGTTGGCTGCCACAAATGCGGTGCCCGCCTTGTGCGGCGACGCCTCGATCAGGCTGATACGGGCGAAGTCGGGCAGGTCCTTTGGCGTGACCGCGTCCCAGTTCTTCCCGCCATCGCGCGTCACGTGCACGTACCCATCGTCGGATCCGGCCCAGATCAGGTTGACGTCCTGCCGGGCCGGCGCAATGGTGAACACCGTGGCGTAGGTCTCCACACCCGTCTGATCGAGCGTAATGGGTCCGCCAGAAGGTCCCAACGTGGCTGGGTCGTGGCGAGTCAGGTCCGGGCTGATGCGCTGCCAGCTCTGTCCTCCGTTGGTGGTGCGCCACACGTGCTGCGATCCAACGTAGAGGATGTTCGGATCGGCCGGTGAGAACACGATCGGATAGGTCCACTGGAACCGCTCGGTGATATCGATCGCCGAGTAGCCCATGGGATTGTCGGGCCACACATTGATCGCTTTCATGTGATTCGCCCGGCGATCGTAGCGTGTCAGGTGTCCACCATAGCTGCCGGCGTAGAACACATCCGGATTGCGTGGATCGGGAGCGATGTACCCACTCTCGCCGCCGCCCACATCGTAGTGCTCATCGCCGCTGCCCGTGCTCGTGACGCACGCCGTACTGTTGTCCTGCTGCGAACCGCAGACGTGGTAGGGCACGTGCGCGGTGACAAACACGTTGTAGAACTGCGCGGTCGGAAACCCCTGCGCCGTCCAGCTCTCGCCGCCGTTCACCGAGACGTTGGCGCCGCCGTCGTTGCTGTTGATCATCCGGCTCGGGTCGTTTGGCGCGATCCACAGATCGTGGTTGTCGCCGTGCGGCACGCGAATCGTCTTGAAGGTCTTTCCC
>CAYHRK010000029.1:0-24223 GCA_964358795.1 uncultured Vicinamibacterales bacterium
GTGTGGTCCCTGCGGGGCTTGACCACACCCGGGGGGTTATGCGCGCGGCGACGCCGTTCGCCACCCGATAAGGTGTACGCCGACGCGCCGGCCAGTGGCGCCAGATTCAGCTCGGCCAACAGCTCTCGCAGCCGGACTCGTCGCTCGGCTCGCGTGAGATTGAGCGTCTCGAGAATCGCGTAGATGTTTTGCTGGACGGTCAGCCCGCGGAAGACTGACGGCTCCTGCGGCAGGTAGCCGATCCCCTTGCGCGCGCGCACGTACATCGGATCGCCGGTCACGTCCTCACCGTTGAGCCACACGTGTCCCGAATCCGGCGCCGTCAGCCCCACCGTCATGTAGAAGATGGTGGTCTTCCCGGCCCCGTTGGGTCCGAGCAGGCCGACGACTTCACCCGAGCTGACCTCGACACTGACGCCCTTGACGACCGTACGGCCGCTGTACGACTTCGTGAGCGCCTCGGTGCGGAGCTTGGCCATTCAGTCCTGACGTGCCTCCCCGCACTTCGCCCCGCCTTTCGTCTGCGAGCGCGTGTCCTCGTTGCCGTCGACGATGATCGTATCGACCGACTTATAGAAAGTCAAAGACTTGCCGAGCGTTTCGCGGCAGTCCGCCACCATCTTGACGGGCGAACCGACCATCAGATACCGCTCGTCGGCCGGAAAGTACGTAAACCGGTCGCCCGTCGCGAGGCGGGCCTTGTCCTGCAACTGCACGAGCGTCTCTGCCTCCACTCGGTCGAGCTCGTTTCCAGACGCTTTCAAGTAGTACTCGACCTTCGCCGCCCGCAGATCGCCCTGCGGGCCCGAGACATGGGCGTCGGTCGTATAGGTCGCCCGTCGGCTGGCGTCGTCGTACACCATGTGCTCGGCCCTGGCGATCGCCGGCACCCGCTCGGTCTTCTTGGTTTTCTGGTCACGCTGGTCCAGCATCAGCGTCGATCGGACCGCCCCGTTGGCGGTCAAGTTGCCCGTCGCATCGTCGACCGCGATCGAGTCGCCCTGAATCGCCGTGTCGCCCTGCCACAGGCGGGCGTCCTTCGTGTACACCGCCATCCGCGCCGCGCCATCGTAGGCCATCGTGCCGGCCGTGGCGTAGACCGGCTGATCCTGCTTGAGCAGGCCAGCCCGATGCACGCCGTCTTTGCCACTCTTCCCCTGGGGTGGGGCCGGCTGCATCACAGTTCGCACGTCCCCCTCGGCGAGGATCTTGCGCCCCTCCATCGTCATCTCGATCTGCTGGCCGTCAACGGTCACCTGCCCATCCGACACGCGGGGTTTCTGCCCGGTGGTCTCGTCGATGCCGTCCAAAGCCACGGCTCCGCGTTTGACGAAGTAATGCGCGTTCAAGGCCGCGGCGCGCAACGGGTCCTCTTCAAATCGTACCGCCCCAGAGAAGCGGGCATCATCGACGTCGCCAAGACCGGGTTGTGTGGTCAGATCGAGCAGACGGGCCTTCACGACGCGGCTTGACGACCCGGCCGAGGCCGGTCGGTTCTCGCGATATTCGACGTGGTCCAGGAAACGGGCGGTGGTCAGTCCCTTGCCGGCCGTTCCCCCTGCCACCAGGCTGCCCGACGTGATCACACGCGAGGGTCCGTCGTTCACTCCAGGAAGGATCAACTCCATGTTGTCGCGCGCGGACAGCCCCGTCACCGTCTTCCCATCAGCATCCAAACCAACCTCAATCCAGTTTGCGCGAATCCGCCGGCCGGCCGACTCCGATCCGCTCAACTCGATTGACGCACTTCGCGCCAGCGTGGCGCCGAGCAGGGTCTTGCCGTCTTCGGCGAACTCGAGGTTGATGTCCTCGGCCTGCATGCCGCGCAACGCCCCGGTGCCCTCGCCCAAGCCCGTGACCCGGGAGTGTCCACGCATCTCGAGCGATTTCACATAGGCATTGTCGTCGGTGAGGTAGGCCGTGGCCACATCGCTTTCCAGTGTCCGGGCGCCGGTCACCATCGTGAAGCCCCGTTCGAAGCGCATGTAGTGATCCGCCCGCGCCATCCCGGCCCCGCCAGCGGCAATGTCGATTGGCGGTTCATTGGGCGCCGGTCGCCCCATCTTCAAGTTCGCCTGATCGAGCAGCCACAGCACATCCCGGTTCTTGTCGTAGGTCATGCCGATCGACCTGCCCGACACGCGGTCGCGCGTGAAGGCGAAGGCAGCAGGCGCCCGGACAACGCCCTCGGCCTGGCTGTACGACGCCTCTTCGGTCCTGGCCGCCAGCCCGTCGCTGGAGGTCAGCACCACCGCGCCTCGCATCACCACATGTTCCTGATTGGCACCGACCTCGGCTTCCTTGCCGGTCAGCGTGAAGCTCCGGTTCGCGTGCTGTTCGAAATACGCCTTGGCGTCTCCCAGCTTCTGCCGACCATCGGCATAGGCCAGGCTTCGCTCGAACTCGATCCGGTATCTCTCGCCCTTCAGATCGAACTTGCGCACCTCGCCGCGCCGGCCCTCGACATTCGCCGTCGGGTCCAACCGGGCCACGCTCGCGACGGGGACCACGGCCGGTTTCGCCCCCCTCATCGTGTAGACGAGCAGAATGGCGAATCCCACGCCAAAGACGGCAATCACGGTACGCAGCCCCTGCTGCCATCGGATCATGTGGCGACCTCGCTGGCCCGAACATCCGCCAACGACACCTCCAGGGTGGAGGCTCCTCTAAACGTATTCTGCTCGACCGTGAAAGCCAGGTCCAGTCCGCCGCGGGCCGCCTCGATGACCTCTGCTTGCTCGGCTCCACGCCAGTACACGCCGCGAAGGGCCACGCCTTCGTGCCGCAGGCTCATGCTCAGGTGCCGTTGCTTCAGACGCCTGGGGCCGTCGGCGACGACCGCGCCTTTCGCATGGAACAGGGGCTTGGGGTTACCGTTCCCGTGCGGTCCGAGCTGCGCCAACGCCTCGGCCAGCGCTGGACCAATGGCGCGAAACCCCAGTGGCGCATCGATGCTCAGCCGCGGACGCAGCAGCTCCGGTCCCAGACGCTGGTCGGCCCACACGCTGAGGGCGTCACGGAAGGCCGCGATGCGTCCTCGATCCATAGTGAGTCCCGCGGCCACGCGGTGCCCACCGTAACGCTCCAGATAGCCGGCATGCGCGTCGAGCGCCGCCAGGATGTCAAAACCGGGCACGCTGCGGCACGATCCGTGTGCCGCGTCTCCGTCAATTGACAGGACGATGGCCGGCCGATGGAACGCCTCGACCAGCTTCGACGCCACGATCCCAATCACGCCGCGATGCCAGTCCGCGCCGGCCACGACGATCACCGATCGCGCTCCGATGTCCGGATCGGTGTCGACCAGGCGCCGCGCCGCCGCCACGACCACTCGCTCTTCCTGCTGGCGCCGTTCGTTCTCGCGATTGAGCTGCTCGGCCAGACCGCGAGCCTCTTCGAGCAGGCTCTCGTCGGAGGCCAGCAACAGGCGCGTGGCAATGTCGGGCGTGCTCATCCGACCGGCGGCGTTCACGCGGGGAGCCAGCATGAACGCCACATGGTAGCTGTCCAGCGGACGCCCCGCCAGGCCTGCCGCTTCGAGCAGAGCCCTCAATCCGACGTTGTTCGGACCACGTGAGAGCCAGTCAAGCCCCAGGCGGGCAATCACCCGGTTTTCACCGACAAGCGGCACCACGTCGGCGACCGTGCCGATGGCTGCCACTTTCACGAAGGACGGCAGCCAGCGTTCATGCCCGGTTCGCATGCAGAGCGCCTGGACCAGCTTGAGGGCCACGCCGGCGCCGGCCAGGTGCTTGTCCGGATAGGCACAGTCATGGCGCCGCGGGTTGATGACGGCCAGCGCGTGCGGCAGCTCATCGCCCGGTTCGTGATGGTCCGTGATGATCAGATCCATACCCAGCTCGCGCGCCCGACGAGCCGCCTCGGCACCCTTGATCCCACAGTCCACCGACACCACAACCTGCACGCCCTCGGCATGGAAGCGTTCGATCGCCGGAATGCCGATGCCGTACCCGTCCCGAACGCGCTCGGGCACGAAGTGACCGACCTCGGCGCCCAGCATCTCGAGCGCACGGCGGACGATGACCGTCGAGGTGATGCCGTCGACGTCGTAGTCCCCGTGCACGGCCACGCGTTCGTGACGGGCGACGGCCGCCAGCAGGCGATCGACGGCCGGCGCCATGTCGGTCAACAGCATGGGGTTGTGCAGATGGTCGAGTGACGGGTGGAGAAACCGGTCGGCTTCCTCGGGCCCCGTGATGCCGCGCAGGAGGAGCAGGCGGCCCAAAAGAGGGTCCACGCCCACGGCGTCCGACAAATGGCGCGCCCGGCCATCGTCGCATGCGAGATGATCCCAGTAGTACGAGACCATCAGGACGGTCGCGCATCGACGCGTGGCTCTGATGAGGGCGCACCCGGCGAGCGATCCACAAAATCGACCCCGAGCCGACCCATGTTCCGGAACTTCTCGTAGCGCCGGTTCAGCCGATCCTCCGACGTCCAGGCTGAGGATTCGGCCAGCGACCGACGGATCGCTGCGTCCAGTGTCGCCGCCGCCGCCACAGGGTCTTGGTGCGCACCGCCCACCGGCTCAGGCACGATTTCGTCGACGATGCCCGCGCGCAGCAGATCGGGGGCCGTCAGTTTCAAGGCGTCAGCCGCCTGCATCTTTCGACCCGAGTCGCGCCAGAGAATCGCCGCGCACCCTTCCGGCGGGATGACGCTGTAGATGGCGAACTCCTGGATCAGAATCCGATCGCCAATCGCGATCCCCAATGCCCCCCCGCTGCCGCCCTCACCACACACCGCTACCACGATGGGCACGTCAAGCGCCGACATCTCTCGCAAGTTGTAGGCGATGGCCTCGGCCACGCCACGCTCCTCCGACTCGATGCCCGGAAAGGCGGCGGGTGTATCGACAAACACGATAATGGGGCGGCCAAACTTCTCGGCCAACCGCATCGCGCGTAGCGCCTTGCGATAGCCTTCGGGACGCGCGTAGCCGAAATTGCGATGGATCTTCTCCTTGGTGGTGCGGCCCTTCTGGTGACCGACCACCAACGCCGCCTGACCGTGAAAGCGCGCGAAACCACAGATGATCGCCTGGTCGTCGCCAAACCGCCGATCACCGTGAATCTCGTCAAATCCGGTGAACAACCGTTCGATGTAGTCCGCCGTGCCCGGGCGGCTGGCATGCCGGGCGACCAACACTCGCTGCCAGGGAGTGAGGTTGGCGAACAGTTCGGCCCGCAGGCTCGCAATCCGGTTCGTCAGGCGCTCGATGTCTTGCACCCGGGCCTCGGTGCGCGGCATCATGCCGAGCGCCTCGATCTCCTTGAGCAGGACGCCGATGGGCTCTTCAAATTCCAGCAGTTCGGCCGCCATGTGCCTCCCGTTCAGGATCGATCCTATCGCAGAGTGACGCTGCCCGGCCCGCAGATCCGTTCCAGATCAGCCACCAGACGCTCCGACGGCCGCGCGCGCACATGCCCGGACACCTCGGCTCGCACCCGCATCGGGCGTCCCGGTCCCCACAGGTCGATTTCGAGCGCCACCCGTCTGTCGCCCTTGTGGCGGCCCAGCACGTCGATCACCTGGCCCAGCGTGCGCCCGTCGTGCGGGGGCGAAGATAACCTGATGGTCACTTCCCGGGCGAGCTGTTCCCGCACCGCCTCGACCGACAGAATATCGGAAGCCAGAATCCTCATACTTTCGTCGTCGCACTCGAAGCGCCCGCGCACAACGATCATCGCGTCGTTCTGCAGCAGCGATGCGGCCTTGCCAAAGGCCTCGGGAAACACCACCACTTCGACGGCGCCGCACGGATCCTCGATCATGAAGGCGGCCATCCGATCGCCCTTGCGCGTTCTGAGTGGGCGCAGCGAGGCCACGATCCCGCCCACGCTGACCTCTTCGCTGATCCGTCCCACTCGCCCGCCGCTGCGACCCCCATCGTCCTGGCCGGCCTGATCGGGCTGGTCGGCCTGGTCGGATCCTGCGCCATCGGCCATGGCCAGCAGATCCTCGATCGTCCGGGCGCCGAACACCTTCAGGTCGGCGGCAAACCGGTCGATCGGATGGCCGCTCAAATACAGCCCGAGCGCCTCCTTCTCGTACGCCAACTGCTGCGCATCGGTCCAGGCGGGAGCCACGGGCAACGCCGTCTCGACGCCGTCGGAGGACCCCTCATCGCCATCCCCGAACAGCTGAGTCTGGCCCTGATCGCGATCCCGCTGGTGGCGGCTCCCGTAGTCGACCGCGCCGTCGACCGCTGCCAGAAGCCTGGGCCGAAGCGCCAGCGCCGAGCACGCCGGACCCGCCAGGTCGGAAGGCTGCAGGGAATCCATGGCCCCGGCCTTGACCAGGCTCTCGAGCACGCGCTTGTTGACGAGACGCAGATCCAAGTCCTGGCACAACCGGTACGGAGAGGCGATCGGGCCGCATCGCTGGCGCACTTGCAGGATCGACGCGATGGCGCCCTCTCCGACGTTTTTCACGGCGCCCAATCCGAACCGAACACCCTCAGGCATCACGGTGAACGCCAGGGTGCTGGTATTGATGTCGGGCGGCAGGATGGGCACGCCGCGATCCCGGCATTCGTGGAGGTACGCCGCCAGCTTGGCCGTGTTCTGCGATTCGATGGTCAACAACGCCGCCATGAAATGCCACGGGTAGTTCGCTTTCAGGTACGCGGTCTGGTACGCGAGCAGCGCGTACGTGGTCGAATGCGACTTATTGAAGCCGTAGCCGGCAAACTGCTCCATCAGGCCGAAGACGCGTGCCGCCTTCTTCTCCGAAATTCCACGCGAGACCGCTCCCGCGACGAAGGCCGTCCGCTGGGCCTGCATCAGGTCGGCGCTTTTCTTGCCCATCGCCTTGCGCAGAATGTCGGCCTCGCCGAGCGAGAACCCTCCCAGTTCGCTCGCCACCCGCATCACCTGCTCCTGATAGGCCATCACGCCGTAGGTCTCCTGCAGGATGGGCTCCAGCTGCGGCAGCTCATAGGTGATCTCCACGCGGCCATGTTTCCGCGCGATGAAATCGTCAATCATGCCGCCCTTGATCGGGCCCGGCCTGTACAGGGCGTTCAGCGCGATGAGGTCTTCGAAGAGCCGCGGCTTGGCCTTGCGGAGGATGTCCCTCATGCCCGAACTCTCGAACTGGAACACGCCCAGCGTCTGCCCCTCGCAGAACAGGTCGAAGGTCCGGCTGTCATCCATCGGCAACGCTGTCAGATCCAGACGCTCTCCGGTGGTCGTCTCAATCTGATCCACCGCATCGCGAAGCAGCGTGAGCGTGCTCAGCCCCAAGAAGTCCATCTTCAAGAGACCGATCCGCTCAATCTCCTTCATGCCCCACTGGGTCGTGATTTCGTCGCGGGACCCCTTATAGAGCGGCGCGAAGTCCGTGATCGGTCTCGGCGTAATCACCACGCCAGCGGCGTGCACCGACGCGTGACGCGCCATGCCCTCCAGGCGTTTCGCCACGCCCAGCAATTCGCCGACCTTGGCGTCGGTCCGTTCCAGGTCGCGCAGCACCGGGTTCTCGTCGAGCGCTCTCTGCAGGTTCATGTCGAGCGCTGCCGGAATCTGCTTGGCGACCCGATCCACGTCCGCGTAGCTCATGTCGAGCACACGGCCGACGTCACGCACGACGGCCTTCGCCTTCATGGTGCCGAAGGTGATAATCTGCGCCACGTTTTCGCGGCCGTACTTCCGCGTCACGTACTCGATCACTTCGCCACGGCGGCGCTCGCAAAAATCGATGTCGATATCGGGCAGCGAGACGCGCTGGGGATTCAGAAACCGCTCGAACAGCAGGTCGTATTGCAGCGGGTCCACATCCGTGATGCGCAGGCAGTAGGCCACCAGGCTGCCAGCCGCCGATCCGCGCCCAGGCCCCACCGGGATGCCCCGCTCCCGGGCGTACCGGATGAAATCCCACACGATGAGGAAGTACCCGGGATACTTCATGCCCTTGATGACATCGATTTCGTATTGCAGTCGGGCCCGATAGTCATCAATCGTATGGCGCAGACGGCCGGCCGACGCCCATTCCTGCAGCCGCGTCAGGCGCCTGTCGAAGCCCTGGCGTACGGTGTGCTCGAAGTACCCGTCGAGCGAGAACGGCTCGGGCACCTGGAAGTTCGGCAGATGATGGACGTCCTTCTCGATCTCGACATGGCAGCGCTCGGCGATGGCCAGCGTGTTGCGCATCGCTTCGGGATACTCGCCGAACACGGCCGTCATCTCGTCGGCGGTCTTCAGGAAGAACTGATCGCCGTGATAGCGCAGCCGTTCGGCGTCGGTCACCCTCTTCCCGGTGCCGATGCAGAGCAGCACGTCGTGCGGACGGTGGTCGTCGCGCCTGAGGTAGTGCACATCGTTCGTGCACACCAGCGGCAGCCCGAGATCGCGGGCCAGAGGGACCAGTCCACGGTTGACGACGAGCTGATCCTCGATCCCCTGGTACTGCATCTCGAGAAAGAAGTTGCCTGGCCCCAAGATGTCCCGGTACGTGGCTGACACATGGGCCGCCCGCTGCATCTGGTCGGCGCGCAGTTCGGTCGCCACCTCGCCCTTCAGGCAACTGCTCAAGCCGATGAGCCCCGTGGCGTACTGCGCGAGCAGGTCCTTGTCGATGCGCGGCTTGTAGTAGAACCCTTCCGTATAGGCCGACGAGACCAACTTGATGAGGTTGTGGAAGCCCTCGGTGGTCTCGGCCAGCAGCACCAGGTGATTCGCCGTCTCGCCGATGGTGCCGCTCTTGGTCAACCGGCTGCCCGGCGCCACGTAGACCTCGCACCCGAGAATCGGATTGATGCCGTGCGCCTTCGCCTTGTCGTGGAAGGTGACGGCCGAGAAGAGATTGCCGTGCTCGGTCACCGCCAGCGCCGGCATGCCCAGCCGCTGGGCTTCGTCGAGCAGCTCGTCGATGCGGCAGGCTCCGTCCAGCAGCGAGTACTCGGTGTGCAGGTGCAGGTGAACGAACTCGGCCATGTCACTCCCACTCAATCGGCTGCCGCGCCAGGATCGCCTCCAGGCTCTCGCCCCACGGCACGATCTCCGAATACACCGACAGCGCTCTCAATCGACGCGTAATCAGTTGCGTGAACTGCGATCCGAAATCAAGGACGAGAATGGTCTGATGGGTCACAGGATTCACACGAGGGATATACCGGCGCTATTATACCGATGTGCTTCTGCGAGCGGCCATCACGTCGGTTTTCGCCACCGGTCTCCGACCCCTCGCGCGCGCGTTGTGGTGGGCTGCAACGGTGGTTGCGCTCACGATGCTGGCGCACGGATCGGGAGTGCTGGCCACCGATCGCCCGCCGATCCCTGATCGGTTCCCCGGTGCTCGCTTGTGGGAGATCCAGCTGCCGGCCGTCCCGGCGCAGCCCCCCGTGTTCGACGACCGACACGCGTATGTCGCGCTGCGAGATGGCACGCTGGTGGCCCTCTCGCTGGCCAACGGATCCACGGTCTGGTCTGTCGCGCGCCCCGTGTCGCTACCCCTGGCACAATCAGCCGGCGTCCTGCTCGTCGTACACGAGTCGGTCGCCTGGGGTGTCGATGGCCTGACTGGACAAACAAAGTGGGAGCGCGATGTGGGTGCCCCCGGGGCCCTGGCGCCGACGGCGACCGGCGATCTGGGCGTCGTGCTGACCGCCGAGCGCGAGGTCGTCGTGTTGAACCTGAGGAATGGATCGATCGTCAGGCGCAGCACCTTGCGAGCGCCACCGACGGTTGTGCCGGTGTTCGCGAACGATCGACTGTTCGTGGCGCTCCCCGACGGAGAGATCCAGGCGTTCGACAGCCGATCGGGTGGGCTCATCTGGACACGCCGCCTGGCGGCCTCGGCGACCTCACTCAACGTGGTCGACGACCAACTCTACGTGGGTGCCACCGACAAGTTCCTATACGCCCTGGACACCGCCAGAGGTGGCGTGCGCTGGAAGTGGCGAACCGGCGGAGGCATCACCGCTGCGACCGCCGCCGATACCCGCCGCACCTACGTCGTCTCGCTTGACAGCTCGCTTCGTGCCCTGGGCCGGCAGCACGGCGATCTGAAGTGGCAGACACGCCTCTCGTCACGGCCGCAGAGCGGACCCGTGATCGATCTGGACTACGTCGTCGTACCCGGCGTGGCACCGGAGCTGCGCGCCTACAAGGCGCTGGACGGATCGCCGGCTGGGGTCGAGCTGCTCTCGGGCCGCCCAATCCATGTGCCTCACTTCATCCCGTTGGCCGGCGGAGTCCTCGATCATCTGGTGGTGGTGACGTCATCCGGGCAGGTCGTCGCACTGTCACGGGCCGTGGAGCCGCCGGTGGTTCCGCTCGATCCGATTCCTGGAACCATTCAGGCGCCCGAAACGGCGAACCTGGTCTGCATCGACTACATGCCAGGCACCCTGCTGCCCAGGGAAACACGCCCCGTCATCCGCTGACCTGCGCCCGTGGTCTTCCGGGATCAGTTCAGGAGCCGTGCACGCCAACCGGCTGGGGCTCGGCCGCCTCTGCCCGCACCACCCGGGCCAACCGACGGATGCCTTCCTCGATTCGTTCCGGGGTCGGTGCCGAAAACGAGAGCCGGATCAGGTTCTGGCCGCTGCCGTCGACAAAAAACGCGGTGCCCGCCACGTACACCACCTTCTCGCGTACCGCCCGAGCCAGCAGGGTTTCAGCATTCAGATGAACCGGCAGCGCCACCCACAGGAAAAACCCTCCGCGCGGCTCCCGCCAGGTTGCCAGATCGCCGAGTTCACTGCGCGTGACCCGCTCCATCGCGTTCTTCTTGTCCCGGTAATGGGCTCGCAACTGCGGTACTCGTTCGGTCAGCAGCCCACGCTTCCACGACTCGTACACCACGCGCTGGTCCAGCGAGCCTGTGCACAGATCCGCGGCCTGCTTGGCCACATCGAGCTTGGACGCCAGAGCGGCCGGCGCCGCCAGCCAGGCCACACGAAATCCGGGCGCCAGCGTCTTCGAAAAACTGCTCAGATAGATGACTCGGCCTTCGCGGTCGTCAGCCTTGATGGGGCGCGTCAGGTGCGCATCCCGCTCATCGAAGTACAGATCGCCATAGGGATCGTCCTCGATGATCAACAGGTTATGGCGTGCGGCCAGCTCCAGCAGGCCGAGCCGCTTGTCAGCGCCGATCAGCGTCCCGGCCGGGTTCTGGAAGTTGGGCACCACGTAGACGCAGTTGACGCGTTTGCCAACCGCCCGTTCCCGCCGGAGCACCGTCTCGAGATCGGCCAGGTCGATGCCGTCGGCCTCCTGCCTCACGCCCACCAATTCCGCCTGCACGTCCCGGAACGCCGCAATCGCACCGGTGTACGTCGGCAACTCCACCAGCACCACATCTCCGGGGTCGCACAAGATCCGGGCCACCAGATCGAGCCCCTGCTGCGATCCGGTCGTGACGAGGATGTCCTCCACGCTTGCCGTGACTCCTCGCAAGGCCAGCATGTCCGGCAAGCTCTTGACAAGCGGCGGGTAGCCACGCGTCGGTCCGTACTGCAGGGCCGCCGGATCCTCGCCGGTCAGGATTGACGCGGCGATCTCCCGGAACTCGGACCACGCGAAGACCTTCGGATCGGGGTAGCCGGGTGCGAACGAGATGATGTCGGGAATGCCGGCCGCCACCACGCCCATCTTGCGGATCGCGGACCCCTGCATGCTCTCACCCGACCGTGATAGAAACGGCTCGTACGTGATCATGATGACGCCCGTCCTTCTCCAATGATCTCATCCGGCTGTAACTGTTTGCCGGGTTGCTTCCGATCGACCCGGTAAACAGTTACCACCGGACAAGGCCTCACCTGCGGGAGCAAGAGTGCGACGATAGAGATTCAGGTACGCCGCGAGCGCGCTCAAACCCAGATACTGAAACACCAGCCCACGAAACAGCCACGCCAGCAATTGCAGCGGAATCACGGTCAGCCCCGCCAGCGGCACGAAGGCGATCAGGCCCAGGCTGGTCGTCGCGATCACCGACACCACCGTGGCGCCCATTACCAACACGAGCACCACCAGAAACACACCGAGAACCAGGCGTGACTCCGAGCGCAGGAATCGAACGACACGCCGGGCCGCGGACCTGACACTGCAATCGTCGACGGCAATCACCATCTGGATGAGCAGGTACAGGAAGTTGACCAGCGTAATCCAGGCGACCAGCGCTGCCGATGCGATACCCGCCCACATCGTCCACTCAAGGCTGGAGTCTCCAACCGATCGGTAGGCCACGAACAATCCGCCCAGGTACGCGCCCGTCGACACACCGTACACGGCGACCAGCAGCAGGCCGAGACGCAGGTACCGTCGCAGCAGGTACCGGCAGCCCTTCTGAAACCGATCAAGGGAGAAGGCCGCCGCCGTCCAGAACGCGCGTAGGTGCAGCGGGGGTTGCTCCACCGTGCCGCCATCGCGCTCGCCGGCGGCCAGCACCGCCACGGTGCCGCCTTTGACGAGAAACATGAAGACCGAACCCGCCAGTCCCACAATCGCGAACGACGCCAGGAACGCCATCAGGGCCAACGGTTCGGATCGCAGCGCAGAGGCGATGTAGCCGAGGCTGGTTCGCAGCTCTCCGCCGATCAGCTCTGGCAATGCGTGGCCCAGCACGAGCGCCACCAGCAGCAGCCCCCCCACCACGGGAATGGTCAGCAACATCTTGAACGTGGACTCGGCCACGAATTGGATGGCGGTGACTTGCCAGTTGGCGGCGGCCACGAGCGCGCCCCGTTTCAACACGGTCTTCACCGTGACGTGAGGCTCCATGTCAGTTGTCCTCTTATAACACGCTTTGCCGGGTGCCGCCCGCGCCAAACACGGCTCGCTTGTCCCAGAGTCCCCGCACGGCTATGCTGCTTGCAATCGGTGTCGATGAACCACCCCATGACGCGCCGCCACATAGCCGCCATCTTCCTGGGGCTGGTCGTGTCGGTGGCCGCCGGCGGATATGCGTTCGAGGTCGTCGAGCTCGGGTGGAACGATGCCGACGGCGTCGTGAGAATCACGGCTGGCGTCAAGGCCGACATCGCGGCGATGGTGTCGTCGCTCGAGCGTGTGTCCGAACTGGTGAGCGACCGGCGGCCGTTGATCGTCCGCGCCGCAGCCGATCCGGCCAGCGCGCGAGAGCTGTTCGGTGTGCTGGCGCAGCTGTCCGCGCCCCAGGTGTCCGTCACCGTACATGCCGCCGACGGCACCCCGATCGCCTGGGCGGGCCGTCCGTCGGATCTGCCCAGACTGGTCAGAGCCAGGCTGAATGGTCCTGCCGCCCTTCTCGTGACGCCAGGTTCGGCGGGACCCAGTCTGGTGCGCCTACGGCCTGTGGCCGACGGCGAAGGGCCCGGCGCGCGGCGCCTTGGGACCATCGTCGCCGAACGGGCGCTCCCCTCCAACGGCACGACACAGCCCGGCACAGGAGACGCCGTTGCGTGGCCTTCCTCTCTGGTGCCGGTGCGCCTGCGCACCAGATACGAAGGGGCAGGCGACGCTCGCACGACCGAGACGTTCCTACTCACCGGATCGACTGGCGAACCGTTGCTCGAAGGCCGGGTGAGCATTCGCGATGTGGCCGCTGCCCGAACCGTCTGGCGCCGCCGGGTGCTGGCGGCCATGCTCGGACTCGGGTCGCTGCTCCTCGCGTGGTGTGCGGGTGCGGTCCTGTCGTCGCGATCCACCAGCCACACGTTGAGCGGTGGCATCTGGAAGACCTTCCTCACCGCTGCCGCCGTGGTTGCAGCACGCGCAGTGGCATGGGTGGCGGTCCCTTTGGCCAGCACGGTCATCACGCCAGAGGTGGCGCCAACCAGTCCATCCGTCCTGGTGATCCTGCTGCGATCGCCGCTGGATTTCCTGCTGACCGCACTGGCCGCGTTGGCGCTGGCCGCCCTGGCCGTTGATGGCGCGATTCGCCTGCGGGTGGCGCTGAGACGGTGGCGCAGGACGGTACGGCCGTGGTCAAGTTCGGCCGTGCTCTTCGCCGTGACCCAGGTTGCCGCCAGCGTGGGAATGGCGGCCGTGCTGGCCACCCACGGGTGGTACGTCGGCCTTCTGGCTCGTGATACCTCCGTCGACTTGCTCAGTTTCTCGCTGCACCCGTGGGATCCGGCGCGTCTGGCCTGGGCGGTGGCGCTGCTGCTGTTGCACGCGGCGGTCTTATGGGCCGTCGTCGCCGTGCTCACGGTGGGACTGGTGATGTTCCGAATTGGCCACGGGTGGGGGGTTCGGGCCTTATGGCTGGGTGGATGGCTGCTGCCTGTCGGAATCGCGCTGTGGATGGCGCCCCTGGTGTCTCCCGGCATGTCGCCGTGGACGGCGGCGCCACCGCTCGCCTTCGCGATGCTGGTGACGTGGGTGTCGATGCGCTTTGTTCGCTGGCGCCGGCACGCCTCGCAAGCCGCCTCCATCGTGTCCATGTTCCTGGCGCTCCTCCTGCCCTCCGTGTCGTTGTACCCGTCGCTGAACGTCGTGGCTACGCGAGCCAAACAACACGTCATCGAAAGTCGGCTCGCGCCTCAGGCCATGCTCCAGCGCAACGACCTGCAGGTGCGTGTGCGGCACGCCCTGGAGCAGATCGACCGGCTGACCGGCCTGCCCGACCTCGCCCTGGCCGCCGCATCCGGACCAACAGGCCCTCCGCCAACCGACGCGGCTTTTCTCGTCTGGTCTCAGACCGATCTCGGGGCTTTCAGGCTGACATCCGCCGTGGAGCTCTACGCCGGCAACGGTTCGCTGGTCAGCCGATTCGCGCTGAACCTGCCCGAATACACCTCGATACAGCAGACGTGGACGGAGGCCGGTTGCGGATGGGATTTGTTCGAGGAGGTGTCGCCATTTGGATCGGAAGAACGGCGGTTGTTGCACGCGGGACGGGGATTGTGCATGCCCGGCCCAGACGGTCCCCGCATGCGTGGCGCCATTGTGATTCACGCGATGCTGGACTATGGGGCCTTGCCCTTCATCACATCGCAGAATCCCTACGTGGAGCTCTTCAGAAACGAACGGATTCTGGACGTCGACAGCTCGATCGGACGAGACCTCGACTTCGTGGTCTACGGATGGAGCCAGCGCCCGGTGTACGCGTCGGTGGCCAACGCACGCACGCTCGATCGTGCGACGTTTCAGCGAATCTACGCCTCGCGCCAGCCGTTCTGGAGCCGACAGTTTTCATCCGGTCGCGCGTATCACGTGTATTTCGCCAACGACCGGGGTGGGATTTACGCGCTGGGCTATCCAGTCTTGTCGCTCGTCGGCCATCTGGTTTCGCTGGCCGAGCTGGCCACCCTCGCGGGGGCCGTCTACGCGCTGTTGCTGATGCTGGCAGGGCTGGCCCGGACAACCGGGGCAGCAGGCGCCACCAGGGGACGGGCCTTGTTGCGGGAGATTCGAGCCAGCTTCTATCGCAAGCTGTTCCTCGCCTTTGTCGCCGCCGCCGTCATCCCCGTCTTGACGCTCGCATTTATCAGTCGCGCGTACATGACCACCCGGCTGCGATCCGACGTCGAGGATGCGGCCACACGGACCACCAACGTGGCACAGCGCGTGATCGAGGATTACGGCCGGCTCCAGCAACGTAGCGACACGACCGCATCGACGCTGACCGACGACATCCTGGTCTGGATTTCCCGACTCATTGACCAGGACGTCAACATCTATGATGGCTCGCGCCTGGTCGCGACCAGCGAACGCGATCTGTTCGCGTCAGGCCTGCTGCCGACCCGTACATCCGCAGATGTCTACAAGGCCATCGTGTTCGATCGCCGCCTGACATTCGTGGGAGACGAGCGCGCCGGCCAGTTCCCATACATGGTGGCGGCCGCCCCTGCGAGGCTTGGCGGCGGCGAGGCGATTCTGACCGTGCCGTTGACGTTGCGCCAGCAGGCGATTGAACGGGAGATCGACGATCTCAATCGCCGCATCCTGCTGGCCGTCGTGGCCTTCGTGCTGATCGGCTCCGCGTTGGGCTATTGGATGGCTGAACGGATTGCTGACCCGGTGAACCGGCTGCAGCGAGCCACGGCGCGAATCGCCCGAGGCGATCTGGACGCCAGGGTGACCGTCACCTCCTCCGACGAACTGCGGCGCCTCGTGGAGGCATTCAACGCGATGGCGGCCGAACTGCAACGCCAGCAGGGCCAACTGGAGCGCACACACCGACTGGAAGCCTGGGCCGACATGGCGCGTCAGGTCGCTCACGAGATCAAGAACCCGCTCACCCCGATTCAGTTGTCGGCCGAACACCTGCGACGCGTCCACCGCGACCGCGGCGAACCGCTCTCGCCGGTGCTCGAAGACTGCGTGGACTCGATCCTCGGTCAGGTACGGTTGCTCCGGCAGATTGCCGCCGAATTCTCGAGCTTCGCCTCCTCACCCACGCCAAGGCCCGTGGCCACGCCACCTGCCGATCTGGTCGCCGAAGTGGTCGGGCCTTACCGGGCAGGGTTGCCAGAGCACGTCACGCTGCGCGTCGACGTGCCAAGCGACCTCCCGTTGCTGTGGGTTGATCGGACGCTCATCGGCCGGGCGCTGACCAACGTGATCGAAAACGCCCTCCACTCGATGCCGGCCGGTGGCGAGCTCTCGATCGCCGGACGCCCGGCCCCCGACGGCGCCGGCGTCACACTGACGGTTCGTGATACCGGCGTGGGGATGGATCGCGCCGCTCTGGACCGCATCTTCGAGCCTTACTTCTCGACCAAGGCCATCGGCACCGGCCTTGGTCTAACCATCTCCAAGCGCAACGTGGAATTGCACGGCGGCCGCATCAGTGTCGCCAGTGACCCGGGGAGCGGCACGACGGTTACCCTGTCGATGCCCGCCACGCCTCCACCCACAGCGTGATCAAGCCGGCGGAGTAATCGTCGGGCGCCGCTTCAGCCGCGACCAGATCCACTCGACGAAGGCCGAGAGCAGGTACGCATAGGCCACCACGATCAACACGAAGGGCGGGCGCAGTTGGATGACGGCGAACGCCATCGCCAGCAGGGCCAGCACCTTGTACGACCGGCGCACGCGGAGGTCGAAGGTCTTGAAGCCGCGGAAACGAATGGTGCTGACCATCAGAAACGCCGGCAGCGCCATCACCCCGAGCGCGATCAGGGCCAGCCGCGGATCGTGCAGGACTTCCGGGTAAAAGTACACCGTGGAGGCAGGAATGGCGGCTGCCGCGGGACTGGGCATACCCACGTAATACCGCTTGTCCACGCCGGCGCCGGTCTGGATGTTGAATCGGGCCAGCCGCATCGCGGCCGCAGTCACGTAGATGAAGCCCGCTGCCCAGCCAAGCCGTTCCAGGGGCTGCAAGCCCCACATGAAGGTCAACACCGCAGGCGCCACGCCGAAGGAGATGACATCGGCGAGCGAATCGAATTCCAACCCGAATGGTGTTTCGGTTCCCGTCATCCGCGCGATGCGCCCATCGAGCCCGTCGAGCAGAAAGGCCAGGCCGATAAATAGCGCGGCCACTTCCAGCTCGCCTCTGATCGCAAACAGTATGCAGAGGTAGCCGCAGAACATGTTGCCGAGCGTAAACAGACTCGGGATCAGGTACACGCCGCGTCGAAGACGCTGCCGCGGACGATCGGGCAAGCGGCGAAGCGGATCGAATCGGGGGTGTCCGCGCACCGGATCCTCGACGGGATACTCGGCCGACTGTACGGGCGAGTCCACAGGCGTCACCATGTTGCCACGACCGTTTCTCCGCTCCTGACGCGCGCACCCACCCTGACCAGGAGCTCCACGTGAGCCGGCAGAAAGACATCCATCCGCGACCCGAACTTCATCAATCCGAACCGCTGCCCGGCTCGAACCTCGTCGCCTGGCCGGATGCGGCAGACCAGTCGCCGGGCCAGCACGCCGACCACCTGGCGGAAAACGGCCGTCTGACCGTTGTGGTCGATCCACACGTCATTCCGTTCGTTCTGCGCCGCGGCCTCCCACCGATACGCGGCCAGGAATCGGCCTGGCGTGTACTCCACTTTCAACACGCGGCCCGAGATGGGAATGCGGTTGATGTGGACATCTAGAGGCGACAGGAAAATGCTGATTTGCTGCCAATCGCCGGGCGGGGCCGCGACCGGATCGGCCACGCCGGCAACCAGAACCCTTCCATCGGCGGGAGAGACGACCGCTCGGGGATCGACCGGGGTCTGTCGTTCTGGATCTCGAAAAAAGAACACGAAGAAGACCGCCAGCAGGGTCAACAGCGCGGCTGCCCACTCAACGCCCAGCAGTGCCAGCCCAGATGCAGGCACGAGCGCCGACGCGATAAAGGGCCACCCGGCCTTGTCGATTCTCATGACGTGCGTATTCTACTTCGACCAGCGTCGAAGGGGCCGACGCCCAAAAACGACAGCAGCCAGCTTCCGGTGTCGGGAGTTGGCTGCCGTCGCCGCGATGTCCGGCACGCGACCAGTGTCGGGCGCGCCGAATGCTGCGGGCGTGTCTACGCCGAGATGGTCTGCGGACCCGTCTGGGCACGCATGCGCCGCACGATATCCTCCATGCGGTCCTTTAACTGCAGTTTCCGCTTCTTGATCTGGGCCTGTTCGACCTGCTCGGGTTCCGACAGGTAGGGCTTGTGGGATAACTCGTGTAACCGATCTTCTAACTCGTGGTGCCTCGTAGCGAGCTGACGGAATTCGTCGTCGTTCTGGATCAGCATAGACTTCAAGTCCGTTACGTCTGCCGTCATGCTTTCCGCCTCCTTGTGTAGGGGCTGTAGAACAGCGCGTGAGTAAGCCTGTGCGCAAACATGAATGGCTAGTCGAACGCTACCACAAGGGATAGCCCGATTCAAGTATCCGTATCCGATTCAATAAATCGAACATCTCCGGTCATGACGATGGCGTCGTCGGTCGGCAAGGCGTAGTAGCCCCGGCGAACCGCGACCTCTGAGAATCCTAGCCCTCGGTAAAGCCGGCGGGCGGCCTCGTTCAACCGCCGCACCTCGAGAAAGGCGTGAGCTGCGTGACGCTGGCGGCCTTCTTTCAAGGCGAATCGAATCAGCTGCCGCCCGAATCCCCAGCGACGGCACTCGGGACGCACTGCCACGTTGTTGATGTGAAGTTCATCCACGACCACCCGAAACGAACAGTAGCCGGCGACCGGTATGGTCGGCGTTCTCAGCACCGCGACAAACGCGACACCCGTCTGGCCCAGCTCGGCCTCGTACATCGGCCGGGTCCACGGAGATGAGAAGCTGAGCTTGTCCACCTCCATCACGCCGTCGAGATCGGCGTCAGTGATCGCCCATTCAATAATGACCGGGCTCATCAGCCCCTCGCCTGCCGGCGGGCGCGAGCCAGCTCGACATCGGGCCTGCGCACGTAGATCGGTTGGATGGCATGTGGATGGACCGCTTGGCCTGCCGCCGCGCGCCGCGCGCCGATGCGCCCGACCCATGGCGCGATGGCCGGCGCCTGGGCACTGCTGGCCACCCCTGACGGAAGCCGCCCGGCGAGCAGCTGCCGATAGACCGCCGTCCCGTCACCGACCCATCTAAGGGCGCTGAACCACGGCATCTGGCACCAGCGGTCCAACGTGAGCGCCGGTAAGCCAACGGCCGCCTCCTCCAGACACCCCAGCGACGGCAGAACCGAGTCGTCGTGTCCGCGCTCAGGCTGAAACGCCGCCGAGAACACTTCGTGCCGCCGGGCATCCATCCAGACGCCAACTGGGTGGCCGCCTGGGTCTGTCGCGGCCACCGCGGTGGCCAGGGCCTCCAGTGCCGACACGGCGACGACCAGCTTTCCCAGAGCGAAGGCCAGACCCTGTACGGCGGCGATACCGATCCGCAGACCCGTAAACGAGCCAGGGCCAGTCGCCACGGCAAACACGTCCACGTCGGCCAGTGACAAGCGGTGGCTCGCCAGCAGCGCGGTGAGATCCCCAGGAAGGCGTTCGGCATGCGGCGTGGCCGCCTCGCCGCTGAACGAAGCCACCACCCGATCATCGCGCACCAAAGCCACACTGCCTGCCTGGGTCGTCGTGTCCACCGCGGCGATTAGCATGTCCTGATTGTGCCCCAGCGTGGCAGGGAGATGCTATATTCCGAGACGTGTCCTCCCCCGAACGGGTCACCCCGCCTCGAAACCCTGGCAGCGCTACCCCAGCCATGCGTCAGTATCTGGACGCGAAGCGCCAGTACCCTGACGCGATCGTCTTTTTCCGCATGGGCGATTTCTACGAGATGTTCTATGAAGACGCCCTGGTCGCCTCGCGGGCGCTCGATCTAACACTGACCTCGCGGGCCAGAGACGCCGACGGGGGCAACATCCCGATGTGCGGGCTGCCGTACCACGCAGCCGAAGGATACTTGACCCGCCTGGTGAAGAAGGGCTTCCGCGTGGCGATCTGCGAGCAGGTTGAAGACCCCCGAAAAGCCAAAGGTCTGGTGCGTCGGGAGGTGGTCCGGGTGGTCTCACCCGGTACTTTCACCGAAGGGGGCTATCTCGACGCGCGCGAATCGGCATATCTGATCGCGTTGACGCCGTCCCCCTTCACGCCTCCCGCATCGACGCACCGTCAGTCTGGCGATCTGTCGCGTTCCGCGCCAAGCGACCCCGCACTTGTGATCGGCGCCGCGCTGCTGGATTTGTCTACTGGAGAGTTCCAGGCCGCCGAGTACCGCGGAACAGATGGTCTGCAGGCGCTCGCCGACGAAATGGCGGTGTTGCGGCCCCGCGAGATCGTGGTGCCCGACGACGTCGCGCTGGACGCACTCGTCCCGGCTTCTGCTCGTGCCGAGGCCAGCATCACCCGCGTCGACGCCTGGACGTTTGAATCCGATAGCGCCCGGCGTACGCTGCTGGGCCAGTTCCACACGCATTCGCTCGAAGGCTATGGGCTCGAGGATCGTCTCTACGCAGTTCGGGCGGCGGGCGGACTGGTGAAGTACCTGCAGGACACCCAGAAGGCGGAGCTCACGCATGTGCGCAGCGTCACCTTCCGCGAACAGGCCGATCGCCTCGCCGTAGACCCGCTGACAATCAAACATCTGGAGATCGTGGAGTCCTTCGGCGGCACCCGGGCCGGTTCCCTGCTGCACGAACTCGACCGATCGGTGACCCCGATGGGGGCCCGCCTGCTGAAGTCGTGGCTGCTGCGTCCTCTCGTATCGCTCGAACGGATTCGAGACCGGCTCGACGCCGTCGAGGACTTCGCCTTTCGCACCACCGAACGAGCCAAGCTTCGCGACACGTTGAAAGCGGTACACGACCTGGAGCGCCTGGTGGCCCGCGCGGCGCTTGGCACCGCCGGTCCCCGCGATCTGGTGGCGCTCAAGAATTCGCTGGGCGCCGTGCCCCGCCTGCGTCTGCTCCTCGATGGGTTTCAATCGCCGCTGGTCGGCAGTCTGACCGCCCAGCTGGACCCTGTGCCGGACGTGCGCGACGCCATCGAGCACACCATCCTCGACGAACCGCCCGCCATCGCGCGTGATGGCGGATGTGTCCGCGAGGGTGTCAATGCCGAACTCGATGATCTTCGTCACATGTCGCGATCGGGCAAGCAGGTGATCGCCGAGATGGAGGAGCAGGAACGGGCCCGCACCGGCATCGCGTCACTCAAGGTCCGCTACAACCGGGTCTTCGGCTACTACATCGAGATTTCGAAATCCCATCTGCACGCGGTGCCGGCCGACTACCAGCGCAAGCAGACGATTGCCGGCGGCGAGCGATTCGTGACGCCCGCCCTGAAGGACTACGAAGAAAAGGTGCTCGGCGCCGACGAGCGCATCCTGGATCTGGAACTCGGAATATTCAACGCGATCCGGGCCTCGGTCGCCGCCCAGGCGCCCCGCATTCAGGACACGGCGCGCGCCGTCGCCTCGCTGGACGTCCTGGCGGCTCTGGCGGACATCGCGGCGCTGCACAACTACGTCAAACCCCACGTCGATGACGGTGACGCCATTGTGATCGTCGACGGACGGCATCCTGTCGTCGAGCGGTATTGCCCGGACCCGTTTGTGCCGAACGACACGCACCTGGATGGCGCGGACCGGCAGTTGGTGATCCTGACCGGGCCGAACATGGGCGGCAAATCGACCTACCTGCGGCAGGTCGCGTTGATGTGTGTGATGGCGCAGGCCGGCTCGTTCGTGCCGGCGCGCGATGCCCGGATGGGTGTCGTCGATCGTGTGTTCGCTCGCGTGGGTGCGTCCGACAACATCGCGCGCGGTCAGTCCACCTTCATGGTGGAGATGCAGGAGACCGCCCACATTCTGCACACCGCGACGTCGCGAAGCCTGGTCATCCTGGACGAAATCGGACGAGGCACCTCCACCTTCGATGGGCTGAGCATTGCCTGGGCGGTGGCCGAGCACTTGGTGACCAACCGCCATGCACGGCCGAAAACGCTGTTCGCCACGCACTATCACGAGATGACCGACCTGGCCGACACTCATCCCGGCGTGGTCAACGCCCACGTAGCGGCAAAGGAATGGCGCGACGACATCGTGTTCCTGCGCAAGGTCGTGGCCGGGCGGGCCGACCGAAGCTACGGCATCCAGGTGGCACGTCTGGCCGGCTTGCCGGCAGCCGTCATCGCGCGCGCCCGCAGCATCCTGGATTCCCTCGAACAGGATGCGTTGGCTCGTGGTGGCCGGCCGGCCGTCTCGGCGGAGGGCTCCAACTCGCGGCTCCAACTGGGCCTGTTTGAAACGGCGAGTGCGAATGATGCCCTGGCCCGACGCCTGAAGGATATGGACGTGAATCGGCTGACACCGCTCGAGGCACTCACGCTGCTGGCCGATCTCAAGCGGGAGGTCGAGGACTGATGCCCCGTCAGGCTGCCTTAACAGCCCGTGGTGCAAGTCCGCCTGCATTCGACCGGCGCTGCATCCCGCCTGGCGGCGTTGCTCCTCTCTCAAATACTCCCGGTATTCTCGGTCGTCGTGCCTTGCCAGCCGGGCGCATCCCCGGTCTCGTCCCTCGACGACACGCTCGGGACGCCCTGAGCGGAGTCGAAGGGAGCCTGTCGAAGGGCGGTGCGACGACGCACTTGCACCACGGGCTGTTAACCGTGGCCGCATGGGCGCTGGCGATCGCGTCGGTCACCTGCAGTGGCGCCCGCCCCGCCGATCCGGGCATCATCCGGGTCGCGATTGTCAGTTCTCCGAACAGCCTCGATCCGCGCGTGGGCACCGACGAGGTGTCTCAGAGAATCCACCAACTCATCTACGACCAGTTGTTTCGCATCGACGACCAGTTGCGCGTGTCGCCGGGGCTGGCCACCGGCTGGACGCAGCCGTCGCCAGAAACCTACGTCGTGTCGCTGAGGAAGGGCGTCACCTTTCACGACGGGCACGAGCTGACGTCGGCCGACGTGGCATACACGTTCAGCAGCTTTCTCGACCCGCAGTTTGTCTCGCCCCGCAAGGGCGCGTACCGCACCCTGCTCGGCGTCCGGGCGATTGACCGCTACTCGGTCGAATTCACGTTGCGCGAGCCCTTCGGGTCGTTTCCAGTCAACCTGGTGATGCCGATCGTTCCCGATGGCGCAGGGCCATCGCTGAAGGATCATCCAGTCGGCACCGGTCCGTATCGCTTCGTCAGGAGCCTGACCGACGACCGCATCGACCTCGAGGCGTTCGAGGCCTACGCCGAAGGCCCCCCGCGAAATCGTGGCCTGCTCCTGCGGGTCATTCCCGACGATGTGATGAGGGGACTGGAACTGAGACAAGGCGGGGTCGATCTCGTGGTGAACGATCTGGCGCCCGATATCGTCCGGCAGTTGGAGCGAGCCGATCGCCTGCGGGTGGTCACCGGCCCGGGTACTGACTATGCCTATGTCGGCATCAACCTCCGGGATCCTATCCTGAAAGATCTGCGGGTGCGCCACGCCCTCGCGCACGCGATCGATCGGCAGGGCATCGTCGACCATCTGCGACGGGGGCTGGCGTCGCCCGCCGTGGGCATCCTGCCGCCCATGTCGTGGGCCTTCGAGCCACGAGTACCCCAGTACGCGTACGACGCACAACTGGCAGGCCACCTACTGGACGAGGCGGGATTCCCCGATCCGGACGGGGCCGGTCCGCTGGCCAGGTTCTCGCTCACCCTGAAGGTGTCGTCCACCGAGTTCAACAGGCTTCAGTCGTCCGTCATCCAGGAAAACCTGCGGCGCGTCGGCATCGCACTCGATGTGCGCGCCTACGAGTTCGCGACGCTGTACGCGGATGTGCTGGCCGGACACTTCCAGCTCTTCACGCTGCAGTGGGTCGGCGTGTCGGATCCCGATATGCTGCGGCGAGT
>CAYHRK010000030.1:0-24221 GCA_964358795.1 uncultured Vicinamibacterales bacterium
TCAGCGTCTTCGCAGCAGCGCCCACAGCGTGAGCAGTGCGAGCGAGCCGTCGCCGGCGGCAAACAGAAGGTACGACATCGGCGACCCACGCAGCACCACGTCGAGCACGAACACCGCCGCACCGAGGCCCTTCAACCATGGCCCCATCAACCACAGGTAGGGCCGGAAGCGCTCAGGATCCCGAAAGGGCAGCGCGTAGCCCAGCCCAATGGTCAGCATGAAGAGCGCATTCAGATCGGCGTGGATGGGCGGCGTGGGTAGCGGAACGCCGAAGACTTGACCAAGAACAGGCCGCCCTGCCAGCAGGGCGGCCCCAATCATCACGTCGTAGATTCCAGACAGAGCGGCAACGACGCGCAGCACGCCTCAGATACTAGCGCACCAGCGGTTCGAGCGCACCGGTATAGGTGATCGTCTCGAACGCCTGAATGTTGACCTCGAAGACGAGCGGCCGGTAACCCTGCAACGTGATCTCAATCTTATGGGTGCCCTCGGCGATCGCCAGCTTCTGGAACATGCCGTCGAAGTCGTCGACCCGGCCGGCAAAGTAGCCGTCCACGAAGATGTTGGCCGTGTTGGGCTTCACCTTCAGGCGCAATCCGCCTTCCACGTGCTGCGATCCATAGCCGGTCCTGCCGAACCCGCTCGAGCCGCCGCCGTATCCGTAAGGACTGCCCCCGTATCCGTAAGGGCTGCTGCCATAGCCGTAGTACCCGGCGCTGCCCCCGTACGGCGCGCCGTAGCCCCAAGTGAAGGGGTCGTAGTAGAAGTAGCCAAGGCCAAACGCCCCCCAGCCGTACCACGGATTGTAGCCATTGCCATATCCATAGCCCGGATAGCCGGGATAGTAGCCAGAGCCAGGATAATAGCCCTGGTAGGGGCTGTAGCCGCCGCCGGAGCCGGGAGGCACCGGAGGCCTGCTGGGATCACGCCCGATGGCCACGCCTGTGGCGGGCTCATTGCCACGGGGGCGGGCATACCACGGCGCGGCCGTCACCGCGTCGCTGCCTCCGCTGCGTCTGGCGCCAGCCTGCTCGTTGGTTGGGGCCCCGCTGTAGGAACCGCCGCCAACGGCGCGCCTGGAGCCCGCTCCGTCATCGTTAGTGCGTCCGCCTCCCCACGATCCGGCGTCCGTACTGGCGCCGCCGGAGGTCGGCGACGGGCTCGATGGTGCCGGGGCGCTCGAACCGCCGCCGCGCGGAACGGCCACGCCGCTGCTCTGCCCGCTGCCGGCAGTCGTCTGTCGGGGGGGCGGGTCCTGGCCAAGAGCGCTCACGGCCGGCAACAGGGCCAGCGCCGCAACGCCGAGGACGACATACGCATCCTTGAGCCGAATCATGGTTCGCTCCTTTTTCAGCGGCCGCCATCCCAGGCGGGCTGGTGCCACCCACCAGAGCAACAGCAAGTCCATTGCCAAGCGGGCGCCTGCGGATCTCCTCAGAATCTACGCTTCCTGGGCGCCGATGTCCAGTCCGGGTGTCACGCTGGCGAGCAACCGCGTCCCGTTTTCTTGACACTCTTTTCGGCCGTCCGATAGACTGCCGGGCAGCCACCGACCCCGCGCAACAACCGTTCCTGCACGAACCTTGAGCCTGTCATGATCCACGCCACCACCATTTTAGCCGTGCGTCATCGGGATCGCCTGGCGATGGCCAGCGATGGCCAAGTCACACTGGGCGACGCGGTCGTCAAGCACCACGCCCGGAAGATCCGTCGCCTGTACAACGACGCCGTACTGGCGGGATTCGCCGGATCGGCGGCCGATTCGTTTGCGCTGTTTGCGCGCTTTGAATCCAAGCTCGAGCAGTACCGCGGCAACCTCGAGCGTTCCGCCGTGGAACTGGCCAAGGACTGGCGCGTCGATCGCGCGTTGCGGCGCCTGGAGGCCATGCTGATCGTCGCCGATCGGAAGTCCACGTTTCTGTTGTCGGGAACCGGCGATCTCATCGAGCCGGATGGCGGCATCATCGGGATCGGCTCGGGCGGCACCTACGCGGCGGCGGCCGCACGCGCGCTTTCGGCCCATACCGAATACGATGCCCGACGCATCGCGGAAGTCGCCATGGGGATCGCGGCCGACATCTGCATCTACACCAACGCCCATCTGACCATCGAGGAGCTGTAATACGCCGGTGCGCCGGCGCCGACAAGACCTGGAGCCATGCCCAACTTTCTGCCGTCTGCCGATCACCCGCTGGCCTCGGCGCTGACGCCGCGCCAGATTGTGGCCGAACTGGACAAGTACGTCGTCGGCCAGCATCAGGCCAAGCGTGCCGTGGCCATCGCCTTGCGCAACCGGTTGCGACGCCGGTGCCTGCCGCCCGATCTGGCCGAAGATGTGATGCCGAAGAACATTCTGATGATCGGACCGACCGGCGTCGGAAAGACCGAGATCGCACGCCGGCTCGCCCGGCTGGCCCAGGCGCCATTTCTGAAAGTCGAAGCCTCGCGGTTTACCGAGGTTGGCTACGTGGGCCGCGATGTCGAATCGATGATCCGTGATCTGGTCGAGATCGCGGCCGTCATGGTGCGCGACGAGCGATTCGCCGAGGTGGGGCTGCAGGCCGATGCCCGGGCAGAGGAGCGGCTGCTGGATCTGCTGCTGCCGCCGGGCACACCCGCGCCGGGCGAGGACTTGGCGGCGCAGCGCGAGCCACTCTCGCAGACGCGCGAACGGCTGCGGGCCCAGTTGCGCGAGGGACGGCTCGACGAGCGCACCGTCGAGCTGGACGTGCGGGAACAGCCGGCGCCGATGTTCCAGATGGTTGGCGGGTCCTCGCTCGAGGAACTGGGATTGAACCTGCGCGACATGCTGCCGGGCATGTTCCAGGGCCGCAGCCGCTCGCACGCCATGAAGGTGCCCGACGCCCGCGTCCATCTGGTGGAGGAAGAACAGCAGAAGCTGGTGGACATGGAAAGTGTGTCGCGCACAGCCGTCGAACGCGTCGAGCAGAGCGGCATCATCTTCTTGGACGAGATCGACAAGATTGCCGGGCGGGAAGGGGGGCAGGGTCCCGACGTGAGCCGCGAAGGTGTGCAACGGGACATCCTGCCGATTGTCGAGGGCACGACGGTGAACACCAAGCACGGCATGGTGCGCACCGATCACATTCTGTTTATCGCGGCCGGAGCCTTTCACGTGTCCAAACCGGCCGACCTGATTCCCGAGCTGCAGGGGCGCTTTCCCATTCGCGTCGAATTGGATCCGCTGGGACGTGACGAATTCGTGCGCATCCTGCGCGAGCCCCGTCACGCGCTCATCACGCAATACGCCGCGCTGCTCGGCACCGAGGGCCTCGACCTCCAGTTTACCGACGACGCCATTGCCCGCATCGCCGAACTGGCCGCTCAGGTGAACGAGCGGACCGAGAACATCGGCGCCCGCCGTCTTCACACCATGATGGAGAAGCTTCTGGATGCGATCTCGTTCGAGGGGCCCGATCTGGCCGGGAAATCGATTACGATTGATGCGGTATACGTGGATCGCGCGCTGGCGGAGATCGTGAAGAACGAAGACCTGAGCCGGTACATCTTGTGAGCGTCTCCCGCGCCATGCTGATTGTGGCCGTCACCGCCGTGACGGTGGCGGGCTGCGGCAAGAAGGGCCCACCGCTGGCGCCCCTGCTTCAGGCGCCAGGCCGTGCCATGGACGTGCACGCCAGGCGCGTGGGCGAGACGGTGTACATCCAGTTCACCATCCCCGACGCCAACATCGACGGCACCAAGCCTGCCGACCTCGAGCGCGTCGATGTGTACGGCTATACCGCGCTCGAGACCGCCGAGGTCCGCAACCTGCGAGACATGACACTGGTCGCCTCCGTGCCGGTGAAGAAGCCTCCGGAACCCGCGAAGGAATCCAAGAAGAAGACCCAGGATCGCCCGTCGCCGCCACCGGCGCCCGAGCCCGGCGACGCGCAAGGGACGCTGGTGACGGTGATCGAGCTGTTGACGCCCGCTGTGCGCCAGCCGATTCGCCTCGAGACCAAAGCCGTCAGAACCCCACCGCCGGTGACCACCCAATGGTTCGATCGGCCGGTGAGTCAGCCGCTGGCCATGCGCCCGTCCGAACCCCAGCCCGCGCGGTTCTATGTGGTGTACGGCGTCAGCCGGAGGGGCAATCGCGGGGGCGCGTCACCTCGGCCGTCGATCACGTTCGACGCGCTGCCAGGAGTGCCACAGACCCCAGTCGTCGAGGTGGCGGAGACGGCGGTGACCGTGAAGTGGATGATGCCGGCCTCCGCACAGCGGCCGTACCAAGAACTGGGGGTGGCGATGACGCCCCCGGCCGTTGCCGCGCAGCCAGCCGACGCGTCAGCAGTCCCGGCCACTCTACCCTCGACGCCGAAGGGCCTGCCGACGGCGATCTCGTTGTTCTACAACGTCTACCTCGTGGATCATGGCGCCGCGGCCAGCCCTCAACCGACGGCCTCGTCGGTCTCGCCAGGCACACGACAGGTGGCCGTGCCCCTGAACGAGAAGCCGCTCGACATGTTGGCGTTTGCCGACGACAAGTTCGAATTCGGCACAGAGCGCTGCTACCGCATCACCGCCTTGCAGCCCCTTGGGCCGCCTCCGGCGGCGGGCGCGCAGCCGATCGCGATGGCGGAAAGCGCCCCGTCCACCGTGGTGTGTACGACGCCGGCCGACACCTTCCCGCCTCCGGCACCAACGGCGCTCTCGGCGGTGGCCAGCGAAGGCGCCGTCAGCCTGATTTGGGAAGGGGTGTCGGTGACCGATCTGGCAGGCTACGTGGTGATGCGAGGCGAGGCAAGGGCCGGACCGGCCGGCATGACCCCTCTGTTTGGCGCCCCGATTCGTGAGACCACCTACCGCGACGCGTCAGCCCGGCCGGGCGTGCGCTACCTCTATGCGATCGTCGCCGTGGACAGCGCCACACCATCGAATCGCAGCCTGATGTCGAACGTCGTTGAAGAGGCGGCACGGTAGGGAGAGACAAAAGGCAAGAGTCAGTAGACAGTAGCCCCAAGATGAGGAGTCACGGACATGGATAGAATCTACCGGATCGATTGGAAGGGTGAGGCGCGGTACGCGGTGGAACGCGCCGGCGTCTTATGTCTGCTCGACGGCGATTTGTTCGGCCACTACACGGCGGGGGCGCAGATCGCGGAGGGCGGCCCTGCGGGTTTCGTCCCGGCGGTGCGTGTGTTGGCGCCGGTCATCCCGAGCAAGATCGTGGCGATCGGCCTGAACTACAAGGATCACGCGGCCGAGCAGGGAAAGCCGCTGCCGCTTGAACCCATGCTCTTCCTGAAGCCATCGACGTCGGTGATTGCGCCCGGCGACACCATTCGTCTGCCTCCCGGTGTGGGCCGGGTCGACCACGAAGCCGAGATGGCCATCGTGATTGGCCGGCGCGCCACCAGGGTGTCGGTGGCGCACGCACACGACCACATCCTGGGCGTGACCTGCTCGAATGACGTGACGGCGCGCGACATGCAGAACCGCGGAGTGCAGTATTCCCACGTCAAGGGCTTCGACACCTTCGCGCCGCTGGGCCCATGCGTGGCCGTCGGCCTCGACGCGTCGGACCTGGCGGTGCAGGGGTGGGTGAATGGCGTGCGCCGGCAGGGGTCGCGCACGCGCGAGCTCATCTTCCCGGCGGCAGAGCTGGTCGCGTACGTGTCGAACATCATGACGTTGCTGCCGGGCGATGTCATTTCCACCGGCACGCCCGCCGGCATCGGGCCGCTCTCGGCCGGCGATTCGGTCACCATCACCGTTGAAGGGGTTGGCGAGCTGACCAATACTGTGCTCAATAGGGATGACACATGAAACTGTTCATCGACACGGGCAGCATTGCCGACATCGAAACCTACGCGGCAATTGGCATCATTGACGGCGTCACGACCAACCC
This sequence comes from uncultured Vicinamibacterales bacterium, assembly GCA_964358795.1. Taxonomy (GTDB): domain Bacteria; phylum Acidobacteriota; class Vicinamibacteria; order Vicinamibacterales; family JAKQTR01; genus CAYHRK01. The sequence goes on from CAYHRK010000030.1 coordinate 5,876, forward strand.
GTCGCTGATGGCCAAGGAGAAAGGGGATCCGCGTGCCATCGTGAAGCGGATCTGCCAGATCGTGCAGGGGCCGGTCAGCGCCGAGGTACTGGCGACCGACGCCGACGGCATGGTGCGCGAGGGCCGCGAGCTGGCGGCCATCGACCCGCACGTCGTGGTGAAGGTGCCGTTTGGCAAGGATGGCGTGAAGGCCTGCAAGGCGCTGCGCGCCGAAGGCATCCGCGTCAACGTGACGCTGGTGTTTTCGCCCACGCAGGCGCTGCTGGCGGCCAAGGTCGGGGCGACGTACGTGAGCCCGTTTGTGGGCCGGCTCGACGACATCGCGACCGACGGCATGGAGCTTATCCAGCAGATCGTGGAGATCTACAAGAACTACGACTTCCACACCGAGGTGCTGGTGGCCAGCGTGCGCCACCCGATGCACGTCGTGGTGGCGGCGCAGATGGGCGCCGACATCTGCACGTGCCCGCCGGCGGTGATCGACGCCATGTTCAGGCACCCGCTGACCGACAGCGGCATTGCGCGCTTTCTCAAGGACTGGGAACAGGCCAAAGGAGCCTCTTCGTGAAAGAGGCCCTCGAGAAGCTGGCCGGTCTCGAGCGGCAGGCCGAGCTGGGGGGCGGCGAGGACCGGATCCGGCGCCAGCACGAGGCCGGGAAACTGACGGCGCGCGAGCGGATGCTGGCGTTGTTCGATCCCGGCACCTTCGAGGAACTGGACAAGCTGGTGACGCACCGTTGCCAGGATTTCGGGATGCAGGCGCTGGTGATTCCCGGCGACGGCGTGGTGACCGGGCACGGCAAGGTGGACGGGCGCCAGGTGTGCGCCTTCGCCCAGGACTTCACGGTGTTTGGCGGATCGCTGTCGGAGACCAACGCCGCCAAGATCTGCAAGGTCATGGATCTGGCCGTGCGCATCGGTGTTCCGATTGTCGGCCTGAACGATTCCGGCGGCGCGCGCATCCAGGAAGGCGTGATGTCGCTGGCCGGCTACGCCGATATCTTCCTCCGCAACACGCTGGCCTCGGGCGTCGTTCCCCAGATTTCCGCGATCATGGGACCGTGCGCAGGCGGCGCCGTCTACTCGCCGGCCATCACCGATTTCACCATCATGGTGAAGGGCACCAGCTACATGTTCGTGACCGGGCCCGATGTCATCAAGACGGTGACGCACGAAGACGTGACCAAGGAAGAGCTGGGCGGCGCCATGACGCACAACGCGAAAAGCGGCGTCGCGCACTTCAGTGTCGAGCACGATCGCGAGTGCCTCGCGCTGGTCCGCGAACTGCTCGGCTTTCTACCCCCCAACAACCTCGACGAGGCGCCGCGCGGGCCGGTCACCGATCCGGCGGTGCGCGAGGACGAGTCGCTCGACTCGCTGGTGCCGGCCTCGCCCTACCAGCCGTACGACATGCTGGATGTGATCCACACGATTGTGGACGCCGGCTACTTTCTTGAGGTGCACCGGTACTACGCGCCGAACATCGTCGTCGGTTTTGCCCGGATGGGTGGCCGCAGTGTGGGTGTGATCGCCAACCAACCGGCGCACCTGGCGGGCACGCTCGACATCGACGCCTCGGTCAAGGGCGCGAGGTTCGTGCGTTTCTGCGACGCGTTCAACATTCCGCTGGTCACACTCGAGGACGTGCCAGGATTCCTGCCGGGAACCGTACAGGAATTCGGCGGCATCATCCGGCACGGGGCCAAGCTGCTCTACGCGTTTGCCGAAGCCACCGTGCCCAAGGTCACCGTGATCACCCGCAAGGCGTACGGCGGGGCGTACTGCGTGATGTCCAGCAAGCACCTCCGCACCGACTTCAACTATGCCTGGCCGATGGCCGAAATCGCCGTGATGGGCCCCGAAGGCGCTGTCAACATCCTGCACCGCCGCGAGATGGAACAGGCCGACGATCCGGCGGGGCGACGGGCCGAGAAAGTCGCCGAGTTCCGCGACACGTTCGCCAACCCCTACGTGGCGGCCGCCCGCGGCTTCATCGATGAGGTGATCCTGCCGCGCACCACGCGGCGGAAAATCATCTCGGCGCTCGAGGCCTGCTCGACCAAGCGCGATCGGAACCCTCCGAAGAAGCACGGCAACATCCCGCTGTAGGCCAAGGCCAGGTGCTAGAATACAAGCGGGATGCACGCCCCGCTGACAAAGGTTCTCATCGCCAATCGCGGCGAAATCGCCGTCCGGATCATCCGCGCGTGCCGCGAGATGGGCGTGAAGACGGTCGCCGTCTACTCCGAGTGTGACCGCACGGCGCTTCACGTGCGGTACGCCGACGAGGCGTACGCCATCGGCCCCAATCCCCCGCGCGACAGCTACCTGCGCATCGACAAGCTCGTCGATGTCGCGCGCCAGTCAGGCGCCGACGCCGTGCACCCTGGATACGGGTTTCTGGCCGAGAACGCAGACTTCGCGCGCGCGTGCCGTGATGCGCACGTCACCTTCATCGGCCCGTCTCCGGAAGCCATCGACCTGATGGGCAGCAAGACGGCGGCGCGGGCAGTGGCCGTGGCCGCCGGCGTGCCCGTGGTTCCGGGCATGCGGGAGCCGATTGCGACCGAGGTGGCCGACAGCGACGTGGCCGCGATGGCGGCCGAGGTCGGCTTCCCCATCCTGATCAAGGCGGTGTCTGGCGGCGGCGGCAAGGGGATGAGGACGGTCACCGATCCGGCCGATCTGCCCGGCGCGCTGCGCGCAGCCCGGTCGGAAGCGAGCTCGTCGTTCGGCGACGGGTCGGTGTACATCGAACGGCGGATCCAGAAGCCCCGCCACATCGAGATTCAGCTGCTTGGCGATCACGACGGCACCGTGCTGCCGTTTGTGGAGCGCGAATGCTCCATTCAGCGCCGCCACCAGAAGGTCGTCGAGGAATCGCCGTCGATGGTGGTCACCCCGGCCATCCGCCGTCAGCTGGCATCAGCCGCGGCGGCGGTGGCCAAGCGAGTCGGCTACACCAACGCGGGCACGATCGAGTTCTTGTGTGATGACACCGGCGCGTTCTTCTTTCTCGAGATGAACACGCGGCTGCAGGTCGAGCACCCGATCACGGAACTGGTCACGCTGACCGACCTGGTGCACTGGCAGATTCGGATTGCCCGCGGCGAGCGCCTCGATCTGGATCCCGAGGCGCTCCTGACGCCGCAAGGACACGCCATCGAGTGCCGCATCTACGCCGAGGATCCCGATCGCGACTTCATGCCGTCCCCCGGTCGCGTGTCGGCGCTTCGGGCGCCGGCCGGACCTGGCATCCGACGTGACGATGGTGGGGCGGCGGCGGGCGTGGAGGTGCCCATCTACTACGATCCGCTCATCGCGAAGCTGGCGGCGTGGGGTGCCGATCGACCCATGAGTCTGGCGCGCATGACGCGTGCGCTGCACGAGTACGACGTACGCGGCATCAGCACGACGATCCCGTTCTTCCTGTGGCTGCTGGCCGATGCCGACTTCCAGGCCGGCCGCTTCGACACGACCTTCATCGACACGGCGCTCGCCTTGCGCAACGGCCGGCCGTTTCTGGAGGTGCCTGAAGCGTCCGAGTTCTCGGCGGCCGCGGCGGTCGCGCTGCAGGTCTACACGCGGACCCAGACGCCTGCCTCCTCGGTGCCAGCCGCGCCAGCCAGCCTCTGGCAGCAACGCGCGCGCGTCGACGGGCTGCGCTGATGGCGGCCCCATCCGAGATGCCCATGGAGTTGCAGGTCAACGTGAACGGCCGCGTGCGCACGGTCCGCATCGAACCGCGCGACGGGTTGTTCCGCGTCACGGTTGACGGCGAGACACGCCTGATCGACGCCGCCGCTATCGACGACACCACGTTCTCGCTCGTGGGCATCGATCACGGACACCGGAGTGAAGAGGTGGGATTGGGCGAGATCGGCCAGTCGGGCGAACTGGCCGTGCACCTGTCCGGGGGCGTCGTCGTGGCGCGCGTGTCGTCGGGACCGGGCCGCTTCGGACGAGGCGCCGGCGGCACGCCGCAGACGGCGGGCCGTCAACAGGTTGTGGCGCCCATGCCCGGCAAGGTGGTGAAGGTGCTGGTCAAGGAAGGCGACTCGGTCCGCGTGCGCCAGGGCCTGGTGGTGGTCGAGGCCATGAAGATGGAAAACGAATTGCGGTCGCCCAAAGACGGCCGCGTGGCCCGCGTGTTGGTGGACGAGGGGACGTTGGTGGAATCCGGACGGCCATTGGTCGAGGTCGAGTAGGGTTGGTCCCAGGGATGACTGCGAAGAAGACGGCCCGAATCGTGCTGCGGTTTGCGACACGGGCGGCCACGATCGCGATGGCCTCGATCGCGGTCGGCATCGTGTGGACGTTCAGCGTGGACCTGGGGCCCCGGGTGAAGGCGTGGGCCGAGTCGGCGGTGTCGAAACAGATTCAGCGGCCCGTGCACATTGGCCGACTGGCCATCCGGTTGTTCGATGGCCGGGTGGTCGCCCACGATCTGCGCATCGAAGGCCTGAGCCCGGCCGACGATCCCTTCTTCGACGCGAAGGAGATCGCGGTGACGATCTCGTGGTGGCCGCTCCTGCGCCGCCAGTTCGTGATCGAATCCATCAAGATGCAGGACTGGCGGATGACGGCCGAGACGTTTCCCGGCGGCCGGCACAGCTTCCCGCGCTTCACCTCGAACCAGCCCGGCAAGGGACGCGGCGTCATCACCTTCGCCGTGCGCTACGTGCACGCCTGGCGCGGGCAGTTCACCTACCAGGACCGTGGCACACCGTGGAGCGCCGTGGTGCGGAACCTGGACGTCACGGTGGTGAAAGTCGCCGGTTACCGCGGGCTCTTGCGGTCGTCGGGCGGCGTGGTACGGATTCAGCGCTACGAGCCGATGGCCGCGGGCCTGAATACCTGGTTCCGGATCGACAACGGCAAGATCCTGCTCGACCGCATCGAGCTCGAGACCGACGGCGCACAGACGCGCTGCACGGGGGTGGTTGATTTCCGGCACTGGCCAGAACAGCGCTACGAGATCACCTCGCTGCTGCAGTTGCCGCGCATGCGGGAGATTTTCTGGGCCCACGACACGTTCTCGCTCGTCGGCGAGGCCCGGTTCACCGGCGCGTTCCACGTCTTCGCCGGTGGCCGCCAGCTCACCGGCACCTTTTCCAGCGAAGAGGCGGGGCTCAATCAGTACCGGTTCCCCGCGCTGGATGGCGCGCTTGTGTGGACGCGAGACAAGTTCGAGGTGACCAGGGCGCGCTCGCAGTTCTATGGCGGGACCACGCGATTCACCTACGTGATGGCCCCGTTCGGCCAGCCCGCACCCACGCGGGCTCGCTTCGACGCCAGCTACGACAACGTGGACCTGGCGACCTTTACCAACGCGATGCAGGTCGAGGGGCTGCGGCTCTCTGGCCGCGCCCGCGGCCACACCCTGCTGGAATGGCCGCTCGGGCGGTTCGCCGAACATCGCGGGCACGGCGACGCCGAAGCCCAGCCGCCACCTGGCGTGGCGCTTCAGGGCCGCGCGCTGCCCAATCCGCCGCCCGTGCCGTCGTTCGCGCACGTGTATGGTGATCCGTTTCCGCCGCTGGGGCACGTGCCGATTGGCGGCGCACTACACTACCAGTTCGGTCCCGAGTGGATCGATCTCGCGCCAAGCCGCCTGGCGACACCTACCACCTTTGTCGAGTTCCAGGGCCGGACGGCGTTTGGCGAACGATCGGTGATTCCGTTCCACGTAACCAGTTCGGAATGGCAGGAAAGCGACCGCCTGCTGGCCGGCATCATGACCGCGTTCGGATCGCCTACCAGACCGGTAGAAATGGGCGGCGCCGGCGTGTTCGATGGGGTGCTGTTGAACGCCTTCCGGACCCCGCGCATCGAGGGGCTGTTTGTCGCCACCCGCATGCGGGCATGGGATGTCGAGTGGGGCAGCGGCCAGAGCCAGATCACGGTCGAGAACGCCTACCTGGACGTGAAAGGAGCCGTGGTCCGGAAAGACGGCGGTGAGATTCAGGCCGACGGGCGGTTCTCGCTCGGGTATCCCCGCAAGGACGGCGGCGAGCAAATGAACGCGCGGATGACGACCCGGCAATGGAAGCTCGCCGAACTGCGGCACGCCTTCGACCTCGACGAGTATCCCGTTGATGGGAAGCTGTCTGGCGAGTTCCATGTGTATGGCGCCTACACCGGACCGTTCGGGTTCGGCCGGGTCACGATCTCGCCCGGCACGGCCTACGGCGAAACGCTGGCGGACGCCTCGGCGGCGCTGCGTTTCGAAGGCACCGGGGTGCGGTTCGACGGGCTCGAAATACACAAGAGCACCGGCACGATCCTTGGCGCCGCGCACGTCGGCTGGGACGGCACGTACTCCTTCAATGTCGATGGACGCAGCATTCCGATCGAGTCCATCGACGTGCTGAAGTTTCCACAGGCACCGCCGACCGGCCAGTTCGAGTTCTCGGCTGGAGGCAGCGGCCGATTCGCATACCCCACGTTCGACGTGCGCGGACGGTTTCGCGACGTCTTCGTCCGTGATGAGGGGATCGGCTTGGTGACAGGCCTTATTCTGGTGCGCGGCGAAGATGTGAATTTCGAATTCAAGGCGGCGTCGCCGCGGCTGGAAGTGTCCGGCTCGGGCCGGGTCACCACGCTGGGCGACTACCCGGGTGAGGTGACGCTGCGTGTCACCGATACCTCGATCGATCCGTACGCGCGGCTGTTTGGCACCGGTCTGTCGCCCTTTGCGACTGCCGTGGCCACCGGCACGCTACGTGTGAGCGGCACGCTCGCCAACAGCAGCGGCCTGGTGGCGCAGGCCCGCATCGACGACGTGACGCTGCGGCTGTTCGACTACGAGCTGCGCAACAATGGGCCGATCGACATCGGGTTCGACCAGGACACGCTGCGCGTCAACCAGCTCCAGCTCGCAGGCGAGAACACACGCCTGGGCGTCTCTGGCACGGTGGATCTGGCGCGCCGCGAGATCGGCATTCACGCCGATGGCGAAGCCAACCTGGGCATTCTGCAGGCCTTCTTCAAGGACATCCGCAGCTCGGGCCGCGCCCGGGTGACGGCCGACGTCACCGGTGAGTTCGATCGGCCACAGGTCGGGGGCAGCGCCGTGCTGACCGACGGCCGCCTCCGGCACATGTGGTTGCCGCACGCCATCGAGGGCATCAATGGGACGCTGGCGTTTGCGGGCAGCAACATCCGGTTCGACGATGTGAAGGCCACCGTCGGCAAGGGCGCCGTGCGCTTCGGCGGGCGCATCGGACTCAAGGGGCTCTGGCCCACCGAGCTGGATCTGACCGCCAGCGGCGAAGGCATGGAGCTGCGATTCCCGGCGGGCTTCCGCTCGCTGGTGGACGCCGAACTCGCCTTGCGCGGCTCGATGGAAGACCCGCTGCTGAGTGGCACGGTGTCGGTGCGCAGTGCCCTGCTGAAACGGCGCTTCGACATCGGCAGCGGCCTGGTCGAACTGGCGGGCACGGCCACCGGCACGTCACCGGCCGCTTCGACGCCGGCCTCCGCCGCCTTCCCGTTGCGATTCGACGTGCGGATTGTCGCACCCTCGTCGCTGCAGATCGACAACAACCTGGCCCGCATCACCTCGAGTGCCGACCTGACGCTGCGCGGCGACTTGAACAAGCCGCTGCTGTTCGGGCGGGCCGAAGTCGAGCGCGGCGAGGTGTGGTTCGAAGGCCGCCGCATCGCGGTGACGCGCGGCACGATCGACTTCTCGAATCCGGCGCGCATCGAGCCGTATTTCGACGTCGAGGCCGAGACGCGCTTGCGTTCGCCTGGCCAGACGTACCAGGTGACCCTGCGGGCTACCGGGACCCTGCAGCATTTCGACTACCAGCTGATGTCGGATCCGCCCTTGCCGGAAGTGGACATCCTCTCGATGCTGCTCGGCGACGTGAATCCGACCCAGGACGCGGATGTGCGTGCGCTGCGGTCGCCGAATTCCGCCGAGCAGTCGCTGTATTACTCGCGGGCGGCCAGATTGCTGGCCAGCCCGATTTCGTCAAACGTGCAGAGGGTGGTCGAGCAGACGTTTGGCATCGACACGTTTCAGTTGACACCGCTCGTCAGCGATCCGTACCAGCAGTCCGGCCGCTTCACGCCGGGTGCGCGTCTCACGATCGGCAAGCGGATCTCGGATCGCGTGTACCTGACGTACTCCCGAAGCCTGACGTCGGCGTCTCGCGACCAGATCATTCTGCTCGAGTACGATCAAAGCGACAGACTGTCCTGGATTGTGACCCAGAACGAAGATCGAACCTACGCGCTCGATGTACGCGTCCGGCACGTATTCCGATGATGGCGCGCGCCCTGACACGCGTCCTGATCGCGGCGAGCCTGGCGTGGGGTGTTGCGCCTCCCGCCTTGGCTCAGCCGTCCATTGACGCGCTGGTCGGCCAGCCGGTGGTGGATCTCCGTGTGACGTCTCGTGGCGCGCCGTGGAACGACCCGCAGACGAGCGCGCTGCTGGTTATCAGGCCCGGACAGCCGCTGTCGATGGCGGACGTGCGCGAAACCATCGCGCACCTGATGAGCCTGGGCCGGTTTCAGGACGTCCGGGTGCAGGCGGTGCCGGCCCCCGGCGGCGTGCGCGTCGACCTCGATCTGGTGCCGCTGCGGACGATCCGGCGCGTGGTGTTCCAGGGCCGTCTGGGATTGCCGGACGACGTCCTGCGGGCGGGCGTGGTCGATCGGTTTGGCCCCGCACCCCAGGAGGGGCGGGCTCTGGATGTCGCCCGGACGCTCGAGGAACTGCTCACCGATCACGGGTACATGAGGGCGACGGTCAGGCCCAGGCCGGCCGGCGCAACCACGCCGGACGGCTCCGACATGGTGTTCGACGTGGACTCGGGCGCCCAGGCTGTGATTCGCACGGTCATCGTGCGAGGGTCGCCGCCGGCCACCGTCGGCGCGCTCAAGAGCCGACTCGATCTCCGGGAGGGATCGCCCTATGAACCCGTGGCGCTGCGGCAGCGCCTGGAAACGTTTGTGGAGCGTCTGCGGCGCGAACGCTACTACGAGGCCAACGCCGAACCGGTGGCGGTCGTCGGCGCCGACGGCGCGGCTGTCGATCTCACCATTGACGTGACTCGTGGGCCGCTGGTCACCATCGAGTTCGGGGGCGATGCACTCTCCGCCAGGCAACGGACCGATCTGGTTCCGGTCGCGCTCGAAGGCTCGGTCGATGAGGACCTGCTGGAAGATTCAGAGCGCCGCATCGAGGATACGCTCCGGGCCGTGGGATACCGGGACGCCCGCGCGCCGTTCACGCGCAGCGAGCGGGACGGGCGTCTGCGCATCGTGTTTACCGTGCGAAAGGGGGCACTCTACCGGCTGGCCCATGTCAGCCTGCCGGGAGCGACGGCGATTGGCGAGGCTGAGCTCGGTCTGCTGGTGAAGGCGGCTCCCGGACAGCCGTTGGTCCAGGCCAGGTTGGACGCGGACATGGCGGCCATCACCCAACGATACCGCCAGGAGGGTTACCTGGCCGCGTCGGTGGGCGCCAAGACGGTGCTGCGCAATCGTGCGTCAATCGACGCCGAACAGTTGATTGACCTGGCGCTGGTGGTGACCGAGGGGCCCCGCACACTGGTCGGCCGCGTCAGCATCGAGCGGGTGCCCGCCGAGGGTCGTGACGCGGTGCCGGCAGCGGAGCTGGCTTCACGGCTCAGCTCGGTGTTTGGGCGGCCGTTCTACGCTCCCGCTGTCGAGGCTGACCGGAATCAGCTGCTGGTCGAGTATCTCAATCGAGGATTCCGGCTGGCCCACGTGGAGGTCGAGCACACGTATTCGGCATCCCGCGAGCAGGTCGACCTTCGATTCACCGCGAGGGAAGGACCCCAGATCTCGGTGGACCACATCCTGATTGTCGGCAACGACCGGATCAGCGATGCCACCATCCGCCGGGAGATCGTGTTGAAGCCGGGCGAGCCGCTGGGACTCGACAAGGTGAACGAGAGCCAGCGTCGCCTGGCCGCGCTCGGGCTGTTTCGCAGGGTGACGATCGCCGAACTGCAGCACGGTCAGCAGTCGCTTCGCGACGTCCTGGTGACGGTCGAAGAGGCGCCAGCGACCAGTCTCGGGTATGGCGGCGGCGTGGAGTTCCAGAAGGTCGAGACCTCTGAGTTTGCGCCTCGCGGCTTCTTCGAAGTCGGGCGCCGCAATCTCTGGGGAAAGAACCGGACGCTCAGCTTCTTCAGCCGCGTGTCGGTGCGTCGTCGCGGCGATGCGGCACCGCTCGGTGTGCCTGCCTCCGATGGGGCGACCGCACAGACCGATCTCGAATACCGCGTGATCGGCTCCTACCGCGAACCGCGCTTTCTCAACACCGGGGCCGATCTGCAGCTGTCGAGCGTGTTCGAACAAGGCAGCCGCACCAGCTTCCGCTACAAGCGCACCTCCGCCCGCCTCGATCTGACGGAGCGCTACTCGCGCGGATGGAACGTAATCCACCAGTACTCGCTGGAGCGCAATGAGATCCTCGAGGATCGCCTCACGGCGGCGGATCGGCCGCTCATCGACCGGTTGTTTCCACAGGTGCGTCTGTCCGTGTTTTCGACAACCGCGGTCCGCGATAGCCGGGCAGACCAGATCGATCCTGATGGAGGCACGCTGCTGTCGCTGAACGGCGAACTGGCCTTGCGGCCGCTTGGGTCGGAGGTCGGCCTGGCGAAGACCTTCCTTCAGGCGTTCATGTATCGGAGATTGCCGGTCAAACGGCGCGTTGTCTTTGCCGCCGGAGCGCGGCTTGGGCTGGGCACAGGTTTTCCGAGCACCATCACGCCGCAAGATGCCAATTTCCTGGCCGTCTGTGGAGATCGCGAATCGTCGGAGACCTGCCAGCTGCGCGATCTGCCCGCCAGCGAACGGTTCTTTGCCGGTGGCGATACCACCGTTCGCGGCTTCGAGCTCGACCGGCTCGGACGGCCCGACACCATCGACCGCAACGGCACTCCAAAGGGCGGGCATGCCGAAGTGATCCTGAATTCAGAACTACGCCTGTCGGCGTGGCGCGACCTCGGGGTGGTGGGTTTTCTCGATGCCGGAAACGTCTTCGGTGTCGTCAACGAGATCAACCTGGGTCAGCTCCGGGCGGCTGCCGGATTCGGACTCCGCTATAAGTCGCCGGTAGGGCCCATTCGAGTGGACCTCGGATTCAAGCTGGGCACGTTGCAGATGCTGGGCCAGCAACGCGAACACCGGGTGGCCCTGCACGTCAGCATCGGGCAGGCCTTCTAATGACACGCCTGCATACCCCGGGTCGCCGTGTGGTGCCGGTGTTGATGGCGGCGGCGTGGCTGCTGACCTCGCACATCCACGCCGCCGAGCTCATCGACCGGGTGCTGGCCGTCGTGTCCGGCTCCATCATCACGCTGTCGGATGCGAGGGCCGCCATCGAGTTCGGCCTCGTGGAGACCGATCAGGCGCCCGATCCGGTGGCGGTGGCGACGGCGTGGCTGGTCGATCGGCAGCTGGCGCTCGATGAAGTGAACCGATCGGATGCTGGCGACGTCGACCCTGCAGTGGTCGACGCGCGCCTGCGTCAGGTCGAACAACGGTTCACGGAACGCAGTACCTTCGCGGCCGCGCTGGCGCGCTGTGGTCTGAACCGTTCGGGTGCGCGCGCGTTCATCCACGACACCCTGAGGGTCGAGCGGTACCTGAGTCGCCGATTCGAGGCCATCCTGCCCGGCACTGAAGAGGAACTGCGTGCCCATTATGCGGGCCAGCCGGGCCGGTTTACACGAGACGGCCGGCCGTTGACCTTCGACCAGGCGCGGGAACTCGTCCAGGCAAGTCTGCAGGCTGAGCGCCGGAAACAGGCCATCGATGCCTGGCTGTCCCGGCTGCGCCGCAGGACCGACGTGACCGAGCTGTACGCACCAGCCCGCTGACTCGACCGGCGCCCCGTCCAACCCTCAGGTTGGCCAGCGACGCTCCGCTCAAACCGCCGAGACTTCTCGCGGACACTGAGATTCCGTCATTCCCGCGAAGGCGGGAATCCAGGACTGGACCCCCGCTTCCGCGGGGGTGACGAGAAACCTGCTTCATCCGGTGAGATGAAGCCCATCGAAGCTGCCTAGCGGCTCGTGAGCCGCAGAATATGAATCTCGGGCCCCGGGTGGTCCACCGTCGGCAAGAACACGCGCATCTCCTGCGCGAGGGATATGATGGCCGTGTGGCCGGGCGGAGGGGGATGCCTCGGTTCGTCGGGGATGATGGTGTGGCCCCAGGCATCTGACGACAGAATGACCCACTGCACGCCTTGTGCAGCCAGCTCGGCCGGATCGCGGCCATCAAGCGACTTCACGAATTGAATCCGGTAGTGCTCCGGCGGGAGATCGAGCCCTTTGGCTTCCGAGACGACCAGAGAGCCGGGCCACACGGCGAACTGGATCCACTCCCAGGCGAGCGCTTGTGTCGTCTTCACACCGAAGCCGCGCAACCACTGGACCGATGTCACCAGCGGTGGCAGCAAGGCGGCCAACGTCAGGGCGACGATCAGCGTGGTCCGCACGGTTCGAGGGATGTCGAACCGCCGCAACAGGCTGACGCCGGAAATCGTGGCGATGGCGACCCACAAGCAGATAAATGGCACCATCGGCAGCGCATAGCGCGCGAACAGAAACGTCCATCCAATGATGAGGTAGAAGAACACGGCCGGAAACACGACCAGCAACACCCATCGCCCATGTCCCGGGCCCCGCAACGACCGGACCACCGCCAGGATCAATCCGGCGGCTGCCAGGAGCGAGGCAGGCCAGCCCAGCGCCAGACGCAGGTGTTTCAGGTAGATCAGCCAACTGACGTCGGCATCGCGTTGGCGCGGCAGGAACGCCGCAGCCTGGGTGCCGAAGCCGTTCAGGAACCCTGGCATGTCCAGCACCGCGTACGGGGTCGTGATGAAGAACATCACCACGCACGCCGCCATCGCCGTCAGCACACGCGGCAGGCTGGCCGACCGTCCTGCGCTGGCCATGATGGCCGCCACGATGGGTAAGGACACGGCCATCAGCCCGTTGTACTTGATGCCAGCCGCCAGGCCCGCCGACGCGCCGGCCAGCACGAACGAGAGGAAGGTAGGTTTCTCGTAGGCACGCAGCGAGAGCAGCAGCGTCAGCGCCACGCAGAAGGTGAGCGGCACGTCGGTCAGCACGAAGTGCGACTCGCGCACGTGCCACGGGAAGACCGCCAGTAGCCCGGCCGCCAGCAGCGCATGGCGTGCACCCCAGCGCAACCCGGCTTGATACAGCAGCGCAATGGTGGCCGTTCCGATCACCGCCGTGATGGCCCGTCCCCAGAGGTAGAAGTCGGACGGCCCAACCTGTTGAACCGATCTCCAGGCGTGATCCATCGCACCGAAGAGGAACTGGACGACCGCACCGCCCAACTGGACGTAGATGTAGCCGGTCGGGTACTCGAAGAAATGCGGGTTGAAATCACCGGACTTCAGGATGCGCAGCACGGTGGTCATGATCGCCGGTTCGTCGATCCCGACCGCGAACGGCACGCCGCTGCCGAGGTGCCACACGCGCAGCAGGAATCCAACCAACAGCACCAGCGCCAACCCGACAGTGGAGGGTTTCATGTCGGCGGCTTCGCGCCATTCTCGATCGGTCATGACGTCCTCGAGGGGGCCAGCAGTTCGCGACACACCGCCAGAAAGCGATCGATCACCGCGGTCCACGAAAACTCGGCCGCGACCAGCGCACGCCCGGCCACGCCCATCGCCGGGAGTCTTAGTGCCGCATCGAATGCCGTGCGAAGTCCTTCGGCCAACGCCGGCACATCGCCAGGCGCCACCAGCCAGCCCGTCTCGCCGGGACGCACCTTGTCGGGCAGGCCGCCTGCCAGCGTCGCCAGCACGGCCCGGCCATGCGCCATGGCCTCCAGGGTCACCAGCGAGCTGCCTTCATACTGCGTCGGGTGGACAAACAGATTGGCGGCTTCGTACCACGCGTGAAGGGTCGCATCATCGACGCGTCCAGTCAAGATCACCCGGCCGGAGATACCCGATTCGCGAATGTGCTCGTCGACCACCTGGCGATGCGGTCCATCTCCCACCAGCACCCAATGCCACGGCCGATCCGCCACCAAGGCCAGGGCGTCTGCCAGCAGATGGAATCCCTTGTTGCGCTCGATGCGCCCCACGCTGACCAGCAGCATCTCATCGGGTCCGATGCCGTACCTGGCCCGTAGCCGAACTGCGTCCCCGGCGCCGGCGTGGGCCATCACGGCGGCCACGTCGATCGCGTTCGGGATCAGGCGCATCCGATCGGGACCGACAGCCAGATGACGGGCCACCGCGGGCTCGATGGCCCTGTCGGTGGCGATCACGCGATCGGCAGCGCGCGCACAGACGCGCACCACACTGCGCAACGGCGCGTAGCCGATGCGTTTCAGCGACTGGCCCCCGAATGCGCCATCCAGACCACCGAATTCCTCCAGGCCCTGCGGATTGAACAGCCACGGCACCGTCGTCTCGGGCCGATGCCGGCGGGCCAGTGCGTATCCGAACGCGGCGGCCCCAAGGCCGTACACGAGATCGGTGCTGCCTGCCGCCGCCAGGCGGGCCGCCAGGCGCCCGGCGCGGTAGCCAAACAGCGGGTACGCCGTGGACCGGTCGATGACGGTGGTGCCGCGCCGGCCGGCACCGGGAAACGTCACATACGGCACGGTGAACACCACAACCGGCAGGCCGGGCCATCCGTCCCGGGTGCCCGTGTGCGAGGGTGGGCGTGTGATGACAGACACGGCAACATGGCGCTGGGCCAGGTGCTTGACCAGATCGTGCGTGTGCCGCTCGAGTCCGCCCACGCCGTGCAGCGGGAAGACGGATCGACTGATCACCGTCATGCGCAGGCCGGCCTGGATCGCAGGTTCACTGCGCACGGCGGGGCTTCCCATCGAGCAGGCTGGCGTACAACGCCTCCATCCGCGCAGCCACCTGCGCCGCGTCAAAGCTCCGTTCCATGTGCGCGGCCGCGCCTGCCGCCAGGCGCCCGGAGAGGGCCCGATCGGAGACCAGCCGTGCCACGTGGGACGACAGTTCCTCGGGCGTCGACGACAGCAGTCCGGTCACGTCGTGTTCGACAATGTCGACGGTGCCCCCGGTGTTCATCGCGGCAATCGGGACGCCCAGCACGGCGGATTCGAGCAGCACACGGCTGAGCGACTCGGGACCGTAGGACGGGAACACGACGAGCGAAGCATGGGCCAGCCAGGCCAGCGCCTCGTCGCGGGGCAGCCACCCGGTGAACCGGACATCACGGCCCGCCGCGCGCGCGCCGCTTTCCAGCCGACCACGCTCGGCCCCCTCTCCCACGACGACGAGCGGCCAGGGCAGCCTCGCCCGTTCGACGGCGGGCAGCAGGTAGGCCACGCCCTTGTTCTGTTCCAGCTTCCCCACAAAGATGGCATACCGACCCGACAGGCGCGGCGCCATGGTCCCGACCCGCTCGCGCAGACCGGCCACATCCACCGGATTGGGAATCACCTCGATGCGCGTGCGACCGAGCTCCACCGATCGCTGCTCGAGGTCTCGCTTGATGGCGCCGCTGACGGCGACGATGGCATCCGCGCGACCGAGCGCTCGCTGCTTGCGCGCGAGATTGCCGCGCATGTACGGAATCCACGGGAGCGCGATCGGCCAGGCCGCTCCCGCTCTGGGACGCAGGCAACGCGTCATGGCGGCCGCCGAGCAGCCGGGACACAACGTGGGTGACGCCGGATCGTGGATGAGCGTACCCCAATAGCACACGGGCCAGTAATCGCGAACGGTGCAGACCACCGGTAGGTCGAGGCCGTGGGCCGCCTCGACGGCGGCAGGCGCGGTCAGCACGTGCTGCGCGTGGATCAGGTCGGATCGGTTGTCGCGCGCCACCTCACGAAGGCGCGACGCGAGCTGTGCCCAGAGCCGTTCGTTTTTGAAGTAGTTCCTGACAAAGGGCACACCAGGCGCGCGCGCCGCGATCTCGATGATGCGGAATCCGTCGTAGTGGCGCTCGCCGTCGGCACCGCTGCCAGGACGGGGCTGGACAAAGACGATCTGGTGTCCGCGCGCGCGCAGGGCACGCCCCAGCTCCCACGTGCTCCACCCGCTGCCGCCACAGGCGGGGGGGAAGGCGTCGGTGGCGATCAGGAGACGCATGAATCTGTCCGTGCCTCCACCGCGCGCCGGAAGGCGCGATCCAGGTGCTGGCAGTGCGCCGTCCAGCTGAACTCACTGATGACCCTCGCGCGCGCGCAGGCCCCCAGCCGCGTGCGCAAGGATGCATCGTCAAGCAGCCGTTCGAGGCAAGCGGCCAGCGCACCGGGCGCATTGGAATCGTAGAGCAATCCTTGTTCGCCCGATCGCACGATCGCCGACAGGCGATCGATGGCCGGCGCGACCACGGGAAGGCCGGCGGCCATGTACTCGAAGATTTTCAAGGGCGACCAGTAGAACGCGAGCTGCATCGGCGGGTGCGCTTCCAGATCGAAGGGAGCCACCCCGATGTCAGCCGCCGCCAGGCACGCCGGCATCCGATCGTGGGGCACCGCGCCGGTAAAGGTAATACCAGGCACTCCCGAGGCTTCGGCGCGGACGCGCGCCAGTTCGGGCCCATCGCCGATCAACACCGCTGTCAGGTCGGTCCGGCGGCGCTCGCGCAGGCTGCGCACCGCCCGCACCAGATTGATGGCGCCGTGCCAGACGCGAAAGGCTCCCGCAAACACGGCCACCAGCCCGTCGGCCGGCCGCGCAAACGGCAGCGGCCCGGTGGCGTTCGGATGGAAGCGGTCGGTGTCGGCGCCCCATTCGAGTTCGAGGATGCGATCGCGGGGAACGAAGTCAGGGAGAATGGCGGCGGTCGGCGTCACGATGAGACCGGCGGACCGGCACTGCCAATCGCGCCATCGTCGCATCGGCTGCACCAGCAGCGCCCGGTCAAGCCGACCTTTGGCAGACCCTGGGTAGTCGACGACCGGCGCATTGACCTCGAGCACGCCGAGCGCTCCGGTGGCCCGCGCCGCCTGCATCCCCTCGCCTCCGAAGTTGTAGTACCGCTCGATGATGATCTCGGCCTGCACGCGCACGGCGAATGCCTGCACCTCGGGCGCCCGCAGCATCCTCAGGTACCGGAGGCCGAACGCCGGCTCCAGTGGGTGCCACCGCGCACCTGCCGGAAATGGCCCCACGCCGGCGCCGGTCAGCACATCGACATCGTGTCCGAGCGCGGCCAGGCCCTCTGCGACGGCGGCCACATGGACGGCTCCGCCGGTGGTACCCGGCACGCGCTGGTCGAGAGCGACATAGAGGATACGCACGCCTGGTTGCTCTACTCTTTGATCAGCAGCGCAAAAAACGGACCGGAACGCACCCGGCCAAACAGCAGCAGGTCCAGCTTCATCATCCACGACACGGCGCGTAGCGCCACGTACGCGGGTCCTTTGCGGCTCAGTCGTTGCTTGGCCGCGGTACGTGCCGCGCGCGCGGCATCATTGGCGCTCGGCGCGCCTCCCGAGGCGGTTGCCGCCGACGTGGCGCGGCGAGCCATCCAGTGTTCGCCCATCCGCATGAGAATGTTCTCAACACATGCGCCGATGAGCGGGGTGTAGTAACGGATGCGGGACACACGGAATCCAGCCGCCGATACCATGCGTTCCAAATCCGGGATGTCTGCCAGTGGGTTCAGGTGGTCCGACTTGCGCAGCCGCTCGCGTGAGAGATCGACCAGCCCTCGCCGCTCCAGCCAGCGAGCCAGGCGGTTGATCGCTTTCAAGCCGCCGGCCAGCGCGGAATTGCGCCTGACGTGGCTGTAGACAAAGAGCGCGCCGCCCGGCGTCAGCACGCGAGCGGCCTCGGCCAGCACCTCTGCCAGCGAGTCGCGCGACAGGTGCTCGGCCACATCCAGCGCATACGCCTTGGTGAAGCATGCCGGACCGAAAGGCAGGCGCCGAAGGTCGCCCAGCACCAGATCCACACCCGTTCTGGCTTCCTCGGCGAAATGCGGACTGACGTCGAGACCAACCTGATAGGCACCCAGGTCGGCATTCCAGACCAGCGCACGGCCGCTGCCGCAGCCGAGATCAATCACGGTGTCGGAGGGACCGGGGGACAGGAAGGACCGGAGCATGTCGTTGCGGATCTTCGCGGCCAGAAGCGGTGGCGACACGTGCTCGTGGCGGGCATCGGCGTGCAGGGCTTCGTCCAGGTACTTGGTCTGCTCCGCGAAACTCACGCCGGGATGCAGCACGAGATACTCCCCGCTGGAGGCGAACACCCGGCCGCACCGAGCGCACCGCACCTGGGGCCGATCGTTGCCGAAGGAACCCCCGCAATCAGGACAGCGCGCCAGGCTCAACAACCGCGATGAAATCACGCGCG
>CAYHRK010000031.1:0-23264 GCA_964358795.1 uncultured Vicinamibacterales bacterium
TCTCCCGCCTTGCCAGCCGGGCGCATCCCCGGTCTCGGTGCGACGACGCACTTGCACCACGGGCTGCTAAGGATCCGGGGTTCGGCCGGCCACCTGAATCCTATATCATGGCGAGGTTATGCCGTCCGGCCCCACTCTACTGCGCCTCCGACGGGCTTCAATCCTGGTGCTTCTGGTGGTGCCGGTTCTGGCTGTCACAGCGGCCTGCCAAGGCGGCAGTGGCATCGTCAAGCAGTACGAGTACGAGGAAGAGATCTACCTGTCGGTGGACGGACACGCCACGGTGTATGTGAACACCTCGATTCCCGCGCTGGTGAGTCTGCGCGGTGTGGATCTCAACACCGACTTCAACGCGCGTCTGGAACGGACCGAGATTCGGCGGCTCTACACGGCGCCGGCGGCTCGTGTGGTGCGTGTCAGCACGTGGCGCCGCTTAGGCCGCCGCTTCGTGCAGGTGCGCCTGGAGGTAGACGACATCACCAAGCTGGGCACGGCGCCGTTGTTTGCGTGGTCCGATTATCGGATCGATCGGAAGGACAACCTGCTGATCTACCGCCAGCAGGTAGGTTCGCCGGCGGGCAGGGATGCCGGCAAGGTCGGCTGGAATGGCAGCGAACTGGTGGCGTTTCGCCTTCATGTGCCCAGCCGCGTTCATTACCACAATGCCGGTGCCGACAATCTCAAGCGCGGCAACATCCTGGTCTGGGAGCAGACGCTCGGCGAACGTCAGGCGGGTAAACCCCTGCCGATTGAAGCCAGAATGGAGACCACGTCGATTCTCTATTCGACGTTGATGTTGTTTGCCGCCAGCGGTGCCCTGGCGCTCACCGTGCTGGCGCTCATCATCTGGCGGGTCGTGCGGAAAGGCCGACAGAGGGATCGCACCGCATAGCTGCTCAACGAGGCTTCTGCATGACGGTCAACACGTCTCCGGGGTTCACGTAGTCCCGCGTGGTCGCCACCACCCGCAGGCCCGATTCCTGAAGAAACGTCCTCACCATCTGATCGGTCAGGTCGGAGCGCCACGCGCGATCCCGTTGGGATGGTCCGGCCTGACCTGGATGGTGCACGACCGCATGCGCGCCGGGCCGGAGGATTCGCGAGAATTCGCGAATGTAGGACCGCGCATCGGCGGGGTTGATGTGCACGAAGACGTCGTACGACCAGATGCCATCGATCGACTGATCCGGCACGCCGATGCTGCGACCGTCGCCGAGCAGGAACTCGATGTTTGACGCGTGACGAAACCGCTCGCGACAAAGCTGCAAGGGACGTTCGGCCACATCCAGGACCACCAGCCGTTCGGCCCGCTGTCTCAGCACGTCTGTCCAGCGGCCCCCGCCCGGCCCAATCTCCAGGATCGAGGAATGCTCGGGCACGTACGGCGCCATAAAGTGCTCGACGATGGCCTGCCTCCACTGTTCGCTCGGTGTCCACTCTTCGCCGAGCGTTGACCAATCGTACGTATTCCACAGTGCGCGGTTCTCTGACGACGTGAACCGCTCGGCCGAGACCGCCCACGGCTCAACCACGTTTGCTCGCCGTTCGATCTCCGCGGCTTTTCTGGTCAGCGCATCGGCCATCTGCACCACCACCCACCGGGCCGCATAGACGGCGGCGTAGAAGGCACCTCCACGCTTCACCATCTCCTTGACGCGACCGAGAGCCCGTCCGAAAGTCGCCCCGATGTGAACGGGGTGTTGCTCTACGACGGCTGTCGTTCCACTCATGTGATTCCTTCCTCGACCTTCCCATACACCTGCGACATCGATCAGGCCACCCTGCGGCGATCTCGATCGTGCCGGCCGATCGCCTCGCGCAACAACGCCGGAATCTGTGTCAACCGCAACGTCCAATCAAGCCCTTCGATCGCTGCCCGGCCAGCCAATTGCCGCCGCTCGGCCGGTGTGCGTGCAAGCAGCGCAAGAACGGCATCCGCAAACGCCACGGGGCTGTCGGCAATCCAGCAGGCGGGCGTGACCTCCCGAGGCAGGCCGGCAAAGACCACATGCGTGGCCACGCACGGCAAGCCGGCGGCCACGGCCTCGAGCACCTTGTTCTGCACACCCCGGGCCGTGAACAGGGGTGCGACCGCCACCGACGCTTGCCACAGGAACGGCCTGACGTCGGCGACCGTTCCCGTCACCCTGATGCTGGGATCGGCTGCCGACAGCGCTCGGATGTCTGCCACCGGGTTCGAGCCGACGAGCAGGAGTTCGGCATCCGGCCGAGTCTGCCGCACCATGGGCCACACGCGGCGTGCAAACCAGAGCGCTCCCCGCACGTTTGGCGCATAATCCATCACGCCAGAAAACACCACGCGCGCGCCGTCGGCCGGCGGATCTTGTGGTCTCAGCCCGGACACGTCCACGCCATTGGGCAGCTCCCGGACGCAAGCGTCGGGAGCCAGCGCCGAAAGGGCGTCCCGCTCACGGCCATTCACCACGAGCGTGATCCCGGCGTGTCGGGCCGCGCGCGCTTCAAATCGTCCCAGCGTGACGGCTTCTCGCTCGTAGATCCAGCGAAGCGGCGACCGTGAGATGGTGGCGAGGTGTCGCCATTTCTCCGAATCGACATCCACCATGTCGATCACGAGCGGCAGGTGGCTCAGTGGCGGTTCCACGGCGAAGCGCGCCATGCCCGAGCAATAGGCGAGCACGACATCAGGCGTTCGTTCGCCGACCAGCGTCTCGATCGCGCGTTGCGCTCCGGGCGCGTCGAGCAAGATGTGCGTCAGCGGACGCGTGGTGGCCAAGGCCGGGACGCTTCGCACGAGGTTGCGCACGCGCGACACCGGCAGCGTGACGACCCGGCATGCAAGGCCACGCAGATCGGACGCATGAGACGCTTCATCGCGATCGTGAACCAGCGAGACCAGATCGACCTCCGCCGACTGCGACAGTGTGCGCAGGATGTGGTACGCCCGCAGGCGGTCACCTCGATTGGGCGCATAGGGCAGCCGATGCGTGAGCATCAAAACTCTCATTGCACCTCCATGCGCAGCGGCCGATGGTCCACTCGCGGCACAGCCGGCGCGGCCTGGGCGGCGGGACCCCCGAGCAGGTTCTCGTAGATCCGCTCCACGGTGGCGACACGCCGATCGAACGACAGATCGCGCTCCACACGGATCCTGGCGTGGCGGGTCCACTGCGCGCAGGCAGCAGGATCCGACAACGCCCGGCCCATGGCTCCGGCCAGCGCCGGTACATCACCCACCGGCACGATCAGCCCGTGCACGCCGTCTTCCATCAACTGTCGGGTGCCACCCGCATCGGTGGCCACGATAGGGGTTTCAAGAGCCATGGCTTCCAGAACGGCGTTTGGTGTGCCTTCGTAATCGGACGACTGCACAAAGAGGTCGAATGCGTGATGCAGATCGGCGACGTCGCGCCGGAACCCGACGAACGTGCACGTGGCGTTCAGCTCGAGCCTGGTGGCCAACTGTTCCAACACTGCCCGCTGGCTGCCTTCGCCGGCAATGATCAGCCTGATCCGGGGATGCAGCGGTTTCAACCGCGCGACGGCGCCCAGCAGAAGGTCGAAGCGCTTCTGCGGCTCGAGACGCCCAGTCGCGCCTATGACCACGTCGCGAGCCGACAAACCAAGGGAGGTACGCATGGCGTGCTGTCGCCCCGGCTGCCTGCGAAAAGCCTCGGGATCGATCCCGTTCAACACGGTTGTGACGCGCGCTGGTTTCGCACCATGGCGCAGCAGTTCCTGTCGGATGTCCTCGGAAACGGCGAGCACGCACGGGAAGAACCGTGCAAGCCACTTGTCGGCTTTGTAATAGATGGCACGCTCGCGCCACGCGTGTCCTGTCCAGCCGTGTTCGGTCGTCATCGGGGTGACGCCGGTCTTTTGAGCCAGCAGCAGGGCGAGCAGATTCGTCTTGTAGTCGTGGGCGTGGACAACCTGAATCTGGCGCGCCCGGATCAGTGCGCAAAGCTGACGCCAGACCGACGGGTCGAAGGAGTGACGTTCCTTGATTTCCACGTAGTCGACGCCGAGGCTCGCGGCCCAGGCGTCAATGCCGAACACCTCATCGCGGCAGTCGCGGATATAGGCCACGGTGATTCGAATCCGACCGGGATCGGTCCGTGCAGCTCCGTGCAGGATCGTCTTCTCGGGGCCACCGCCTGTCCCGCGGACGCTGCGAAGTTCAAGGACGCGAATGAAACCGGGCATTTCAGCCTGCCTCCGGAATCATGACGCTTGGCAGTTCCCGCCAGCCGAACGACACACGCGGAGTCACTAGCGGCATGATGTCAGCGCGCCGCGTGTCGATCATGAGAACCAATGTCGCGAGCCCGTGCTCGGGTTGCCACGCCGGCAAGTCCGGCTGGTCTGGCTCGTATCGGGTCGGTACCACCCGAGCCTCGATTCGTCCGGCCTGCACGGGTCAACGCCTGGCCCGCACCAATCAGACAGAGTCCGAGGATTAGCAGCGAAACGACCTCGATCGACCCGTCCGACATCGAGTCCACCGAGCGGCGGACACTGGTTTCGAAACCAGTGGCCAGAGCAGGCGCCAGTCCAGACCCATTTATGGCCGCCAGGGACTGAGGATGGCTGTCCACCGGAACTCTGGCTCCGGCCACGGCTTGGTCGCCTGCCAGCGCCAGGCTGGCGGCAATCGAACCGAGCAGTATCGCGCGACGGGCCCACGACAGGGCTCCTCGCCGCACAAACATCGATGCAAACTGTGGCAAATGGGAGCGTGTCATAGGATTCGGCACCTCAACCTAGCTGCCACCGGCTGCAAAACCGGTTCCGCTGTTCCGCCGAGCCGCCAAACTGAACGCCAATCGCTCGACGCGGTGACAACGAACGTGAATTGGCGGCCATTGACGGCTCCCATCAGCACCGGCACGATGCGCAGCCCGACGGATATCGGCGACCGATGGACTACGAGAATTGGAGAGAGTCCAGAGACGAGCGCACAAAACTTGTGGCTGAACGAGCTGGCGGCCTGTGGTCCCCGACGGCGCAGCCAAGCGCAAACACGGCGCTTTTACGGGTTTCTGCCGGTGTTGCTGGCCCGGACTCCGCTGGCCGCGGGTTTGCACATCCCAGGGCATCTGGGGGAGGCCGAAGGCACCTACCCGCGCCTCCCGTGCATCGATTCGGCTCCGTCTTGACGGGAATGACCATGATTGCGAAATCACCACGTCGAATTGACACGGGTTTCCTCGGTCGCACGGGCGCGATCTGGTGCCTCGTGCTGGGCATGACCGGGTCCTCCAGCCTCGTTGGCGTCGCCTCGGGCCAGCAGGCGAATGTCCGCTCTGCGCGTCCTCCCGTGTCGTCGTCCTCGCCGGTGGCGCCCGAACCGTCGTCCGACTATGTCATCGGCCCCACCGATGTGCTCTCGATCGTCTTCTGGGGCGAGCGGGATCTCTCAGTCGAAGTCACGGTGCGGCCCGACGGAAAGATCTCGTTGCCGCTTCTCAACGATGTGGTCGCCGCCGGTCTGACCCCCGATCAGCTCAGACGTCGTCTCACCGACGCCGCCAGGCGCTTTCTCGAAGCGCCGGTCGCGACTGTCGTGGTGAGGCAGGTCAACAACAACCGGGCCTTCATCACCGGCCAGGTGGCGCACCCGGGACCATTCGTCTTGTCGGGACCGACCACCGTGCTGCAGTTGATCGCCATGGCGGGAGGGTTCACGGAATTCGCCGATCGCAAGCACATCCTCATCACCCGCGTCGAACGCGGCGTGCAACGCGCGTACGCCTTCAACTACGACGATGTAGTCAAGCGCGGGGACATGAACCAGAACCTGATCCTCAAGGTGGGCGACACGGTTGTGGTGCCCTGACGTGGACACCCTCATGACAAAGCGGCAGCGGATGGGAAGCCGGCTGGTGGCTGGCGTCGCGGCGGTCGTGCTGACCGGGTTGCTGGCAGAGCCTGCGGCAGCCGATCAGACGCCGGCCGGTCAGGGGTCCCAGACCGCCCGGCAACCAGCGCGGCCGTACCGCGGACTCTTCGGGGCGGGCACGCCGGCGGCACGCGGCGGCCACGCGCTGGATCTGACCGTCTCGGTGTATCAGGAATACGGCAACAACCAGAATGGTGAAATCCCCACCGGGGCTCTCGTCCTGAACCCGGGCTGGTTCATGGGTGTGGAGGGCGGGTTGTTCTTCCAGAAGGTGGGCCAGCACACCACCGTTGGTCTTCGCGGCGATGGCGCGTTCCGTTACTACCAGGACATCAAGCAGACGACGTCACCGCGTTACAGGGCTGCGCTTGGCATCGATACGACCTCTGGACGGCGCCGTCAGACCACGACTCATGTTGGAGCGGCAGTCGAGTTCGAACCGTACTACGTCCTCTCGTTGTTCAGCGCACCAGCGTCGGTCGAGGGCGCAGCCATCCTGCCGACCAGCCGCGACGATTTGCTCTACACCCAGCGACGCCAGATCTACAGCCAGTCGTTCAGCCTCGAACATCAGCTGACGGCGCGATCCACATTCAGCCTCTCAGAGAACGTGCGGTACACCAAGGCCGACACCCCGGGTCTCGATGTCCGGGCGGTTCGTGCCAGCGCTCGATACGGGTATCGCCTGTCGCGTTACGCCGCACTGCGCCTTGGGTACGGCTATCAGGTGGGCGGCTACGGCCTGCAGGCCACTCAGCAGTTGAACGCACACGACATCGATCTGTCATTGGACTATCGGAGACCGTTAACCAGGTCGCGTCGCACGACGGTCGGGTTTGGCTCGGGTTCGTCGTTGGTCACCGCGCAACCACAGCGCCAATGGCGCATCGTGGGCGTGGCGAATCTGCGGCACGAGCTGGGTGCGGGCTGGTTCATCCAGGGTGACTTCGCGCGAAACGTCCAACTGGTTGAGGGCTTCACCGCACCCTTCTTCGTGAATACGGTCACCGGCAGCCTGGGCGGTTTCATGGGCCGCCGAGTCGAGCTCCTCACCTCCGGTGCGTACTCGCGCGGCGATGTCGGCTTCTCGAGGAATCGATACAACGCGATTCAGGGCTCAGCCCGGCTTCGCCTGGCGTTAGCCCGGTTCATCTCGGTGAGCACCGAGGGTCTGGTCTACTCGCATCATTTCGATGCGCGCATCGTCACTCCGGAGGCCTTTCCGCCGCAACTCTCCCGGTGGACTGTCCGGTGGAACGTCGCATTGTGGCTTCCGTTGTCTCGCTAGAAGGACGGGCACCTGTGATTCCAGGCAAGGTATACACCCCGCGGGACGTGATCGAGGCGACGTGGCGACGCCGCTGGTGGATTGCCATTCCGTTTCTCGTGATTGCGACCGCCGCCTTCGTATACGTGATGTCGCTTTCGTACAACTACCGATCGGCCGCCACGCTCCAGGTGCTTCCCGAACCCGTGTCGGAAACCTACATCCGGTCGATGGGGCAGACGCGCGAGGTCGACCGGTTGTCGAGTATCGGTCAGGGCACGCTCACCCGCCAGCGGCTCGAGCAGATCATCAGCGACTTCGACCTGTATCCGGAGATGCGTCGGACGACCGTCATGGAAAACGTGATCAACACCGTGCGCAGCCAGATCACGTTCGAGATGACGGATCGCGATCTCTTCCTGTTGGGATTCACGGCCAAGGATCCTCGGGTGGCCCACGCGGTCGCCACGCGATTGTCGTCGCTCTTTCTGGAGGAAAACGCCCGGGACCGCGGCCAGCGGGCCGACGCCACCAAGAAGTTCCTCGAAACCCAACTGGAGAGCTCGAGAACACGACTCGAAGAGATGGACAAACGCCTCGAAGCCTACCGGCTGCAATACGCCGGACAGTTGCCGTCGCAACTCGACGCGAATGTCCAGGAGCTCAACAACACCCAGCTTCAGCTGCGGACACTGTTGGAATCGGTGAATCGCGACCGCGACCAGAGACTGTTCATCCAGCGCCAATCCGAGCTCGCGCGGACGTCTGACGACGTCGGACTCTCGACCCCGGCTGCGGCGGGCATGCGTTCGACAGCGGGCGGCGATGCGGCCATGTCTGGGGCCGGAGGAGACATCGGCGACCTCGATACGGCCCGCGCCAACCTGAAGGCCCTCGAACTGCGCCTCACCCCTGAACACCCCGACGTCCAGCGGATGAAGCGGCTGGTGGCCAGGCTCGAGCAGTCCGCGACGGGAACCGCAGCGGCCTCGTCTCCGAGCAGTCGCCGCCGGGATCTCCGCACCCGCGAGTTTCAGGGTCAGATCGAGATCATCGATCGCCAGATGGCGAACAAGCTGGAAGAGGAACGGCGGCTTCGCGCTAGGATCGCCGAATACTCTACCCGCATCGACGCCGTTCCCGTGCGCGAGTCCGAGCTGACGTCGTTGACCCGCGACTACGAAGACACGAAGAAGCAGTACTCGAGCCTGTTGGGGCGGCAGCAAGAAGCCAGCATGGCCGCCAACCTGGAGAGCAAAGCCATCGGCGACCGGTTTCGCGTGATCGATCCGGCGCGGTTGCCAGAGAAGCCATTCAGCCCGAGCCGGCGCAACTACCTGCTGCTGGCGCTGGTGGCCGCACTCGGGTTCGCCTTCAGCCTGGCGGCCATGGTCGAGTATCGCGACAGCAGCGTGCGTACCGACGAGGACATCACCGTCAGCCTCGGCTTGCCGGTGCTTGCCACGATTCCGATTCTACACACCGCGGCTTCTGGCGGATCGACACGAGGACGCAGGCGATGAGGACAGCACCAGCCGCCGAGCGGGTCAGCCGGCGATTCATGGAAGAACAGGTCCGGCGGTCGTCGCGACGCGCCGATGGGAGCGAGTCGATGTTTGGCGCGCGCGCCAGCGAGATCGCGCCCCGGTTCGACATCGTGAAGGGCGCGCGGGTCGATGCGGCCCCACCGGCCGCCGCCGTGCCGACCCCGCCTCCGTTTGCGCCCACGCGCGCCGCGTCCTGGTCTCCGGTGCCTGCCGCGGGGCAGACCGCCGCCGTCGAGCAGTACCGCCGACTGGCTGGCGCGTTGATCCAAGGGCAGGTCGAGCACGGGATCAAGGTGGTGATGGTCACCTCGTCGTTGGCAGCCGAGGGGAAGAGTCTGACGGCCGCCAATCTGGCGCTGACGCTCTCCCGGTCCTACCAGCGCGAGACGCTGCTCATCGATGCCGACCAGCGAGCCCCGTCACTGCACGAGATCTTTCACGTGGACAACACGCGTGGGTTGAGCGATTGCCTGAGCAGCCCGGACGGATCGCGTGCCGCGACGCTCCAGTTGTTTTCCGGGCTGACCCTGATGACGGCAGGTAGACCGACCAGCGATCCGATGGGTGGGTTGACCTCGGCACGGCTGCAGCAGTTGATTGCCGAAGCGGCAGCCGCATTCGATTTCGTCATCATCGACACGCCGCCCGTCACGCTCGTGCCGGATGCCAGTCTGATGGTGGCATTGGTGGACGCCGCGGTGCTCGTGATCGCGGCCGGCTCGACGCAATACGAGACCATCGAGCGGGCGGTAAAGACACTGGGACGCGACAAGATTCTCGGAACCGTGCTGAACCGTGCCGATCGTGCCTCTGCCGCGTATTACGGGTACGGATATCCAAGGACCTGACCAATGGCCAGAGTGCTGAATCAACGTGTGACCTGGCGGCTGGCAACACCCCTCCTGATCGACGGAGCGCTCGTCTTGTCGTCCGTCGCGATCAGCACGTCCTTGCTGGTGGGTCCGCCGATGCGGACTCAGTTGGACGACCCCGTGTTCCTCTTCAAGCTTGCGCTGGTCGCCGCGATCTGCCAGTTGTGCCTGTACTACGCCGATCTGTACGAAGCGCATGCGGGCGTGGATTCCCGCGAACTGCTCGTCCGTTTGATGCGCTCGTTCGGCGTGACGGCGCTCGTCTTGGCGGTGGTCTACGCCGCCGTGCCAGTGCTGGTGGTTGGCCGGGGCGTGTTCGCACTTGCCGTCGGCCTGCTGCTCGGGCTGGTCCCGGTGTGGCGGTCGGGATTCGATTGGATCGTCGACCGACTGGCACCAAGCGAGCGGATTCTCATCGTGGGCACGAAGCCCGCCGCCGTCTCCCTTGCTCGGGAACTAGCCACCCGCCGCCGGGAGCTGGGCGTTAAGGTGGTCGGTTTTGTGGAGGTTGAGCCTGCTGCACGGGTCCGGGCGTTCATCCCGGCCCCTGGCATCGTCGGCCTGGTCAGCGACATCCCGGAGATCGTCAGCCAGTGTCGCGTCGATCGCGTGGTGGTCAGCCTCGAGGACGCCCGCGGCAAGCTGTCCATGAACGATCTGCTCGACATGAAACTCCACGGGGTGAGATTCGACCATCTGGCCTCGGTGTACGAAGAATACACGGGCCGGATCGCGGTGGAGAACCTGCGCCCGAGCTGGCTGATCTTCTCCGACGGATTCCGCAAACGCCGCGCGTTGACCATCACCAAGCGGGCCGTTGACGTGCTGGCCGCGGCGCTGGGGATGGTGGTGGGCGGTCCGCTGATGCTCGTCGTGGCCGCGGCGATCAAGCTGACCTCGGCCGGTTCCGTGCTGTACCACCAGACTCGAACCGGCGAGGGCGGCAAGGCGTTCACCGTCCACAAGTTCCGTACGATGCGCACCGACGCCGAGTCGAGAACAGGTCCCGTCTGGGCATCGGCGCGCGACCCGCGCGTAACGTCTCTCGGGGGTATTCTGCGGCGCACCAGACTGGATGAGCTGCCGCAGTTGTGGAACATTTTGTGCGGCGAAATGAGCCTGGTCGGCCCGCGCCCCGAGCGTCCAGAGTTCGTGCAAGACCTGACCGAACAGATTCCCTTCTACGGGCAGCGTCACGTCGTCAAACCCGGCCTGACCGGGTGGGCCCAGGTCAGCTACACCTACGGTGCCAGCGTCGAGGACGCGATGGAGAAGCTGCAGTATGACCTGTTCTACATCAAGAACATGTCGGGCATCCTGGATCTGGTCATCATCTTCGCCACGATCAAGACAGTGCTCCGGCAGCGGGGCTCGCGATGACGCCCTGCCACGCCACCCCCGAACGGGACTCGCGCATGCTGAACGCCTTGACCATTGACGTCGAAGACTAATTCCACGTCAGCGCCTTCGACAGTCCGGAGAAGCGCCGCCAGTGGGACACGCTCGAGAGCCGCGTGTGCCGCAATACCGATCGCGTCCTGGATCTGCTGGCCGATTCGTCAACGACGGCGACCTTCTTCGTGCTGGGATGGGTGGCCGAGCGGTTTCCCTGGTTGGTGGAGCGCATCGCCCGGGAAGGACACGAGGTGGCCTCCCACGGGTACGCGCATCGATTGGTGTACGACCTGACGCCGCAGGAATTCCGCGAGGATTTGCGCCGGGCGAAAGATGCCATCGGCGCCGCCACGGGGATCGAGGTCCGGGGCTATCGAGCGCCGAGTTTCTCCATCACAGAGCGGTCGCTCTGGGCGTTGGAAGTGCTCGTGGAAGAGGGCTACACGTTCGACTCGAGCGTGTATCCCATTTGCCGCGACCGGTATGGCATTCCAGGCGCCCCTCGACACGCCCACCAACGGTCGACACCGTCGGGAAGCCTGTTGGAGATTCCGCCATCGACGGTCCGATGGGGCGGGTTCACGGTGCCGGTGGCCGGCGGCGGGTACTTCCGGCTGTATCCCTACGCGTTCACCAGGAACGCGGTGCTCGATTTGAATCTTCGCGAGCGACAGCCCGCCGTGGTGTATCTGCACCCATGGGAAATCGACCCGCGACAACCGCGGCAGGCCGGCAGTTCTCTGAGCCGGTTTCGGCACTATGTCAATCTCGACCGGACCGAATCGCGGCTGCAGGTGCTCTTGCGGGACTTCACGTTCGGTCCGCTCAGCATCGCGACGCCGGCTGTTGCGGGGCTGCCGCCTCTCGCACTCGCACCCGAGCCGCTGGCGGCAGCCCAGCGGGGGTCCCGGGTCCATTCGGCTGCAGGTGCGCACGCATGGTAGAGACGATCGGACAGGTATCGGTATCGGCAGACGTCACCTCCGCAGAGTGGGATGCCTACGTCGAAAAGCATCCCGAGGCCACAGGCAACCACCTCTGGGCCTGGCGCCAGGTGTACGAAACAGCCTTCGGCCACCGGACGCAGTACCTGGCCGCCCGCCGGACGGGCGGCCGACTGGTCGGCGTCCTGCCTCTGGTCGTGTTCGACAACTGGATGTTCGGCCGCTTCATGGTGTCACTGCCGTTTGTGAACTACGGGGGCGTGCTGGCCGACGACGACGAGTCGGCGCGCGCGCTGATTGTGGAGGCCACCGACCGTGCCGCGTGGTACGGACTTTCTCACGTCGAGCTGCGGCACCAGACGCCGAAGTTCGGCGACCTTCCGCTGAAACGCCACCGAGTGACGATGAAGCTGAATGTCTCTGGCGACGCCGATCAGGCGTGGGAGGGACTGGACCGCAAGGTACGGAATCAGATTCGTAAGGCGGAGAAAAGCGAGCTGACCAGTGAGGTGGGGGGAGCGGAACTGCTGCCGCAGTTCTACGCGGTCTTTGCGCAGAACATGCGCGACCTGGGTACGCCGGTATATCCCCACCGGTGGTTCGCCGAGATCTTCCGCCGCTTCCCGCAGCACAGCCGGGTGTTCCTGGTGCGGCATGGCCAGACACCCGTCGCCGGTGCGGTGACGTTTGGCTACCGAGACTCGCTCGAGGTGCCCTCGGCTGCGTCGCTCCGATCGTACCGCGCGATGTGTCCCAACATGTTGCTCTACTGGCGCATCGTGCAGCAGGCGATCGCCGATGGCGTCGGCGTGCTTGATTTCGGCCGATCGACGCCCGGCGAAGGCACCTACAAGTTCAAGGAACAATGGGGAGCCACGTCCGGACCGATCGCATGGGAATACGTGCTACTCTCGCGTCAGCAACTGCCGGATCGAAGCCCGAACAACAGCCGGTTCCATGGCGCCATCTCCCTGTGGCAGCGGTTGCCGCTCGGCCTGGCCAACGCACTTGGACCCAGCGTCGTCAGGTTTCTGCCCTGAAGATCTGCCGGGTCGCGAGCCGGATGCGGCGAAGATTTCGTGGAACGAATACGACTTGACGTCGTCTCTTCGTGTGCGGACGCACCTGGTCTGCGTCGTGGCGAACCGGTCACCTTCGGGCTGCCGTTTCCTCGAGGTGTCGTTGCCAACCCCACCGACCTGGCTTTCCTGAACGCCGAGGGTCGAGCCCAACCGATTCAGTCACGCGTGCTCGATCGGTGGTCGGATGGGTCGGTCAGGTGGATCCTGATCGATAGCGTCGTCGACCGGCCTGGCGGCCCAACCGTCTGTTGGATTGCCAATGGCGCACCGACGGATGGCGGTGGAACCGCCCGCCAGGTCTCGGTCGTCGAACGCGACGGCTCCCTGATCGTCGACACGGGTGCCGCCCGGTTCGTCTGCCGAACTGGCGGCTCGTTCCCGTTCGAGAGCGTGAACGACGCCGATGGCCTGAACCTCATCGACAGCGGTCGGAGCGGTTTGCGCGTTGAATCTGCCAATGGCGAAGCGTGCGCGCTCGCGATCGACACAATCGACGTAGAGGAACGCGGTCCCCTGCGCGCGACGATTCGCTGGCAAGGCCGGATTTCGTGCGGCGCCCGCGATCGCTGGCTCGAGTGTGACGCGCGGGCTCATTTCTTTGCAGGACTGCCAGTGGTCCGCATGGGTCTCACGATTAGGAACCCGCATCCAGCCACACATCCCGGGAACTTCTGGGAGCTGGGGGACCAGGGCTCGGCGCTGCTTCGCGAGCTGGCCATCGAGTTTTCGGTGCCGGGTTGCGGCGATGCCGCGGTGCAGTATTCCCTGGACCGCGACAGCCCACTGGTACCGTGCGCCGCTCCGTTCGAGGTGTACCAGGAATCGAGCGGGGGCGAGCAGTGGAACAGTCCGGTACACGTCAACAGGCACGGTCGGGTACCGATGCAACTGAGAGGTTTCCGTCTTCGGGCGGGAGAACGACGTGAAGCCGGCCTGCGTGCCACACCCGTCGTCCTGGTGGCTGGCGGTGGTGTCGAGATGGCCGCCACGACACGGGACTTCTGGCAGAACTTTCCGCGTTCGATCGAGGTGCGCGGGACGGCCATCACCGTCGGCCTGTGGCCGCGCCAGTTTCCCGACGCACACGAACTGCAGGGAGGAGAACAGAAGACCCACGAACTGGCACTGGCGTTTGGCCGCGATCCGGTCAGCGACATTCCCCTGGATTGGTGCCGTACCCCGCTGGTGATTCGCGCGGAGCCGTCGTGGTATGCCGAGAGCGCCGCGGTTGGCCACTTGGTTCCCGAAGCCGCCGATCCATCAACCGCGTACGTGGCACTGGTTCGTGCCGGTATGGGCGCCGACGGCTTTGTCGCGAAGCGTGAACGCATCGACGAGTATGGCTGGCGCCACTTCGGCGACATCTACGCCGACCACGAGGCCGCTCTCGGCTCGGATCGCCTTTCAGTACAGCCGGTTTCACAACCCGTTGTGAAACCGTCCCTTGTGTCGCACTACAACAACCAATACGACGCCATTGCCGGGTTCGCGATTCAGTTCTTCCGGAGTGGGGATGTCCGGTGGTGGACGCAGATGATCGAGTTGGCGGCGCACGCCGTCGATATCGACCTCTATCACACGGCGCGGGACAAGGCCGCGTATAGCGGTGGCGCCTTCTGGCACACCAGCCACTACACCGAAGCGGGCCGGTCGACGCACCGCTCCTACCCGAGAGCGCCTGGCGCCACGGGCGGAGGTCCCAGCTGCGAACACACCTACACGGCCGGGTTCGTGCTGCACCATTTCCTGACCGGCGATCCCAGGTCGCGCGACGCCGTCATCCAGTTGGCCGACTGGGTGCTGCAGATCGAGGATGGCACGCGGTCCCCGTTTCGCTGGCTCGATCGCGGGGACACAGGCTTGGCCAGCGCGACACGATCCCTCGAGTACCACGGCCCTGGACGAGGCGCCGCGAACTCCATTGCGACACTGCTCGATGGCTACCGGATGAGCGGGTATGCCCTGTACCTCGACAAGGCAGAGCAACTGATCCGCCGCTGCATACACCCGAAGGACGACGTCGCCGGGCGGTCGTTACTGAATGCCGAGGAGCGCTGGTCGTACACGATTTTCCTGCAGGTGCTCGGGCGATATCTGAACGACGCCGCCGATCGGGGGACGCATGGATTCATGCACGCGTATGCCCGCGAGAGCTTGCTGAATTACGCCAGGTGGATGGCCGTTCATGAGTACCCCTTCCTCGACAGGCCGGAGCTGCTCGAATACCCGACCGAGACGTGGGCGGCCCAGGACATGCGGAAGTGCGAGGTCCTGCTTCAGGCGTCACTGCATGCGGCCGGCGAGCACGAACGCGAGACGTTCCGCGAACGTGCCGCGTTTTTCTTCCGATCCTCCACCGCGACGCTGACGGGCATGGCCACCCGGACACTAGCGCGTCCCATGGTGATATTGCTTGGCAACGGATTTCGGATGGCGTGGTTCTCCAGCCATCCGACCGCCTCGGCTCCCACGCC
This sequence comes from uncultured Vicinamibacterales bacterium, assembly GCA_964358795.1. Lineage (GTDB taxonomy): Bacteria > Acidobacteriota > Vicinamibacteria > Vicinamibacterales > JAKQTR01 > CAYHRK01. Next base: position 15,463 of record CAYHRK010000031.1, read on the forward strand.
CGGCGCGGGCACGGGCTATCCGTTCGGCGCGCCTTCGACCTTCGTCCCGCAGCGCCGGCGGGCCTTCAATCGGGCGAAGTGGATCGCCGGCGCGGCAGCGGCGATTGGGTCGGCCATCATATTGTGGCTGTCCTTCGGGTAGAGTGACCGCCTGGCTTCTCACGCGCCGGGCAGCGTCGACCACATCGCCCGGGCGGCGTCCTGCCCGATGATGTTCCAGTCGTAGCGGGACAAGGCGAGCTGCTTTGCGTTGTGAGCGAGCCGTCCGGCAAGATCGGCATCGGAGAGCAACCGGACAACCGTATCCGGGAACTGGTCCCGCTCGGCGACCAGCAGGTGCTCGCCATCACTGGCGTCGATGCCTTCGCTTCCGACAGCGGTGCTGACGACCGGCAGCCCGGCGGCAAACGCCTCGATGATCTTCAACCGCGTGCCGCCCCCGGCATCCAGTGGCACGGCCAGCAGCGACGCTTCGTTCAGATGAGGTCTGACGTCCGGTACACGTCCGACGACCTCGACGCCCGGATGGTGCGCCAGGGCCAGCAGGTCCGCCGTCGGATCGCGGCCGATGATTCGGACCCGGGCGTCCGGGATCTGGCGCCTGACGGCCGGAAGGAAGTCCCTGCAGAGGTAGGCGGCCGCGCTCGCGTTCGGCATCCAGGACATCGTCCCGACAAAGACGATGAGCGGAGCGCGGCGATCCGGGGCGCGGTCCGCTGAGACGTACGCTGCGCAATCGACGCCGTTCGGAACAAGGAACGTTTGCCTGGCGCCGAGTGCCGCGAAGTGCCGGCGTTCCTGCTCCGAGACGGCGAACACGGCGGACGTCGTACGGGCTGCGCGCTGTTCCATGGCCGCCAGCAGCGACGATTCCCGGCGCAGGTAGGCGCGCGTGACGCCGCGTCGTTCCTCCGCTGCCCGCCGCCGCAACAGAACGGAACACACGTTGTGCATATCGACCACAATCGGCCGGCTCCGAGCGAGATTGGCGAAGACCATCGAATCGAGGTGATCGAGGTAGAGCAGATCGAACGCTTCCGCGGCGGCGTGCCGGCCGATCTCGTCCCGCATCTGCCGGCGATCGTGCCGCCCGAAGAGCACGTAGGGTTCGTTCGCCAGCGCGGATCGCGCGGCTCTGGCCAGTTCCGCGATCGCGGTCCGAGACTCGAGCCTGACAGGAAGGCATCTGACCCCGGCGTCGGCGAGCTCGTCGACCGCGGTCGCCGCATCCGGATGGTCGCCGGCGATGAGGCTCACATCAAAGGACCGACTGAGTCCCTTCAACATGTGGTACGTGCGGATGTGTCCGCCCCGATCCAGGGGCCACGGAATCTGGCTCGACACGGCGAGCACTCTTGGCCGCGATGCGGACACGTCACCACCCCATTCCATCAAGCGCCGGGAATGTGGCCCGGCCCCGCCCCTCTGGCCTCGGTCCTGCCATTTCCATCCTGAGCGGCCGTCTTCAACAGCCCTCTCCCGCCTGGGCCGATGCCTGGCCGACCAGGTCGCGCGACCGGATCACCCGTGCGGCCCCTCCGACGGCCACGACTCGGTCCGGCAGAGGATGCGTCACCACCGATCCGGCGCCCACCACCGTGTCGCAGCCGACGTCGGCCATCACCACGGCCGAACTGCCAATCCACGAGCCCCGGCCGATGGTCACGACGGTCCTGGTGCCAGCCTGCTCGCGAATCGGGCGAGTCGGGTCGGCCGTTCCGTGCGTCGATCGTCCGCTCGGCACGTGTACGCCCGGTCCGATGAGCACGTCTGCTTCGATGTGCACCAACCCCAGGTGGCAGCGCGGACCGATGTACACCTGCTCGTCGATGCGGGCCCCGACCTTGGAGAACAACACGCCGAACTCGATCGTGACCGACGGATGACAGCGATCCAGCGCCCTCGCGAAAAACGCACGTCTCAGGTACTGGCCCAGCAACCCCGGCACGAGCGACAGCATCTGGCTGGAGCCTTCGAGTGCACGATCCGGACCCACGATCCATCCGCGCACTAAAAACGACGCGAGCGCCGGCATCACGGCCAGCGTGGCCGCCCAGTAGGCTAAGTCCTTGGCTGCCGCGAGCAGACGTCTACCCATGCGATCGAAACCGATACAAGTTGCGAGCCAACATCGGACACAGCTCCCGGATCCGGCAGGAGGGGCCTGGCGAGCGTCTTGCTACGTCCCTGGCATGCCTTGGCCCCGATCTGCCGTCGAGACCGCCGGCCGCGACCTGTCGTGGGCTGCCCAGACGTTCGGCGACTCGACCAGTCCAGACATCCTCGTTGTGAACGAGCTGTTTCCTCCAGCCATAGGCGGAAGCGCCGTGCTGCTCTACGAGGTTTACCGCCGGCTGGCAGGGCGGTCGGTAGCCGTGTTGACCGACGAGCACGCCAGTCCTGGCCTGCCGGCCGGGCCCCAGGGGTCGCTGCGCGTGGTGCGGCGTCGCATCGCCACCCGGCGTTGGGGAGTGACCAGCCTGGCGGGCGACAGCCATCACCTGAGGGTCGCATGGCTGATCGGCCGGATGAGCAGCCTGCAGCGGACGATCGTGCACTGCGGACGGGCGTTGCCCGAGGGCATCGCGGCGTGGATCAGCCACGGTTTGTGGGGACCGCGCTACATTTGTTGGAGTCATGGTGAAGATGTCGCCTCCGCGATGACGTCTCGCGAATTGACGCACGTGATGACCCGCGTCTACCGATCAGCAGCCGCCGTCATCGCCAACAGTCACAGCACCAGGAAGCTGCTGTTGGGCCTCGGACTGCCAGATGCGCACGTGCACGTCGCGCATCCGGGGGTGGACCCGACCCGATTCCATCCTGACGTTGACGGACGGGACATCCGAGCCGCGTTGCTTCGCGGCGGAGACACGCTGATGCTGTCGGTGGGGCGCCTGCAGCGGCGCAAGGGACACGATCTCGCCATTGCGGCCATGGCGGCTCTGAAAGACTCGCATCCGGGGTTGCGATACGCGATCGCCGGCGATGGCGACGAACGCGCCCGGCTCGAGCGTCTGATCGTCGAACACCGACTGGCCGACCGCGTCATCATGACCGGCGTGATTCCGGATCACCTGCTGCCGAACTACTACGCGGCGTGCGACGTGTTTCTGATGCCCAACCGTCAGGATGGCGAAGACATCGAGGGCTTCGGCATCGTGTTTCTGGAAGCGGCGTCGAGCGAGAGACCGGCGATTGGCGGCAGAAGCGGAGGGGTCCCGGAAGCGATCGACGACGGGCGCACCGGCCTGCTGGTCGGCGGCACCGATGCGTCCGAGTTGGCCGCCGTGATGGGCGACCTTGCGACAAGTCCGGCGAAGCGACTCGAGCTTGGCCGAGCCGGACGGGCACGCGTGCTGCGCAGCTTCACGTGGGATCACACGGCGGCCAAAGTCGCGGCCATCCACGACACGGCGGGGCACTCAGGGCGAGAGGACAGGGACTGAATGCTGCGAACGCTCCTGGTCCTAATCGTCCTGATTCCGGGTCTCGCGGCCGCGCTGGTGAGCCGGTACGCGGCCCTGCTGGTCTATCTGTGGTTCGCGATGTTCCGTCCCCAGGAGTGGCTGTGGGTCGACATCACAGGCCTCAGGCTGTCGCTGGTGCTCAGCCTGCTCGTCGTCATTCCGTTGGGCTGGCTGGTGTCCGGTCAGCCGACGCATTCGTGGAGGCAACGGCTGGCGAACGAGGCGCTCCCGAATCTGACGCATCCGCTGACGATCGGGATGCTGCTCTTCTTCATCACGGCCCTGGCGGCACAGCGATATGCGTTTGACCCGTCGGCCGGTTGGGTGTGGCTGGATTATCTCTGGCGTCTGCTGCTGGTCTGCACGGTGGCCGTGAGTTTGATCTCCACCACCTCGCGCTACGCGGTCGTGTTGCTGGTGACAGCCGGCTCGCTGGGATTCCATTCGACCAAGGCCGGAATCGCCTCCATGCTCGGTGGCGGCGTCCGCTACGATCAAGGACTGGGCGGCGCGTTCATCGACAACAACGGCTACGCGCTCGCCATTGTCATGATCCTGTTCTTTATGGTGGCGGCGGGCCAGAACACAGAACGTCGATGGTTGCGATGGCTGCTCTACTTCTCCGTCGTGCCCAGTGCCTATGCCATCGTCAGCACGTTCTCGAGAGCGGGGTTTCTCGCGATTCTGGCCGGTGTCGTGGTGTTTGCCGCGTTGCAGCGGCGTCGGTTCCGGGCCGTCGGGGCGGTCCTGGCCGTTGGGGTCCTGGCATACCTCGTGGTGCCCATCCCGAAAGGCTACCTGAGTCGGCTCGAGACCATCCAGACCTACGAGGACGTCGGAGAGGAATCCGCGATGAGCCGCCTGCACTTCTGGCACGTGGCCGTCGACATGGTGCGCGACAACCCCGCCGGAGTCGGGCTCCGCAACTACGAGGCGGCGTACGACCGGTACGACTACTCCGGCGGACGATATGGCTCGAAGCGATCGGTGCACAGCAGCCACTTCCAGGTGCTTGCCGAAACAGGCTACGCGGGCGCGCTTGTCTGGGCGGGGCTGTTCGGCTACGCGTTCTTCGCGTGTCTGCGGATCCGCGCCCGGTCCAGGCATGACGCCCTGTCGCCCGCCGACCAGCGCTTCTACTTCACCATGGCGAACGCGTTGATCGTGTCGATGGTGGGTTTCCTTGTCGGCGGCGCCTTCATCGCGCTGGCGCTCAACGACCTGACGTGGCTCACGTTTGCCCTGGTGGCTTCCCTGGATCGCGTGTCGGCCAAGGCGGTGGCCCAAACGGTGCCCGCTGCCGTTGTCAGCACCTGGCGGGCTCCGGCCGCAGCCCTGGTGGGACGCGATACTGTCCCGCTGTTTTCGGGCGCCTATCGACAGACTCGCGTCGACGTTCCCGGCATCACGTCCCCGTTGGTGCAAACCCCGTGGGAGCCACAGCGATGAGCCGCGAGCTTCGCGTGATGCACGTCGTGTTGAGCCTGGAGCCCGGAGGCACCGAGCGACTGGTGATTGACATCAGCCGACGGATGAACGCGGACGTGCCCACGTCGGTGTGCTGTCTCGACCAGGCAGGCGCCTGGGCCCCCCAGTTGCGCGCCGCGGGAATTCCCGTGGCCGTGTTGGGGCGCCGCCCGGGTTTCCATCCCGCGCTTGGGCTGCAGATCGCAGAGCTGGCCACGGCACAGGGAGCCAGCGTCGTGCACTGCCATCAGTACTCGCCATTCGTCTACGGCAGCTTCGCCGGGATGCGGCGGCCCAGCCTGCGAATCGTCTTCACCGAACATGGCCGGCTGTCTGACGATCCGCCGAAGGCGAAGCGTATCTGGGCCAATCGCGTGATCGGTTGGTGGCCCGATTCGGTGGTGGCGGTGTCCGACGACCTGCGTCGACATATGATCGCCGAGGGCTTTCCGCCGTCGCGCATCGATGTGATTCACAACGGCATCGAACCGGGTCCGGAGACTGACGGGTCGGCGTGCCAGGCGGCTCGACGTGAACTTGGCGTGCCGGCTGACGCCTTCCTGGTCGGCACCGTGGCGCGACTGGACCCGGTGAAGGGCCTCGAGGTGATCGTTCAGGCGTTCTCGACCATCGTGGCTCACGTGCCTGAGGCACGGCTCGTACTCGTCGGTGATGGTCCAGAGCGCCAACGGCTCGAGGAGTTGGCCGTCCGGCTGGGCGTCGCCTCATGTATCACGTGGGCCGGGTTTCGATCGGATGCGCGTGCGCTGATGGCCGCCTTTGACGTCTACGTCAACACGTCGACCAGCGAGGGCGTGTCGCTGACCCTGCTGGAGGCCATGGCGGCGTCGCGGGCGGTGGTGGCCACGCGCGTGGGCGGCACGCCGGAAGTGATCGTGCACGGCACCTCCGGATTGCTGGTGCCGGCCCGCGATCCAGGCGCGGTGGCGGAGACGATCCTGGCTCTGCACCAGGATGCCGGCCGGCGGCAGGCTCTTGGTGCGGCGGGTCGCAGCCGGGTGGTTGAACGGTTTTCGTTCGACCGATTGATTCGGAACTACTTGGCGGCTTATGAAGGCCGCCGCGGTGACCACTGACATGTGCGGGATTTGTGGAGTCTTCGGCGTATCTGGCGACCTGGAGCCTGAGGTGCGGACGGCGCTGCCGGACATGGCAGCGGCCATCAGCCACCGGGGTCCCGACGGCCAGGGTGTGTTCTCGGACCACCGCGCCGCACTGGGTCATCGCCGCCTGGCCATCATCGACGTGGCCCGGGGTCATCAGCCGATCGCGAACGAGGACCAGTCGCGCTGGATCGTCTTCAATGGCGAGATCTACAACCACAAGTCCTTGCGGGCCGACCTCGAGAGCCGAGGCCACCGGTTCCGGACCAACTCGGACACCGAAGCCATTCTTCATGCGTACGAGGAGTTCGGCCAGGCGTGTGTCGATCGACTTGAAGGGATGTTCGCCTTTGCGATCTACGACCAGCGACTGGGCGAGCTGTTCGCGGCGCGCGACAGGCTTGGGAAGAAGCCGTTTTACTATGCGACCTTCAAGGGCGTCTTCCATTTCGCCAGCGAAATCAAAGCCATGGCCCGAAGCCCCCTGTGGGACGGCCAACTCGATTGGGAGGGACTGGAAGGCTACCTGGCGCTGGGGTACTTCATTGCACCCAGGACCATCTACCGTCACGTGCGCGTGCTCGAACCTGGCCATGTCTTGCGCATCGCGAACGGCCGCGTGGAGACCCGGCCGTACTGGGACGTGACACGATTCGATGATGATTCCAGGAACGCCGCCGCGCTGGAAGTTGAACTCGACGCGCTCCTGAAAACCGTGGTGCGCGAACGGCTGGAGAGCGAGGTTCCGCTGGGCGCGTTCCTGTCTGGCGGGCTCGACTCGGGACTGGTCGTGTCCTACATGTCGGAAGCGCTGTCCGATCCGGTCAACACGACGACCGTCGGTTTCGGCGACCCGGAGCACAACGAACTCGACGCGGCCGGGCTGACGGCCGAACGCTTCGGCACCCATCACCATACCGAACTGGTGACGCCCACGCTCGACGAAGTGTTCGATCCGATTGTTCAGGCGTTCGACCAGCCGTTTGCCGATTCGTCGGCCATCCCCACGTACTATGTGTCGGCGATGGCGCGGCGGCACGTCACCGTGGCGCTCAGCGGCGATGGCGGAGACGAGGTGTTCGGCGGCTACGATTTTCGCTACGTGCCCCATGCCCTGGAGGCGCAGGCGCGCCGGCTTGTGCCTGGGGCCCCTGGCAGGGCGATGATGAAGTGGCTGGGGCGCCACTGGCCGACATCGAGATCGCTGCCTCGGCCGCTGAGGCTTGGCCACGTGCTTTCCAACCTCGGCACCGACGCTGCCGCGGCGTACTACTCGGATCTGTGCTTCGCGAAACCACACCAGGTCGGCCGTCTGCTCGGTCTGCCTGGCCGGCGTGATGGGCACGACAGCGCGGTGTTTGCAGCCGTCACCGACCCGTACCGGCGCTGCACGTCGGCCAGCGCGGTGCAACGGGCACAGTACGCCGATCTGAAGGTCTACCTGCCGAACGACGTGCTCGTGAAGGTCGATCGGATGAGCATGCTGCACGGGCTAGAGATCCGCTGCCCGTTGCTGGATCGGCGGGTGGTGGAATTCGGCTTCCGGGTGCCGACCGCCACGAAGATGCCGCGGATGGAGGCCAAACACCTCTTGCGCCGTCTCGCCCGCTCCAGACTCCCCTCGCAGGTACAGAGCCTGCCGAAACATGGGTTTACGGCGCCGGTTGGCGCCTGGATTGCCGGTCCGTATGCGCAGGCATTCACCGAGGACAGCCTCGGTTCACGTTCGTTCGTCGCGTCG
>CAYHRK010000032.1:0-22955 GCA_964358795.1 uncultured Vicinamibacterales bacterium
GTTCGGTACGATGTGACCGGGCTGCAGCACGGTATGGAACAGAATGCGTTCGGCAGCCCGGCCCTGGTGCGTCGGAATGATGTACCGGAATCCCGTCAGATCACGCACCACGTGCTCAAACCGGTAGAACGAGCGGCTGCCGGCGTAGGATTCGTCCGCCTGCATGATGGCGCTCCACTGCATGGCCGACATGGCCCCGGTGCCCGAATCCGTGAGCAGGTCGATCAGCACGTCATCGGCTCGGAGCCGAAACACGTTGTAGCCGGCATCGTGAAGCGCCGCCACACGATCTTCTCGCGTCGTGAACTTGACCGACTCGACCGACTTGATGCGGAATGGCTCGATGATGGTGCGGACGTTCATCGAAGAATTCTACCCGACCGAGCCCTGATGTTACCAAGCCTGCCATTTCTGGGCGCGTGGATGGAAAGCGCACACGCTTCGGTGCGCCCGCACACGATGCCCAGAAGCCAGACAACCCGCGCACGAGTCTGTCTCGCGTTCTTACACTTTCTGGAGCTTCCCGGCCGAGTTCAGCCTCAGTTCGCGTAGGTCCTCCAGCGGCCGGTGCCCATGATTTCCGCGAAATGACGCACTTTGGCGCACTCTGTCTCAGTACGGGACGTCTGGCACGTCTCTTGACATACACATGGCGGAGAGTGAAGTGCTGCCATGCTAAATCGAGCCATTTCCACCGGACTTTCAGGACCCGTCACCGCCATCGATACCGGCCGTGTGTCGGCACAGACCCGTGCCCGTTTCAAGGCACTGGTGCAGTCACCGTTGCGGGCCGGCCTGCTGCGCTACCTGTGTTCGAAGCCGCACGACGCCTTCGAACACGACATGCTGATGCAGGTGTTCGGCCGCATTCGCGTCGATGTGGACAACTGCCTACGCGAGTTGGTGAACTCGGGTCTGGTCCGGACCCACCAGAACCAGCCCGAGACGTTCCAGGCCGTCGTGCCGGCCGATCCGGACATGATACGGCTGCTCGAGGAGTTCCTGGCCGACAAGCCGGGTGAATCCCACGAAGATCGATCCCTGTCGGTGCAGCGCTTCCGCGAGATGATCGGCCGGGACGAGAAGATGCTGCTCCTCTTGGAGTCGATCCGAACCGTCGCCAAGACCGATCTGTCGGTGCTCGTGCTCGGTCCGACCGGCTCTGGCAAGGAAGTGGTCGCTCGCATCATTCACGAGCTCAGCAGACGCCAGCAAGAGACGTTTCAGGCCGTCAACTGCGCCGCCCTGCCCGATTCGCTGTTCGAATCGGAAGTGTTCGGATATGAACGGGGAGCCTTCGCAGGCGCGTACGAGCGAAAACCCGGACGCATCGAGTTGGCCAACCAAGGCACGCTGTTTCTCGACGAGGTCGGCGAGTTGTCGCCGCTGGCCCAGGGCAAGCTGTTGCGCGTCGTCGAGGAACGGTGCGTCGAGCGCCTGGGAGGCCGGCACCGGATCGACGTGGACTTCCGCCTGATCTGCGCGACCAACAGGCCGCTGGAATCGCTGGTCGGGGAGAATGCCTTCCGCGAAGACCTGTACTATCGCATCAACGCGTTCACCATCCGGCTGCCTGCCTTGCGGGAGCGACCCATCGATATCCCCGTGCTGGCCGAGCGGTTCCTCGCCCGATACTGCGCGGTGCATGGCTTGCCACTTGATGCGCGCCGGCTCGCGCCAGATGCCATCGACGTGATGATCGCGTATCCGTGGCCAGGCAACATCCGCGAACTCGAGACCACCGTTGCCCGCGCGGTGTTGTCGGCGCAAGACGGCTTGGTGCACGCAAAGGACTTGCAGTTCCTGCACCCGGTGCGCACGGCCGTGGCCGGTCCGGAAGCTTCCGTGCTGGTGCCGATGCGCGACGTCGAGCGCGACCATATCCGCCGCGTGCTCGGTGCCCTGAGTTGGAACAAGAAGCGAGCTGCCGGCGTGCTGAAGATCAGCCGCGAAACCCTCTACCGCAAGATCGCCGATTATCAACTGACACAATCAGCGAGCGGCGCATGACCATGAGCGCCGGCCAGCGGAAGCGCCTGCACGACGTGTTCGTGGGCCTCGTCTTCGTGGCGGGGCTCGCGGCACTGGTGGACGCGGTACGGACGCTGGCCTCGGCGCCGATGAGCTACCAGTGGATCGTGCTGGCCGCGCTGGTGGCCGCCAGCGGCTGGTTTGCCGTCAAGGTCCCGTCGCTGAACGCCACACTCTCCATTTCCGAGACATTCCTGTTCAGCCTGGTGATGGGCTTCGGGGGCGCCCCGGCAGTGGTCGCTGTCGCGCTGGATGGGCTGACGGTATCGCTCTTCCGACGCCGGCGCAATCTGCGGCACGTGCTGTTCAACCTGGGCGAACCCTCCCTGTCCATCTGGGTGGCTTCGAGGGTCTACTACGCCCTGGCCGGCGTGCCTCCCCTGTCGCTCGGGCACTCGGCCATCAGCCAGATCGTGCTGCCGACACTCGCGTTGGCCGCTGTGTACTTCGTCATGAACAGCGTGTTGAACGCGCTGGCCGTCGCCACCGAGTCTGGTTCGTCGCCCTTCGGGCTCTGGCGGAAGTACTTCCTGTGGGTGTCCCTGAACTACTTCGGCAGCGCGTCGATCGCGCTGATGGTCTCGGCGAACAGCGAGAATCTGCTGTTCAGCCTGCTGACGATCGCGCCTCTGGTGGTGGTGTCGTATTTCACGTTCAAGTCCACGATGGGCCGCCTGGAGGACTCGAACAAGCATCTTGGCGATCTCAACCGCCTCTATCTCAAGGTGGTCGAGACGCTCGCCATGGCCGTCGACGCCAAGGACCAGGTGACACACGGCCATGTCTGCCGCGTGCAGACGTACTCACTCAAGCTTGCCAAGGCGCTCAACGTCACCGGCGACGCCGAAACCCGCGCCATCGAAGCCGCCGCCCTCCTGCACGACATGGGCAAACTGGCGGTGCCGGAACATATCCTGAACAAGCCAGGCAAGCTCACGCCTGATGAGTACGATCGCATAAAGCTGCACGCGCCGGCCGGTGCAGACATGCTGTCGGCCGTCGACTTCCCGTACCCGGTCGTGCCCATCGTGCGGCACCACCACGAGAACTGGGACGGCACCGGATACCCCGATTGTCTGAAGGGTGACGCCATCCCGATTGGCGCACGGATCTTGTCGGTCGTCGACTGCTACGACGCGCTCCGATCGCACCGCCCGTACCGGCGCGCCCTGTCGCCACCTGAAGCCATGGCCATCGTCAAGGAACGTAAGGGGACCATGTACGATCCGGTCGTGGTGGAGGCCTTCGAGGGCCTCCAGGCCGAGATCGAGGCCGCGTCGGTCGACGAACCGCTGCCCGAGGTGCTCGACCGGTTCGCGCAGGCAGCACGCGAGATGCGTCGCCCCGATCCGGTCGCCGAGGTGGCGCCGATCGAGTTGCGCCTGTCTGCCACCGACACCCTGCTGAAGCTCTACGACCGCCTGTCGCGGTTCGGACCGCACGCCGGTCTCGAAGACACGTGCGACGTGATCACCAGGTCCCTGCGCAGCATGGCTCCGGCCGGCTTGGTGGCGTTCTTCCGGCGGGAGGACGCGACCGACGCGGTCGTGGTCGCCTATGCCTCGGGGTTTGGTGAAGCGCTGATGTCTGGTGCGCGCATGGGACTGGGCCATGGGGTCAGCGGCTGGGTCGCAGCCAACCGGCGATCGGTCATCAACGCCGACCCGGCGCTCGACGTGCCAGGGCTGCTCGTCGGCCTGAATCCCCAGTTTCGGAGCGTGCTGAGCGTCCCGCTGGTCCTGGAGTCGGGTGCGATCGGCGCCGTCACCCTGTATTCGATTCAGGACCACGCGTTCACCGACGACCAGCGTCAGGCCATTGAACTGGTCAGCGGCCCGATGGCGGAAGCCTTTGGGCGGGCTCTGGCGCAGCGAGACGCCGAGACGCACCTCGACACCTCGGCGGTACATCCGTCGCACGAGCACGCCCTTGCTGTCCTTCTCGAAAAGGACTCGTTCTGGCATGCGACATCGGGTCGTGCGCTGGGCGTTCTGTACGTCCGCGCCCCCGAGGACGGAGACATCATGGCCCACGCGTCGGTGGCCGTCACTCAGGCCACCCGCATCGCCGACTTGATCTTCCGGCCACAGCACGATGAGTTGATCGTCTTGATGCCCGACTGCGACCCCGGTGCCGGCCAGCTGATCGTCGACCGCATTAGCGCGGCCCTGCCCCACGCGGTGGCGGCGTCCATCCACGGTCCGTCGCCGCTGCAGGTGGCCTTCGCCTGCGAACCGTACGACGGCCGGACTGTCCGGGATCTGGTGTCTGTCGCCAAGCTCAGATTGGGCGATCATCCCTGGCCGATCGGACATGCCGCCACACCAGCTCCTGCGTCAGACCACGTGACGACCGGAGGCCGTTGATCATGCGTGAGGCCGTCGTTCCCGCCGTCTTCGCCCCCACTTCGAGGTCGCAAGGCGACTTCCGGCGCGAGGCGTGGAGCGCGCAGATCTACGTCGGCGCGGCCGTGCTGGCCGGCGCCGGGCTCCTGGCACAGGGTCTCGCCGCGTTCCCGGCCGGCCAGTTACCGTTGTTCTTCGTCCTGCTCACGTTGTCGACCGTCGCCTCGGCCGTCAAGATCTCGTTGCCCGTCACCCGCAGTGGTTCGACCTTGTCGCTGTCGTACGTCGTCAACTTCACCGCCATGTTGTTGCTGGGCCCATGGGCGACAGTTCCCATCGCCGTCTGCAGTGGATGGAGTCAGTGCACCTTCCGGGTGCGGGAGCGGAATCCGTGGCACCAGACCCTGTTCAGCATGGCGACGCTCGCGATCACGGTCGCGGCAGCGGGTGTCGCATATCGGTACGTGCTGCCAGACGCGCCCGCCGCGTGGTGGACGGGATTGGGAGCCGTGGCCGTGGCGGCCACCGTCTACTTCCTGCTCAACACCGCCTTGGTCGCCTCGGCGCTTGCTCTGTCCACCGGCGAGTCGCCTCTGGCAGTCTGGCAGAAGAACTTCCTGTGGAGCGCCCCGAGTTACTTCGCCGGCGCCGCCGTGGCCGCGATGGTGCTCGAGGTGACGCACGACGGTCAGTACTGGTGGGCCCTGATCTTCTCCTTGCCCGCATACCTGACATACCGCAGCTATCAGGCGTACTCGGAACGGATCGGCGAGGAGCAACGTCAGGTGCGCGCACTGTCCGGCGTGCAATTGGCCACGATCGAGGCTCTGGCGCTGGCCATCGAGGCAAAAGACAGCACCTCGCGAGACCATCTTCAGCGCATCCAGGTGTACGCCGAAGGCCTGGCCCGCGCGGTCGGACTGACAGAACCCGAAATCCTGGGCGTCAAGACGGCCGGATTGCTGCACGATATCGGCAACTTGGCCGTTCCCGAGCACATTCTGTCGAAGATGACCCGGCTCAGCTACGATGAGTTCGAGCGCGTGAAGATCCATCCACGCGTAGGGGCCGAGATCCTGAAGTCGGTGCCTTTCCCCTACCCGGTGACGCCCCTGATCCTGTCGCACCATGAACGGTGGGACGGCCGTGGCTACCCGTCGGGTCTGAAGGGCGACGACATTCCTGTCGGCGCGCGCATCCTGGCCGTGGTGGACTGCTTCACCTCCATGCTGTCGGAGCGGCCCTATCGCCCGGCCCGCACCTACGCCGAAGCCATTGTGACCCTGCGCGAGAACGGTGGCGCCGGACTCGATCCGGCGCTGGTCGAGAAGTTCATCGAAATCCTGCCCGGTCTCGAATACGCCCTCTACGGCGGCAGAGCCTATTCCGAGGCGTCGACCGCGGTCGAGGCCGGCGACGGGGCCGACGCGGCCGTTACGGCGTTTACGGACATCGCCGGTGCGCATCGCGAGGAACAGATGCTGCACCAAGTGGCCCAAGCTCTCAGTGCGTCGCTCCGCATCTCGGATACCTTGGCGCTGATTTCGTCGCGATTGGTGACGACCGTGCCGTTCTCGTCGTGTGCGCTGTACCTGTTCGACGAAGCATCCGAACTGTACTTGTGCCGCCACGCCACCGGTCCGCAGCAGGATGGCATCAAAGCATTGTCGGCTGGCAGCATCCAGACCCTGGCCCAGCTGCTGCCGGCCCTGCCTGTCAGCTCCCACAACGGAGGCCCTGCTGCCGCCCGGCTCCACTCGGTTCTGGTGGCGCCGCTGCCCATTGACGGACGTCAGATTGGCGCCCTGGCCGCCTATCACACGGAGCGGGAGGTGTACACCGCCGACCACCGGCGGCTGTTCGAACGTGTCGCCATGCAGGCGGCGCCGGTGATTGCCAACGCCGTGGTCTTCGAGCAGACACAGGAGCAGTCACTGACCGATGTGCTGACCGGCCTTCCCAACCGGCGGTTCCTCGACCGGCAACTCGACCAGGAATTGGCCCGTTCGCAGCGCCATCTCGGCCACGTCTCGCTGCTGGTGCTCGACATGGACCGGTTCAAGCCGATCAACGACGAATTCGGCCACCAAGCCGGCGACCGGGCGTTGAAGGAGGTGGCCATGGTCCTGCGAGCCGGCCTTCGCGTCTACGACGTGTGCGCCCGGTTGGCCGGAGACGAATTCGTGGTGGTGCTGGGCGATTGCGACCAGGCGCAAGCCGAGCGTCGCCGACTGGAGTTGCAAAACGGTGTAAACTCGGTGGGCTTCGAACCAGTGCCAGGCCACACGGTACCGCTTGCCGTCAGCGTGGGCGCCAGCACGTTTCCCGATGATGGGCAGACCGCCGAAGACTTGATGGCAGCAGCCGACCGGCGCATGTATCGGGACAAGGCACAACGCAAGCCGCTCGAATCCGCCTGGCCGGTGAGACCGGCTGGAGGGAACTGGCCGTAGGGCGAAGGATCACGGTGGGCATCGACTGGCGACAAGGACTGCCTGTACTGCGCAGTGCTGGCGTGACGCTGCGTGAGCCTCGCCTTGCCGACGCCCAGGCACTCTTCGCGCAACTGACGGCACCCGAGGTCACCCGGTTCATCTCAACGCCGCCCGACACGGCGAAGGGATTCGAACGCTTTATCGGCTGGGTCCAACACGAGCGCCACATCGGTCGGCACCTCTGCTACGCCATCGTGCCCGACGGGGCATCCGACGCGGTGGGACTGATCCAAGTGCGCGCCATGGAACCGGGCTTCAGCACGGCCGAATGGGGATTTGCGCTGGCCGAGCCGCACTGGGGCACCGGGCTGTTTCTCACCTGCGCACGGCTGGTTGTGGACTTTGTCTTCCGTCACGTTGGATCGCACCGGCTCGAAGCCCGTGCCTCAGTGCAGAATGGGCGCGGGAACGGCATCCTGAGGAAGATCGGCGCCACGCAGAAAAACATCATCAGTCCATCGTCCCCCAGTGCAGAGGGACGGACCGCACAGGTGCTGTGGTCGTTGTCCGGCGAAGACTGGTTGGCGTCGAAACCTGGCCGTTCCTACGGCATCGAAACCCCGGTGACGCGGACTCCGGAGACCGAACTCCCGTCCGGCGTGACAGCCCCTGATGCGGAATGGCGCGGTCATCTCCCTGTGCTCCACGGAGACGGGGTATACCTGCGGGAGCTGCAGGTGTCGGACGCCCACGATCTGACGTTGTTGTACCTGGACCGCCAGGTTCGCCGGTACATTCCGCCGCCGCCGACCTCCGTGGCCTCGTTCGAGCGCTTTGTCCAGTGGGCCATCCGGCAACGCGAGGCCGGCCAGTATGTGTGCTACGGCGTAGTCCCGGAGCAGGCGAGCCAGCCGGTCGGGATCTTCCAGGTGCACCAGCTGGAGCCGCCGTTTCGCACCGCCGAATGGGGTTTCGTGTTCGGCCGTCCGTACTGGGGATCGGGCATCATGCCGAAGGGCGCCCGATTGCTGTTGGGATTCGTGTTCGACACGCTGGGCGTCAAACGCCTGGAAGCGCGAGCCATGGCCGACAACGGCCGCGCCAACGGAGTGTTGCGAAAACTGGGAGCCACCGAGGAAGGACGCCTGCCCCGATCATTCCTGCTGGGCCGTCAGCATGACGACGACGTGTTGTGGGCGATGCTCGACACCGACTGGGTCCGCCTCCGCGATCGCGACCACCCTAGGCATCGTCTATAGGCTGCATCTCACCGAACGAAGCAGGTTTTTCGTCACCCCCACAATAAGCTTGCCCCGCACTTGATGCGGGGCGGGGGTCCAGTCCTGGATTCCCGCCTTCGCGGGAATGACGGGATAGCCGTGCCTCTCCCGGCACCGATCGCCCTTGGGCCGCCGTAGCCGAAGGCGAAGGCGCCCGCGAGAGGGCTCGGCGGTTTGAGGCGGAGCTTCGCTAGTGTCCCGTCCCAGTAGGCTGTCGCACACCGGACTGCTGGTATGATGCACAGCCGGGATCCCCATGAACAGCGTCTTCGAAGTCTTTGTATCGGCGGCGGAGCGATTCCCTCAACGGGCCGCGGTAGAGGTGTTCCGGCGTACGGGCCTGGACACGTATGCCTATCGCGAGGTGCGTCAGCTCGCTGAGCGCACAGCCTGCCTGCTTGGTGCCGCGGGATACGAGGCCGGCACCAGGTGCGCCATCCTCGCGGACAATGACGCTCGATGGTGCAGCACGTACCTGGGAGTCCTCCGCCTGGGCGCCGTGGCGGTTCCTCTCGACACCTCGTACAAGGCCAGCCAGGTCAAGACCGTACTCCAGGACTCGGGCGCACGCGTCCTGTTCACAACCGCGCGGTATCTGCCGACGGCGGAGGAAGCCTCGGCAGGCATGACACCCGCTCCGCAGATCGTGATGATGGCCGGAACCATCGCCGGCCTTGTCAGCCTCGACCAGCCAGGAAACGATCGGGCCGCGCCGCCTGCCTGCCCGGCCACGCGATCGGATCCGGCAGTCATCCTCTACACCTCCGGCACCACCAGCGATCCCAAGGGCGTAGTGCTGACACACGGGAACCTCCTGGCCGAACGAGACGCCGCGCTCCAGGTCGTGACGATCGACGAACACGACCGCATCCTGGGCATTCTTCCGCTCTTCCACGCATTGGCCCAGATCGCCAACCTGCTCCTGCCCTTCACCACCGGCGCCCGCGTGGTGTTTCTCGACACGCTGAACAGCAACGAGATGATGCGTGCCCTGCAGGACCGTCACATTACCGCTTTCTGCGTCGTCCCGCAGTTCTACTATCTGCTGCACCAACGCGTCGTGGAACGCGTCGCCGCCTCCTCGTGGTCTGCGCGCGTCATCTTTCGCACGCTGTTGGTGCTGAACGGCTGGCTCCGGCAGCGACTTGGCGTGAATGCGGGCCGATTCCTGTTCCGCGCGGTACATGCGGCCCTCGGAGGGCGCATGCGGATCATGGTGACCGGTGGATCCCGCTTCGATCCTCGCATTGGCCGCGATCTGTACCGGATGGGGCTCAACATCGTTCAGGCCTATGGCCTGACCGAATGCTCGGGCGCTGCCACCATGACGCGGCCAGGCGATGCCCGCATCGAGTCGGTGGGACAGGCGCTTTCCGGCGTCGAGGTGCGGGTGCTCGACGATCCGGCTGACACCCAGACACGCGATCATCGGGACGGTGAGGTGCTGATCAAGGGACCGATCGTCATGGCCGGCTACCACAATCGCCCGGACGCCACGGCGGCGACCCTGCAGGACGGGTGGCTGTATACCGGCGATCTGGGATACTTCGACGCTGGCCGACGCCTCCACATCACGGGTCGCAAGAAGGACGTGATCGTGCTCGCGTCGGGCAAGAACATCTATCCGGAAGATGTGGAAGCGGTCTACGCACAGTCGCCGTACATCGCCGAGATCTGCGTCATCGGCGTGGCGCGGCCCGACGATCCGTCCTCCGAGCGCCTGCATGCGATCGTGGTGCCACACCTCGAACTGATGCGTGAACGCCGCATCGTGAACACCCGCGAGATCATCCGATTCGACATCGAGGGGCTATCGCTGCAATTGCCGCATCACAAGCGGGTGCTCAGTTTCGATATCTGGCGCGACCCGCTGCCGCGCACGACGACGCGCAAGCTGAGGCGTCACGAGATTGAACGGCTGTACGACGACAGAGCCGCCGACAACGCTGGACCAACCGACCAGCCCGAATGGCGGGATGAAGATCTGGCGTGGGCGGCCGAGCCCCACGTGCAACGGGTGATCGAGGTGATCCGCGGTGCGGTAAAGCCTGGTGCGGCCGTCACGCCCGATGCCAATCTCGAACTGGATCTGGGACTCGATTCGATGGAACGGGTGGAATTGCTCGCGCGACTGGAGCAGATGTGCGGCGCACGCGTGCCCGAGGATGCCGCCCAGCGTATCTACACGGTGCGCGAACTGGTGAAAACGACCCGCCCGGCCGGCGAGGCGCCTGCTGGAGCGAGCGTCGCCACGGCCGATCCGTGGCGGCAGATTCTGACGGGCGATCTTGCCGATTCGGTCCTCAGGTCCATCCTCGTTCCGAAGCCCCTGTTCGCCCCGCTGGCATTCGTCGTCGTGAAGATCGCCTATGCGATCGCCTGGCTGCTGCTGGGATTCCGGGTGACGGGCCGCGAGAACATCCCCACGAAGGGAGCCTACCTGCTGAGCCCTAACCATCAGTGCTATCTCGACGCGCTGCTGCTGGTGGCCCCGCTGCCCTACCGTGTGTTCCGCCGTCTGTTCTTCGTCGGCGCCAGCGAGTACTTCGCCACGCCGCTCACGGCCGCATTCGCCCGGCTGATGAACATCGTACCCGTGGACGCCGACGCGAACCTGGTGCGCGCCATGCGGGCAGGTGCATTCGGCCTGCGCCACGACAAGGTCTTGGTGCTCTTCCCCGAGGGCGAACGATCGCCGGATGGCACGCCACGCACGTTCAAGAAAGGCGCCGCCATCCTGTCAGAGCAGCTGGGAG
Source organism: uncultured Vicinamibacterales bacterium (assembly GCA_964358795.1). GTDB lineage: Bacteria > Acidobacteriota > Vicinamibacteria > Vicinamibacterales > JAKQTR01 > CAYHRK01. Next base: position 10,848 of record CAYHRK010000032.1, read on the forward strand.
TACCGATCGTGCCGGTCGCGATCCACGGTATGTTTGAAATCTGGCCCAGAGGGGGCCGTTTCCGCTGGCGGGCTTTGCTGCCCTGGGTCGGGACTCGAACAGCCCTGCGTTTCGGAGACCCCGTACAGCCCAACGTTGCGAGTGGAGCGGGCGGTGACCGCCAGTATTCGGCCCTGACCGACATGTTGCGCCACGAGGTGGTGGCGATGTGGCAGGAGCTGATCGAAGGCCGATGACCGGCGAGTGTCCCGTCCCAGTAGTCTGTCGCCCAATTCCCGGGCGGGGCATCCCGTCTCCCACCCCAACGCGGGTGCCGCGTTGGGGGCCCCGGCCTGGCGGCGTTACTCCTCCGTCACATACTCCCGGTATGCTCGGTCGTCGCGCCTTGCCAGTCGGGCGCCGCGCTCCGGGACTTCGGCAACGAACCACTGGGACGGGACACTAGCACACCGCGGTCACCGGCTGCCGATTTAGGCCTCCCAGGGCAGCCCCGGCTTGCCGAAGTGCCCGTAATTGGTGGTCTGGCGGTAGATGGGGCGCAGCAGATTCAGCCGATCGATGATCGCCCTCGGCCTGAAGTCGAACGTCTTCACCAGTTCAACCGCGGCCGTTTCGTCTCCGGTGTTGAACGTGTCGACCTTGATGGAGATGGGTTGCGCCATCCCGATGGCGTACGCCACCTGGATTTCGGCCCGCTTCGCCAACCCCTGCTTGACGATCTGGCGTGCGACGAAACGGCAGAAGTAGGCGCCCGTCCGATCGACCTTGGACGGATCCTTCCCGCTGAACGCGCCGCCTCCGTGCCGGCCCACGCCTCCATACGAGTCCACGATGATCTTGCGGCCTGTCACTCCGCAGTCAGCCGACGGTCCACCCTGCACGAAACTGCCCGTTGGATTCACGAGCACCCGCACGTCCTTGTTGAACCACGAACCCAGCACGCGCGGCGCGAGCGTCGTCTCGACGTACTGTCGGATGCTGTCCTGGGTGATGCCCGGTGCGTGCTGCGTCGACACGAGGACGTGCGAGACGCGAATCGGCGTGCCGTCCCCGCCATAGACCACCGACACCTGCGACTTGGCATCGGGCCGCAGCCACGTGTAGTTGCCGGACTTCCGATCCTCGGCAAGCCCGCGAGTCAGCAGATGCGCCAGGTGCACCGGCATCGGCATCAACTCGGGCGTTTCGTCGGTGGCGTACCCATACATCATGCCCTGGTCGCCGGCGCCCTGCTCACCGTCCTTGTTCTTGGTGATGCTGACGCCCTGATCGATTTCGGCCGCCTGTTTACTGATGCCGATCAGCAGGTGCACGGTGTCCGAACAGAAAGGCTCGGTCTCGTCGGTGTACCCGATCTCCCGGATCGCGTCCCGGACGAGGTCTTCGTAGTGGACCTTGCCTTTCGACGTGATCTCGCCGCCCAGAATCACGAAATTGTTCTTGCACATCACCTCGCAGGCCACATGGCTGTCGGGATCCTGCGCGATGTAGGCGTCGAGGACCGAATCCGCGATGTAGTCGCAGACCTTGTCGGGATGACCTTCCGAGACCGACTCGGACGAGACCGTGTACGACAGATGCTCCATAACGTCCTGGCTCCAACTGCGGGGGGCCCTGGCACGGGCGTCGGATCCCCCAGAAATAAAAAAGGCTCGTCGACTGTGTGTCGCGAGCCCTCCCGCGACTTAGATAGTTCCGAGGCGGTTCAAAGGAACCTGCCTGGCGCGGCCCATCAAGTCGGGGAAATCGCCGCGTTTCGGAAGTCATTACTATGACCGGCGCGGTCACGCGCTGTCAAGACGCTTGCCTACACTACACTACCGGTGCTGGGTGAAGTGAGCGGCCCAATCAGGGAGTTCTCATGCGCACACACTACGTGGCAAGGTCGTCCTGGTTACAGGCGCGGCGTCGGACGTTGCCTGGCGATGCGTTTCGCCCAGGCGGGATTCCTCGTGCTCATCACCGACGCGGATGGAGACCGCGCGGTCAGCGTGGCAGCGCTGCGCGGTGTCCTGCCCAGACCGGTCTTCGACGCCGTGGCCTGTGTGTTCGGCGTCAGCGGCAGCATGGTGTCGTGGCGCGGCCGGGGCACGAAAGCTCATTGACTGTCCGCGGTCGGGCCGTCGGCGCCGTCCACCAGCTCGGCCTCGACGGGCTCAGGCGGGCCGAGGCCGGCGAAGTCGGCCGACTGCAGACGCCGGGCCGTATGGGCCACAGGCTCGAGCGCTTCAAGCTCCTTGGTGGAGCTGACACCCAGATCCCGGAACTTGCGCGCCGGCACCAGCACCCGGTTCTCGAGCGACCCGATCGCCGCGTTATACGACTGAACCGCGCCGTCCAGTTTCTTCCGCACCTCGTTCAGGTGTTCGGTCATCGTGCACAGCCGCTCGTACAGTTCTTTGCCGAGCATCGAGATCTCACGGGCGTGATCGGCCAGTTTTTCCTGCGTCCACCCGTGGGCCACCGTCTTCAGCAACGCCAGCAGGGTCAGCGGACTGGCCAGAATCACGCGCCGTTCGCCACCCACCTCGATCAACCCGGGGTCGTGCTGGAGCGCGGCACTGAAGAAGGCTTCGCCCGGCAGGAACATCACCACAAACTCCGGTGTGGCCTCGAATTGCTCCCAGTAGTTCTTGCCGCCTAGTTTGACCAGGTGCGATCGGACTTGACCCGCATGGTCCTTCAGCCTCGCCTCCCGGGTCTCATCGTCGATGGCTTCGACCGCCTCCAGGTATGCCATCAGTGGAGCTTTGGCATCCACAACCACGTGCCGGCCACCGGGCAGATTCACGACCAGGTCGGGCCGCAACGGGCCCTGATCTCCCTGCACGGTCGCCTGCAGATCGAAGTCACAGTGCTCCAGCATGCCAGCCAGCTCGACGACACGCCGAAGCTGCACTTCGCCCCACCGACCACGCACGTGAGGTGCCCGCAGTGCCCTCACCAGACTGCCCGTCTCGCGGTCGAGCCGTTCGAGCTGCTGCTTCACGCCGGCGTAGGCCTCGCCTCGAGCCTTCTCGACGTCGGCCAGTGTGGTCTCGACCTTGGCCAGGTGGTCGCGCATCGGCGACAGCACATCGTCAATGCTCCGGCGGCGCCCATCCAGATCGGCGGTGGCTTCCGACTTCAGTTCCTGGAACCGCGTGGCCGCCAGCGCCAGGAACGAATCGTTGTTCCGCTGCAGCGCCTGCGCCGCCATGGCGTCAAAGGCCTCGCGCAACTGCTGCTCGGCGTGCTGATAGGTCGCCAGACGGTCGTCGTGGCGCTTGCGTTCCTCGCTGATCAGTGTCTCGAGATGCGCCCGCTGCTGGCCGCCCGTTCTCAACTCGGACGCCTGGGATTCGAGTGCGGCACGCGCGGTGAGCAGATCGGCGTCGCGCTCGCTCAGTTCACGGGCAAGTCCGGCGGCGCGTGTGTCGGCCCTGTCGATCCCGGCTCTGGCTTCCGCCTGCGCCAGTGCCAAGTCGTGGCGCGCGCGGATTTGTCGGAACCACCATCCGACCAACAGCCCGATCGCCAGGCCAGCCAAGCCTGTCATCAGCACATCGGCGGCAATCGTCATACGGCTTGATGATGGACCGCGAAATGGCGGAGGTCAAGCCATCACGCGGCCGCAAGCAAGGAGGCGGCGCATGGCGCCCCCATTGCGCGGCCCATGCTGGTGCGATAACGTAGCACCGTGTTGGGGAGGACCGATGAGCGATTCATCACGACACGAGTTGGACCGCAGGCGTTTTCTGAAAGCGGGCGCGGCCGGCGCGGCGGCTGCGATCACCACCCTGCGGGCAGAGGCGGCCGGGCTTCAGGCCGCCAGGACCGTGGCTGGCATGGTGGAACTGCAGGTGAAGCCCATCGATCCGGTGCGGATCGGGTACGTCGGGGTGGGCCTGCAGGGCTCATCCCATGTTCGGAATCTCCTGCACATTCCCGGGGTGGAGATTCAAGAACGAGGGCCTGTGGCGCCTCGCGCATTCGATCCGCCGCAATGCCAATCTGTATCCCACGCATGGACTGGGACCAGTCTCGCAGTGTCTCGACATCAACCGCGGCGATCGCTTCGACTACCTCGTCTCGGTGAGTAGTCCGGCACGCGGGCTGGCACAGTACGCCGCAAAGACGTTTGGCCCGACCGATCCACGTGCGCGGCAGACGTACAGGCTGGGCGACGTGAATGTGAGTCTGATCCAGACCGCCCTGGGCAAGGTGATCACGCTGTACCACGATACCAACCTGCCGCGGCCGTATAGCCGCATCCACCATGTGCAAGGCACGAACGGACTGTTCGAGAAGTACCCCAACCGTGTCTACATCGAGGGTCGCAGCCCAAACGATCGCTGGGAGGAACTGACCGCGTATCAGGACTTCGATCACCCGCTCTGGAAGACCGAGGGCGAACGGGCCCGTGGCGCCGGCCACGGGGGTATGGACTACCTGGAGGGCTACCGCCTTGTGCTGGCGCTGCGCACCGGGCAGCCGCTCGATATGGATGTCTACGACGCCGCGTCCATCAGCGCCGTCACCCCGCTCAGTGAGCAGTCGCTGGCCAGGCGTGGCCGGAGCATCCCGTTCCCCGACTTCATGAAGGGACGGTGGCAGACGAGGCGCCCGCTGCATGTCATGGAGATCCAAGCCACCTGACGATGGATGCCGATCCTACACGGCGTGCATCATTACCTTGACACGTTACGTATAAAGACCTATACTCGTGACGTGGCGAGACACACGACGGTATGACTCAGCCAGAGCAGCTGTACTTCATCAGCATGGCGGCCCGCGAGCTGGGCATGCATCCGCAGACGCTCCGTAAGTACGAGCGGCTGGGCCTGGTGCAGCCCACCCGCACGATCGGCAGCGTGCGCGTCTACTCGCACGATGAGATCGAGCGGCTGCGCCTGATCAAACACCTGGTCGATGAACTCGGCATCAACCTGGCCGGCGTGCAACGCTTGTTGGCGATTGCCGAAACCCTGCGGCGCATCCGGCCCATGGTCTCCGACGAGCGGCTGGCGCACGACGGCGGGCGGCGGCGTCTGGTCCGGGAGCTTGAACGGTTGATGGCCACGCTGGCGCGTTGACGAGGAACGACGTGGAATTCCAGGACTATTACGCCACGCTCGGGGTCGCCAAGAACGCGACCGACAAGGACATCAAGCAAGCCTACCGGAAACTTGCCCGCAAGCATCACCCGGACCTCAATCCCGGTGACAAGGCCGCGGAAATGCGCTTCAAGGCGATCAACGAAGCGAACGAAGTGCTCGGCGATCCCGACAAACGCCGCAAGTACGACGAACTGGGTGCCAACTGGCGGCTCTACGAACAGGCGCAGCAACAGGGCGGGCCGTCGCCGTTCGGTGATGCCGCGTGGAACGTCCACTTCGGCAGCGGGAGTGGAGGCAGCCACGCGATGTCCGAGGACGAGATGCGCCGGATGTTCGGCGACCAGGATCCGTTCTCGGATTTCTTCCACTCGTTCTTTGGCGGTGCGGCCAGCGGTCCGGCAGGCAGCACGCGCAAGGGTCGCCACCCGAAGTCCCGCCGCGGCCGCGACGTGGAACAGGATCTCGACCTGAGCCTGGAAGACGCCTTTCACGGTGCGACCCGCCGATTCAGCATCAAGCACGACGGCCACGCGCGCAGTGTGGATGTGCGTATCCCGGCCGGCGTGGGCGACGGTTCGCGGGTGCGCGTGGCCGGAGAGGGCGAACATGGCGGCGGAGGCGCCGGCGACCTGTACCTGCGGATCCACCTTCAGCCCCACGCCCGCTTCGAGCGACAGGGGCGCGATCTGCACACCCGGATCACCGTGCCCGTCACCACGGTCGTGCTGGGAGGCGAAACCGAAGTGCCGGCGCTCGACGGACACGCGCTGCGGCTCAAGGTCCCCGCGTCGACCCAGAATGGCCAGGTGTTCCGCCTGCGAGGCCACGGCATGCCCGCCGTTGGGAAGTCCGAAGACCGCGGCGACCTGTACGCGACGATCGACGTGGCGGTGCCCCGCTCGCTGACGCCGGAACAACGATCGCTCTACGAAGCTTTGGCACGATTGGAGGACAGCCCGACCCCGTCGGCTGATGGGAAGCGATGACGTTGAATCGAATGACGGAAAAAGCCCAGGAGGCCGTGCTGGCCGCCGAGCGCCTGGCCGACCAGTTGCACCATCCGCAGATTGAGCCTGAACACCTGTTGGTCGCGCTAGTCGACCAGACGGACGGCGTCGTGCCGGAGGTCCTTCGCAAGCTCGGCCTCGACCCGCGCCAGGCCGCCGCATCGCTGAAAGCCACCCTGGCGCGCCAGCCGCAGGCCCACGGCGGATCCCAGCCCGGCATGGCTCCCAGGCTGCGCACGGTCTTCGTGACCGCCCAGACCGAAGCCGACCAGATGAAGGACGACTACGTCAGCACCGAACACCTTCTGCTGGCCATCGCCGCCGAGCCCGCCACGACGGAAGTCAGCCGACTCCTGCGTGCCCAGCACGTCTCGCGCGAACGTGTCCTCGAGGCCCTGCAGACCATTCGCGGCACCGAGCGCGTGACCGACCCGAATCCGGAGGGCAAGTATCAGGCTCTGGAACGCTACGGCCGGGATCTGACCGACCTGGCCCGTAAGGGCAAGCTGGATCCGGTGATTGGCCGCGATGAGGAGATTCGACGGGTCATTCAGGTCCTGTCGCGACGGACCAAGAACAACCCCGTGCTGATCGGCGAACCCGGCGTGGGCAAGACCGCCATTGTCGAGGGCCTCGCCCAGCGGATCGTCCGAGGCGATGTCCCGGAAGGCCTCAAGCACAAGCGCATCGTTGGACTGGACATGGGTGCCCTGGTGGCAGGGGCGAAGTACCGCGGTGAATTCGAGGAGCGGCTGAAGGCCGTCTTGAAGGCGATCACCGAATCGGAGGGCCAAGTGGTGCTGTTCATCGATGAATTGCACACGGTGGTCGGCGCGGGTGCGGCCGAGGGCTCGATCGACGCATCGAACATGCTGAAGCCCATGCTGGCGCGCGGCGAGCTGCACACCATTGGCGCCACCACGCTGAACGAGTACCGGAAGTACATCGAAAAGGACGCGGCGCTCGAGCGGCGGTTTCAGCCGGTCATCGTCGGGCAGCCGACCGTTGAAGACACCATCAGCATCCTGCGCGGGCTGCGCGAGCGCTACGAGATCCACCACGGCGTGCGGCTGAAGGACACGGCCCTGGTCGCCGCCGCGGTGCTGTCGAACCGGTACATCGTTGACCGCTTCCTGCCCGACAAGGCCATCGACCTGGTGGACGAAGCCGCCTCGAAGCTGCGTATGGAGATCGACTCGATGCCAGCCGCACTGGATGAGGTCGAGCGTCGCATCGTGCAGCTCGAGATCGAGGCCCAGGCCCTTCGTAAGGAACGCGACGTGGCCTCCATCGATCGGCTGGGCCGGATCGAACGGGAGCTGGGCGACCTCAAGGAGGAACGCGACCGCCTGCGCTCGCACTGGCAGCAGGAAAAGGACGCCATTCAGGATGCGCGTGCGCAGAAGGAGTCCCTTGAGCGTGCGCGCCACGAGATCGAGCGGGCCCAGCGCGCCGGCGACTACGCCACGGCGTCCGAGTTGCAGTACGGTCGCGTGCCAGAGATCGAGCGCCTGCTGCTGGCCGCGCAGGCCAGACTGGCGGATCTGCAGCGGGATTCACGCATGTTGAAGGAGGAAGTGGACGAAGAGGACATCGCCGACGTCGTCAGCAAGTGGACCGGCGTGCCCGTGAGCCGGCTGATGGAGGCCGAAATCCAGAAACTGGTCAAGATGGAAGAACGGCTGCACCAGCGGCTGGTTGGGCAGGACGAAGCCATCACGGCCGTCGCCAACGCGATCCGTCGCGCTCGCGCGGGGCTCCAGGATCCGAACCGCCCGTTGGGTAGCTTCCTGTTTCTGGGCCCGACCGGTGTCGGCAAAACTGAATTGGCCCGGGCCCTGGCCGAGTTTCTCTTCGACGACGAGCAGGCGATGGTGCGCATCGATATGTCGGAGTACCAGGAGAAGCACACCGTCTCGCGCATGGTCGGTGCGCCTCCCGGGTACGTCGGCTACGACGAGGCCGGCCAACTGACCGAGGCGGTGCGCCGCCGGCCGTATGCGGTGGTGCTGTTCGACGAGATCGAGAAGGCGCATGCCGATGTGCTGAATGTCCTGCTGCAACTGCTCGACGACGGGCGGCTGACCGACGGGCAGGGGCGCACCGTCGACTTCAAGAACACCGTCGTGATCATGACGTCGAACCTGGGCAGCCAGTTCCTGGCCGATCGCGGCGACCAGGCCGCTCAGGATCTCGACGAAGGCACGCGCCGGCTGGTGATGGAGGCGCTGCGCACACACTTCAGGCCGGAGTTCCTGAACCGCGTCGATGAGATCATCATCTTCCATGCCCTTCGGCGTGACCATTTGACGCGCATCGTCGATATCCAGTTGCGCGCCTTGCTGCGACGGCTTGACCAACGAAAGATCCGCCTGGAGATCACCGACAAGGCCCGCAACCTGCTGGTGGACGAAGGCTACGATCCGGTGTACGGGGCGCGACCACTGAAGCGGACGATCCAGCGCAAGCTGCTCGACCCGCTGTCGATGCACATCCTGGAGGGCGCGTTCACCGACGGTGACACCATTCGCGTCGAAGCGGCCGGCAATGACCTGGCGTTCGCCCGGCAAGACGCCTCGATGTCAGGAAAGGCGTAAGACGTGGCACAGCAACCGTCCAATCGCACCCCGCTGCCCAAGGGACGCCGGCCCGGCGATCGGTCGCCGTTCGGAGGACAGAGGCCGGGGCCGTCGTTCTGGCTGTTTGCGGCGTTACTGGCCGTGACGGCTCTGACGCAGGTATATTTCTGGACTCCGGCGGGCGAGTTGATTCCGTACAGCCAGTTCAAGACCCTGGTGCGCGACGGCAAGGTCTCCGAGGTGATGATCAGCGACCAGACGATCCGCGGCAAGCTCAAGGCGGCCGCGAAGGCTGGCGCCGCCGACACGACGTTTGGCGTCACCAGGGTCGACGACCCGAAGCTGGTGGAGGACCTCGAAAAGGCCCAGGTCAGCTATCGCGGTGAGGTCGTCAATCGCTGGATCACCGAGTTGCTCGGCTGGCTGTTGCCCCTGATGATCATCTTCGCGGTGTCCGGGTTTTTCTTCCGTCGCATGTCGGGCGGCGAAGGCGGCGTGATGTCCTTCGCCCGCAGCAAGGGCAAGGTCTACGCCGAAGACGACGTGAAGGTGAAATTCGAGGACGTGGCAGGTGTGGACGAAGCGGAGAACGAACTGAAGGAGATCGTGGAATTCCTGCGTCACCCGAAGAAGTACACCAATCTCGGCGGCCGTATCCCGAAAGGCGTCCTGCTGGTGGGCCCGCCGGGGACCGGGAAAACCCTGTTGGCGCGGGCCGTGGCCGGCGAAGCGGGCGTGCCCTTCTTCAGCTTGAGCGGCTCGGAGTTCGTGGAGATGTTCGTCGGCGTCGGTGCGGCGCGGGTGCGCGATCTGTTCCGACAGGCCGAAGCCAAGGCGCCGTGTATCGTCTTTATCGACGAGCTCGACGCGCTCGGACGAACACGGATGCAGAGTCCGATGGGATCGCACGAGGAACGCGAACAAACCTTGAATCAGCTCCTGGCCGAAATGGACGGCTTCGACTCGAAGAAAGGCGTCATCATCCTGGCGGCCACCAACCGGCCAGAGGTGTTGGACCCTGCGTTGCTGCGGCCAGGCCGATTCGACCGGCAGGTCCTGGTCGACAAACCGGACATCCGTGGACGCGAGGATATCCTTCGCATCCACTCGAAGACGGTGCGCATGGCGGCCGATGTCGACCTGAAGGTGCTGGCGTCTCGCACGGCCGGCTTCGCTGGCGCCGATCTGGCCAACCTGGTGAACGAGGCGGCCCTGCTTGCCGCCCGGCGGGACAAGCCGCACGTCGAGATGAAGGACTTCGAGGAGGCCATCGACCGGGTGATCGCCGGGCTCGAACGCAAGCGGGTTATGAGCCCGCGCGAGCGCGAAATCGTTGCGTACCACGAGGCGGGCCACGCCATTGTGGCGTCCACGCTGGCGAATCTCGACCCGGTGCACAAGATCTCGATTGTCCAACGGGGATTCGGCGCGCTGGGCTACACCATGCAGCTGCCGCTGGAGGATCGGTACTTGATGACCCGAACCGATCTGATGAGCCAGCTGTCGGTCTTGCTCGGGGGCCGAACGGCCGAGGAGATTGCGTTTGGGGAAATCTCAACCGGCGCTCAGAACGACCTGATGCGAGCCACCGATATCGCCCGGGCCATGGTGACCGAGCTTGGCATGAGCGATGCGCTCGGCGCTATTGCGTACGAGTCCAGCCGAACCGCCCAGTTCATGGACGTGGCGATGCCCTCCGAGCGCAACTACGGCGACGACACGGCGCGCGCCATCGATGCCGAGATCAAACGCCTGATGACCGAAGCTCACCATCGCGCCAGGCAGATCATCCAGGATCACCGACCGGCGCTCGAACTGGTCTCTCGACGACTGCTGGAGATCGAGGTCATGGATGGCGACGAATTGCGCCGGATCCTGCACCCGCCGCCCCCGCCGGTGGCGGCCGATTCGACCGAGGCGGCGACATAGCCGCTCCAACGGCGGGCGGCCAGGCGGGCGGCCGCGCGCGCGGCTACGCCGGGTGATCGAGTGAGCCAGGCACGGCCTCTTCGGCCGCCGCGAACCCGACCTTCGAATGCATCCCGTCGCAGAACGGCTTGCGCGTGGACGCTCCGCACCGGCACAACGAGAATGGGCGGCTGGCCGGCTTGTACTCGACGCCGTTCCAGTCCACCACGGTCAGATCGTCTCCCTCGACTCGGAACGGACCGTTCGGCCGAACGATAATCTTCGCCATGCGATCGACACTCCTCTGATGAATGTGAGATGCTGCCGAACTCCCAACGGGGGAAGGCGGCAGGGCCCCAGAATGGCTCGGTTACCCCATCCGTTGCATCGATGCCAGGAATTCCGCGTTCGACTTGGTCTTGCCCATCTTGTCGAGCAGCAGCTCCATGGCTTCGACCGGAGACAGCGGGTTCAGCACCTTGCGCAGCACCCAGATCCGGTTGAGGTCGTCACGCGGAATCAGCAGTTCTTCCTTGCGCGTGCCGCTCTTCTGGATGTCGATGGCCGGGAACACGCGTTTGTCGACGAGTTTCCGGTCCAGGTGAATCTCCATGTTGCCCGTGCCCTTGAACTCCTCGAAGATCACGTCGTCCATTCGGGAACCCGTGTCGATGAGGGCGGTAGCAATAATCGTCAACGACCCGCCTTCTTCGATGTTGCGAGCGGCCCCGAAAAAGCGCTTCGGCTTCTGGAGGGCGTTGGAATCGAGGCCTCCCGACAAGACCTTGCCCGACGGCGGAATCACGGTGTTGTAGGCGCGGGCCAGCCGCGTGATCGAATCGAGCAGAATCAGGACGTCCTTCTTGTGCTCCACCAGGCGCTTCGCCTTCTCGATCACCATCTCGGCTACCTGCACGTGACGCTGGGCCGGCTCGTCGAAGGTGGAGGAAATCACCTCGCCCTGCACCGACCGCTGCATGTCGGTGACTTCCTCGGGCCGCTCGTCGATGAGCAGCACAATCAGATAGACCTCGGGATGGTTCTGGGCGACCGACTGCGCAATGCTCTGCAGCAGCATCGTCTTGCCCGTGCGGGGCGGCGCCACAATCAGGCCGCGCTGCCCCTTGCCGATCGGGACCATCAGATCCATCACGCGGGGCGACAGGTTGTCGCCGACCGTCTCGAGGCGGAACCCTTCCTGCGGGTAGAGTGGTGTCAGGTTCTCGAAGAACAGCTTGTCACGCGCCTGATCCGGCGGCTCGAAGTTGACCGCTTCGACCTTGATCAGCGCGAAGTAGCGCTCCCCTTCCTTGGGCGGCCTGATCTGACCAGAGACGGTGTCACCCGTCTGCAGATCGAACTTCCGGATCTGAGACGGCGACACGTAGATGTCGTCGGGACCAGGGAGATAGTTGTAGTCCGGCGCGCGGAGGAAACCAAAGCCGTCCGGCAGCACTTCCCGGACGCCTTCCGAGAAGATGAAGCCGCTCTGTTCGGTCTGCGCCTTCAGGATTT
>CAYHRK010000033.1:0-22836 GCA_964358795.1 uncultured Vicinamibacterales bacterium
GAAAGCGGGGTCAGGTCGCGTTGGAATGGACAGCTCTCAATGAGAGTACTCGGCATCGAAACGTCGTGTGATGAGACGGCGGCGGCGATCGTCGACGAGACAACCGATCCGTCGAAACCGTGGGTGATCCGATCGAGCGTGGTGGCTTCCCAGGTGGACATTCACCGCGAGTGGGGAGGCGTGGTACCCGAATTGGCCTCTCGCCAGCATGTGCGCGACATCTGCGGCGTGGTGGAACGCGCGCTGGAAGCCGCGCGCTCGCTCCCCGGTGAAATCGACGCGATCGCCGTCACCCAGGGGCCTGGCCTGGTGGGGTCGCTGCTGGTCGGCGTCGCGTTTGCCAAGTCGCTCGCCGCGGCGTGGAACATCCCGCTCGTTCCGGTGCATCATCTGGCCGGCCACATCGAGTCGTTGTTCCTGGAGCACGGTTTGCTGCCACTGCCGGCCATCGTGCTGGTCGTGTCGGGAGGTCACACCAGCCTCTACGACGTTCGGCATCCAGGACAGTATCTGGCCCTGGGCCGCACCCGGGACGATGCGGCGGGCGAGGCCTTCGACAAGGTGGCTAGGTTGCTCGGGCTCGGCTACCCCGGAGGGCCGATTATCGATCGGCTGGCGCGCGCCGGCGACGACCGGGCCATCGGATTCCCGGTGGCGCGCATGACCCATCCTGACCGGAATGCGCCGTTCCAGAAAGGCCAGTGGGACTTCAGTTTCAGCGGTCTGAAAACCGCCGTCCTGCGCCACGTGCAGGCGCAGGGAGCGGGCTGGCACCCAGACGAGGCGGAGACGGCCAACATCTGCGCCAGCTTTCAACGGTCGGTTGTCGAGGCGCTGATAGACAAGACATTTGGCGCCGCCCGCTGGTGCGGCGCTCGAAGCGTGGGCCTGGCCGGCGGCGTGTCGGCCAATAGCCGGTTGCGCGCCGAGGGGGCGGCCGCCGGGGAGCGGCACGGTCTGCCGGTGTTCGTCCCGCCGCTGGCGCTGGCCACAGACAACGCCGCCATGATCGCCGCGGCCGGGCTGCGCCGGTTTCACGAAGGTCTGCGCGCCGATGGGAGCCTGAACGCCGACCCGTCGCTCCGGCTGGTGGTGGCCCGGTAACAACACGGGGGAGGCTGCGATGATCGTCTTTACCGACTACTTGTGGTTCAACACCCGACTGCCGCGCGAGATTGTGCGCATCACCGACGAGGTGTCCGAAATCGTCGCCCGAAGCGGCGTGCGCGAAGGCATGGTGCTCGTGTCGGCCATGCACATCACCGCGGCGGTCTACGTCAACGACTGGGAGGGCGGCCTCATCGAGGACATCCAGGCATGGCTGGAGAGGCTGGCGCCCTCCGGCCTCGACTATCGCCATCATGACACCGGCGAAGCCAACGCCGATGCGCACCTGAAGCGCACGATCATGGGCCACCAGGTGACGCTGCCGATCACCAAAGGCGCGCTGGACCTCGGCCCGTGGGAGCAGGTGTTCTATGCCGAATTCGACGGCCAGCGCAAGAAGCGCGTGGTCGTCAAGGTGATGGGCGAGTGACCGATCCCGGCGCGGGGATCATCGATCCCGAATCGGCTGCGGCCGCCCGGCAGTATCCGCTGAGGCCGATTGTCGGCGTGGGCGGCGTCGCCCTGGTCGATGGCAGAGTGCTGCTGATCAAGCGGCGATTCGAGCCCTTGGCCGGCCGGTGGAGCCTGCCCGGCGGCGCGCTCGAGGTGGGAGAGACGCTGGCCGAAGGGCTCGCCCGGGAGATGAAGGAAGAAACGGGGCTCGACGTCGAGGTCGGTCCCGTGGTGGACGTGTTCGACCGGATTACGCGCGACCCTGACGGCCGCACCCGCTTCCACTACGTGCTGGTGGACTACTTGTGCCGGCCACGCGGCGGCGAGCCGGTTGCCGGTAGCGACGTGTCGGAGGTGGCACTGGTCGAGATTGGCGATCTGGAGCAATACGACCTGACGCCCAAGACAATCGACGTCATCAACCGGGCGCGAGCTAGTTCTTTTTCCTGGTCTTCCAGAAGTAGTACACCGGCAGCCCCAGGAACATGATCATCAGGCCGGGCCAGGTGGTTGCCGGCCGGTAGACAAACAGCACCAGCAGGATGGCCGCCGCTCCAAGGATATACAGGGCCGGCACCACGGGATAACCGAAGGCCTTGTAGGGTCGGCCGGCGTTGGGCCGCGTTCGGCGCAGCCGGAAGACGGCGAGGATCGTCAGGATGTAGAAGATCAGATTCGCCGAGATGACGTAGTCGAGCAGATTCCCGTAGACGTTTCCGTAGGTCTTGGTGTTCGCGTCGTACGTGCGCGGCAGCACCAGCAGAATCGCCCAGACTCCCTGCAGCACCAGACCCGCGGCGGGCACCTTCGCGGCGTTGAGCCGGCCCACCGCCGTGAAGAACAGTCTGTCCTTCGCCATCGCGTAGTACGCCCGGGCGCCGGCCAACACGAGGCCGTTGATGCACCCGAAGGTCGAGATCATGATCGTGACCGCCATGGCCGCCACACCGAGTCCCGGCGTGATGCGCTCGAGCATGGCCGTTGCCACACGGTCGGCGGGTGCGTTCTGAATCGCCTCGAGGGGCAGCACCACGAGATACGCCACGTTGGCCAGCAGATACAGGGTGATGACGATGATCGTGCCGAAGGCCAGTGACAACGGGATGTTGCGGCGCGGGTCCTTCACCTCGCCGGCCGTAAACGTGATGTTGTTCCACGCGTCGGCGGAAAACAGCGATCCCGTTTGCGCGACACTGACGGCGACAAACAGGCCGAAGAGGCTGGTGGCGAGCACGCCTGGCGCGACCGGCTCCAGGTTGCGCGGAGTCCAGAGATTGCCGAAGTTGGCGCTGACGGCACCGGAATTCCAGCCGACGAAAATGCCGATCGCGATCAAGGCCAGCAGGCCCAGCGTCTTGGCGCTCGTGAACGTGTTCTGGATGATCCGTCCGTACTGCAGGCCGCGCGTGTTGGTCCACGTGAGCAGCGCAATCACCAGGATGCCGACCAACTGGGTGCTGGAGAGCGACACGGCGTACCCCTGCGACAGGTGTACCGGCGAGATGAGATAGTGGCTCTCGGAGATCCACGGCACCATCACGCCGAAGAACCGGGCGAAGGCGATGGCCACCGCCGCAACCGTGCCGGTCTGAATGACGGTGAACAACGTCCAGCCGTACAGGAACCCCCACAACGGGGAGTACGCCTCGCGCAGGTAGACGTACTGACCGCCCGCCCGAGGCATCATGGCCGCCAGTTCACCGTACGACAACGCACCGGCAATGGTCAGCACGCCAGTCAGCACCCAGGCGCCCAGCAGCCATCCCGGGCTGCCGATGTGCCGCGCCATGTCGGCAGACACGATAAAGATGCCGGAGCCGATCATGGCGCCGACGACCAGCATGGTGGAATCGTAGAGACCCAGGCCTCGGTGGAACTCGGTGTCGAGGGTGGTGGCCAACTGGGCAGCGGGTGTCGGGACCGGACCGGCCATGGACGCTCCTTTGAAACCCGGCGATTGGTGATTGGTGGCGGTCGAATATATCATGCACGAACACTATGGACCCGGAAGGAAGTCGTTGATTTCCTTCCGGGTCCTAAAGAAGCTGGGGATGATGGCGAGGATCAGATGACGATGACTCGGGAGGCAGCCTGGGCGCTGTTGACGGAATTCACGCAGAACGAGAATCTGCGGAAACACGCGCTCGCCGTGGAAGCGGCCGTGCGTGGGTACGCCAGGCTCTTCGGCGAAGACGCCGACGCCTGGGGCATCACGGCCCTGTTGCACGACTTCGACTACGACCGCTATCCCGATTTGACCGACCACCCGTTCAAGGGCGCGGAGATCTTGCGGGAGCGCGGTTACCCCGAGTGGCTCATCCGCGCGGTGCTGTCGCACGCCGACCACACCGGGGTGACGCGCGAGACCCGGCTGGAGCACACGCTGTTTGCGTGCGACGAAATGGCCGGTTTCGTGACGGCGGCCGCGCTGATACGGCCATCGAAGAGCCTGCTGGATCTCGAGGCCCCATCCGTGGTCAAGCGCATGAAAGAGAAGGCGTTCGCCCGCGCGGTCAACCGTGATGACCTGCGCCGGGGCGCCGAGGCGATCGGTGTGCCACTCGACGCGCACGTGGCCAACGTGATTGCCTTCATGCGCGAGCAGGCTGGCGCGCTGGGTCTGCGCGGCACGCTCTGAACCAGTTGTGGCGTCCTTTCGTATCTAGCTGATGAGCATGAACGACTTACCTGCCGACACCGTCGTCCAGATCCAGAACATGTCCGTGGTGTACGGGACCGAGCCGGCTCTGCACGACGTGAGCGCGGCGTTTCCACGGGGCGCGGTCGGGCTGCTCGGGCCAAACGGCGCGGGCAAGAGCACCTTGCTGAAAGCGCTCCTGGGTTTCGTGAAGCCGACGACTGGCACCATGTCGGTGCTGGGCCTGGATGTGGCCACGGCGTCGTTCGAGATCCGGTCGCGGCTCGGCTACATGCCGGAAATCGACGCCCACATCCCGGGCATGAATGCCGTGTCGTTTGTGGCGTACTGCGGCCAACTGGCGGGACTGCCGCCCGTCGACGCGATGCAGCGCGCGCATGAGGTGCTGTATTACGTGGGCCTGGGCGAGGCCCGCTACCGGAATCTCGAGACATACTCGGCCGGCATGAAACAGCGCATCAAGTTGGCGCAGGCCCTGGTGCACGATCCGGACCTGCTGTTTCTCGACGAGCCGACCAACGGCATGGATCCGAAAGGCCGCGAAGAGATGCTGGATCTCATCCGGGACCTAGCACACAACAAAGGGATGAACCTGATCCTCTCGTCGCATCTGCTGCCCGATGTCGAGTACACCTGCGACTACGTGGTGGTGCTGAATCAGGCCCGCGTCGCCACCGTGGGGCCGATTCAGGAGTTGAAGGGCACCAGCGGCAGCGTGTACGAGTTGCGCGTGAAGGGCGATCGCATCGCGTTTGCCGAGACGCTGCGCGCGGCAGGCCTGACCTGCAAGGCGTGGGAGGAAGACATCATGCGCGTGTTCGTGCCCGAGGATCAGGGCGCGCAGCCGATCCTGAACCTGGCGGCGCGCGACGGTGTGCAGGTGCGTCATCTGCGTCCAAGCGTGCCGACGCTGGAGGACGTGTTTGCCCAGGCCGTGGGCGAGGAGTAGACGTGCCCATCCACGACCAGAGTTACCGGCGCTATGGCGGCAACCGGGCCCCGCAGGGCCGGGCCTGGACGGTGATTGCCACGGCGGGCGTGAAGCACATGCTCCGGAAGCGCATGTTCCTGGGACTGCTGGTGTTCGCGTGGCTGCCGTTCGTGGTGCGCGCCGTGCAAATGTACCTGGCGGCCAACATCCCCCAGATGTCGATCCTCGCGCCGACGGCCCAGACGTTTCGCGAGTTTCTCGAGCAGCAGGGCCTCTTCGCCTTCTTCATCACCATCTTCACGGGCGCCGGCCTGATCGCCAACGACATGCGGGCCAACGCCCTGCAGATTTACCTGTCGAAGCCGCTGGGCCGGATGGAGTACATCGCCGGCAAGTTCGCGGTGCTGGCGTTCTTCCTGCTGCTGGTCACCTGGCTGCCGGCCACGGTGCTGCTGTTCGTGCAGGTCGTGTTTGCGGGCAGCCTGGAGTTTGTCAAGACCAATGTCTTTTTGCTTCCGGCGATCATGCTGGACACCGGCATCGAGACGATCGTGCTGGGGATGGTGATGCTGGCGCTCTCGTCGTTGTCGAAGAGCGCCCGGTTTGTCGGCATCATGTACGCGGGCTTCGTCCTCTTCACGCAGGCGCTGTACGGCGTCGTGTTCGTCGTGACGCGCAACTCCACGTTTTCGTGGATGGCGCCGCAGTCGAGCCTGCAGCAGATCGGCGATCTGATCTTCCGCGTGCCCGCCCGCTACGACACACCGGGCTGGGCGACGGTCCTGTCGCTGTCGGTCGTCGTCGGGGCGGCCGCCTTCCTGCTCGAACGCCGTGTCCGGGGAGTAGAGGTGGTGACATGACGCCGCTGGTCGTGGCCGATCGCGTCTCCAAGTGGTACGGCCAGGTGATCGGCCTCAACGACGTCAGCGTGTCCATCCCCGAGGGGATCACGGGACTACTTGGCCCGAACGGGGCGGGCAAGTCCACGCTGATGAAGCTGCTGACGGGCCAACTGAAACCCAGCAAGGGCTCCATCACGGTGCTGGGCGAACGCATCTGGAACAACCCGGCGCTGTATTTCCGCGTGGGATTCTGTCCCGAGCAGGACGCCTTCTACGATCGCATGACGGGACTCGAGTGGGTGTCTGGCCTGGTGCGGCTGAACGGATACACCGAGGCCGCCGCCCTCGAGGCGGCGCGCACGGCACTGGTGCGTGTGGATCTGCTCGACGCCGCCGACAAGAAAATCGGCGGCTATAGCAAGGGCATGCGCCAGCGCGTCAAGCTGGCTCAGGCCATCGTGCACGATCCCGAGTTGCTGATTCTCGACGAGCCGCTCTCGGGCATGGATCCGATTGCCCGGCGCCGGACCATCCGGCTGGTGAAGGACTGGGCGAAGGCCGGAAAAAGCATCATCGTCTCGAGCCATATCCTGTACGAGATCGAGGCGATGACCTCCAACATCCTGCTCATCAACAACGGCCGGATCCTGGCCGAAGGCGACGTGCATTCCATCCGCGAGCTGATCGACGAACACCCGCACACGGTGCACGTGGTCGCCGAGCAGCCCAGAGCCCTGGCCCGAGAATTCCTGACCAGAGACGATGTCCTGAGCCTGAAGCTGGAGCAGGGCGCCATCGTCATCGAAACGTCGAAGCCCGATAGTTTCTACCGGTACCTGACCGAGTTGGCCGCTTCGGGTCAGGCCGGCACGATTTCCGAGGTCACATCGCCCGACGACAATCTGCAGGCGGTGTTCAAGTACCTGGTCAAATGAGCGAGACCATGCCGCAAGCCACCGTACCCGTCCCGCCGCTGCCTGTCAGGCAGCCCGCGTACGGACCGCACCAGGCTCCGGGGTTCATGACGGCGGTGATGCGGATCTTCGACCTGTCGCTTGGCACGATGCTCTGGTCCCGGCGCACTATTTTCCTGGGGCTGGTGGTAGGGTCGCCCATCGCACTTGGCATCCTGTTCCGCGTTCTGGAAGTCATGGGCATCGGCAACGTCAAGGTAGGCGGCTCCGCCGCTTCAGGACCGACGGTGTTCGGCGGCATGATCTGGCTGCTGTATCTGCGGTTCATCGTGCCCGTGCTGGGCATTTTCTACGGAACGGCACTGATCGCCGACGAGGTCGACGACCGGACCATCACCTACTTGTTCGTGCGCCCCATCTCGCGTGCGGCGGTGCTGGTAGGCAAGTACCTCGCCTATCTGGTGACGACGGTCTTTGTGGTGCTGCCTTCGGTGGTGATCCTGTTCCTGTTGGTCGTGCCACTGGGCCACGGCAGCCTGGCCGGATCGTTTCCGGCTCTGCTGACAGACCTGGGGCTGCTGGCGCTCGGTCTGGCTGCCTATGGCGCGCTATTCGCCTTTATCGGGGCCCAGTTCAAGCACCCGCTCGTCACTGGCCTGGTCTTCGCCTTCGGCTGGGAACAACTGGCTCTGGCCCTTCCCGGTTACCTCAGGAAAGCGACGATCGCCTACTACCTCCAGGCGTTGGTGCCCCATGCCATGCCCGCCGAAGGGCTCGGCAGCGTGCTTCAGGCCCTGTTCCGCGATGTGCCGAGTCCAGCGGTCAGCCTGGCCGTTCTGTTTGTGATGATCGTGGTCCTGCTGGCACTGGCGGGGCGGATTGTCGAACGGAGGGAATACGTGCTTGAACAGTAAGTCGTGGTTACTCCCGAGTCCTCGGGAACTATTCCGAACCAGTCCCGTCTACTCCGTTAGAGGCGAACTACTATGACCGCCAAGACCCGCTACTTCCTGTTTGGCTCGGCGCTGATTTTCGTCGTCGGGCTCTCCATTGGCGTTGTGGCCTACTACGGCGGCATGCCCCAGAGCTTGTTTAGGTCGGGGACAGGGCCCGCAGAACTCTGGTACGTGCCCGCCGACGCAACCGTCGTAGCCTACGCCAACGTGCGCGACGTGATGAACTCCGAGCTGCGTCAGCGCCTGCGCACCCTTGGGGGTGTCACTGACGAGGGTCGCAACGAGTTTAAGACCGAAACCGGCATCGACATCGAGCAGGACATCGATGAGGTCGTGGCCTGGATGGGGGCCAAGACCTCAAGCGGAGTCGAGAATGGGATGATGATCGCGCGCGGCCGGTTCGATCAGATCCGGCTTGAAGCGGTGGCCCGCGAGAAAGGCGCCCGCATCGAACAGTACCATGGAAAAAGCCTGATCCAGGGCCCGGTCGAACATGCCGAGGCCGGCCATCACGGTCGCTCGGAGATGGCGGTCGCGTTCATCGAACCCGGTGTGGTCGCGCTTGGCACGCAGAGCCAGGTGAAGCAGGCCATAGACCGGCCGGTTGGCAAGAACAGCATCACCTCCAACGGCGACATGATGGCGCGCGTGGCCAAAATGGCCGATGCCAGTTTCTGGGCCGTAGGCCGGTTTGATGCGATCTCGTCTCAGGCCAAACTGCCAGAAGAGGTAACCGGGCGGATTCCCCCGATTACATGGTTTTCGGCCAGCGGTCACGTCAACGGCGGGATCCGCGCGGTGGTCGAAGCGGAAGCCAAGGACGAAGAGGGAGCCAACAACCTGCGCGACATCATCCGCGGATTCACGGCTCTCGCGAAGATGCAGGCCGGCAATCGTCCCGAGGCGAAGGCGCTGTGGCCGAATGTGGAACTGGGCGGCGATGGCAGCAAGGTCGTGTCAGTGTCTTTCGCGGTGTCGACCCAGTTGTTCGACGCGATGACCGCGAGCGGGCACGCGGCGAAGAAGCTTCACAAGTAGCTCGCCCGACGCGGTGGCCGCACGCGGTGGCCGCATCCTTGACTCTGTTCGGACACTCACCTACACTTCAGGCATCCAAAGGCTCCGGCGCTTTGTCTAGGGCCCGTCGCGGCAGGTTGTGGACCGCGAGCGAGCCGCGTCGAGTCGAAGCAGGCCCTGGGGAGACAGCCTTCACCGTGAGCGAAAACGTCTTCGTGTACGGAACGCTAATGGGGGGCTTCGATCGACGCTCGCGCGCCGGCATCGACACCCGGATGACGCTCGTCGGCCGTGGCTGGATCGAGGCCGCGTTGTTCGATCTGGGTCTGTTTCCTGCGGCGATTCCTGCTCCAGACGGCCACGTGTGGGGCGAGATCTACGAACTGGACAACGACGCGAGTGTGCTCGCCAAGCTCGACGAGATCGAGGGCTACCGCCCTACCGAGCCCGACAGCAGCCTCTACACCCGCGTCCTGACCACTGTAGCCTTCGACGACGGCCGTGTGGACAGTGCCTGGGTGTACTTCTACAATGCCCCCCTCGGACGAGCCGAGCGGATCGCCTCCGGCGACTACCTCGAGCACTTGAGAGTTCGATAGGCGACCCCTGGCGCTCCGCTATTCTGTCCATCGCGCATTCGCTCCGTCATTCCCGCCATCAAGGCGCAGGAGAGTGGCGATCCAGGCCATCCAGATACTCCCCGATGGCCGTCATGACATGATCGGGAAGATCGACAAACTCGAGACCGGCCGTGTACACGACGGAGTCCTGGCCGAGATCCCCGATCCGGCAATGAGCGACTCGGGCCCTGGCGACCACCGATTGCCAGCCCAGCTCCAGGCGCACGTCGTGCACCGAGTTCAGCAGCAGCGGGAAGGCGGAGTCGACCATCACGCCCCTGCGGCTGATGTCGCGGATGGCGATGGGCGCCAGTACGCTCACCTCTCCGGGCAGGTTGCCGAGCACATCGGTACGCGGCACCTCTCGCTTCTCGTCGCTCATCAACCCCGAATATAGCACGGCCGCTCGCGCGTGGCGCGCCTCACCTGTTATCATTCAGGAACACCCCTGAGGACTGTTCCATCCATGACCACGATCAAGGCAGACGTGCCGCAGTACCACAACTTCATCGACGGCCGGTGGGTGAGAGCGGCGTCGGGCGAAGTCTTCGAGAATCGCAATCCGGCCAACACCGGAGATCTGATCGGACACTTCGCGAAGTCGTCGGCCGCCGACGCCGAGCGCGCCATCGACGCGGCCCATCGAGCCTACGAGCACTGGCGCCTGGTGCCGGCTCCCAAGCGCGGAGAGATCCTGTTCAAGGCGGCGCAACTGCTCGTCGAGCGCAAGGAAGCGTACGCGCGCGACATGACGCGCGAGATGGGCAAAGTGCTCGAGGAAACGCGAGGCGATGTGCAGGAGGCCATCGACATGGCCTTCTTCATGGCCGGCGAGGGCCGCCGGCAGCACGGTCAGACGGCGCCGTCCGAGCTGCGCGACAAGTTCGCCATGTCCATCCGTCAGCCCATTGGCGTGTGCGCCATCATCACGCCGTGGAACTTCCCGATGGCCATCCCGTCGTGGAAGATCTTGCCTGCGCTCATCTGCGGCAATACGGTTGTGCTGAAGCCGGCGACGCTCACCCCACTGTCCGCCGTGAACTTCGTGAGAACACTGGAGGACGCTGGCGTGCCGTCCGGCGTGGTCAACCTGGTGACGGGCGGGGGCGGCGAGGTGGGCAACGCGCTGCTCGATGCGCCCAACGTGCACGTGGTCTCCTTCACCGGTTCCACCGACGTGGGCCGCACGGTCAGCATGAAAGCCGCGCCCAGCTTCAAGAAGGTGCATCTCGAAATGGGCGGCAAGAACATCATCATCGTGATGGACGATGCGGACCTGGACCTGGCGGTAGACGGGTGCGTGTGGGGCGGCTTCGGCACAACCGGGCAGCGGTGCACGGCAGCCAGCCGCGTGGCGGTGCACCGGAAGGTTTACCGGGAGTTCGTGGAGCGTTTCGTGGCGCGTGCGAAGACCTTGGCGGTGGGCGACGGACTGGATCCGGCGACGCAGATGGGGCCATCGGTTAGCAAAGCCCAACTCGATACGGTGATGCGGTACGTGGAGATTGGTCAGCAGGAAGGCGCCACGCTTGCGTACGGCGGCCATCGACTGGCGGACGGCGCGCACGGACAGGGACATTTCCACGAGCCGACGGTGTTCATCGACGTCACGCCGTTCATGCGCATCGAACAGGAGGAGATCTTCGGTCCCGTCGTGTCGGTGATTCCGTGCACCTCATTCGACGAAGCCGTCGTGATTGCCAACGGTGTCGAGTACGGCTTGTCGGCCTCCATCTACACGCGCGACATCAACCAGGCCTTTCGCGCCATGCGGGACCTGCAGACCGGCTTGTTCTACGTGAATGCGCCGACCATCGGCGCCGAGATCCACTTGCCGTTTGGCGGCACCAAGAACACGGGCAACGGCCACCGCGAGGCGGGCGAGGCGGCGCTTGATGTGTTCTCGGAATGGAAATCGATCTACGTGGATTTCAGTGGCCGCCTGCAACGCGCCCAGATCGACGTGGAGTAGGCGCGCGGCGCCGGCCGGGACACTCTACCTCCTCAGACAAAAAAAGCCCCGCATGCCGCGATGGCATGCGGGGCGTCATCACTGTCCGTGGCCGCGGGGCGGAAGCCCCGCGGCTACGGCGCACTCACTAGAACAGGAACCTCACGCCGAAGCGCGCGGCGAGAGGAGGCTGGAACCCGTTGTCCATCAAGAACGCCGGGTTTTTCGGCAGCGCGGCGATCAGGGAATCAAAGTCGACCTGGCCGGCGTAGAACGCGGCTTCGTCGAAGCGAAGGCCAAATCCCGACTTCAGCAGGGTATTGTTTCGGTTGATCGCGGTACGGCTGTTGAGCAGGTTGGTCACGTTGAGCTCCACCTGCAACTGCTTGTTCCCCGCCATCTTGAACGCATGCTGGATGCTCAGGTCGGTCTGCGCATAGACCGGCATCCGCCCGTCGCTCAAGCGACCTTTGTACTGCACCGGGTAGTTGCTCGTTGGAAGAACTGCCACTTCACGAGTCACCGGAATGCCGCTCGAGATGTACTCGTTGATGCCAACCGACGTGCCAAACGGCAGCTGGTAGATGAACTGCCCCTTGACCTGGTGCGGGCGATCGGTCGCGAGCAAGCCGAACACCGGCTTCCCGCGCCCGTCGAAGCTCATGATCGGGTAGTCGAACGCGCGGCCCACGTTTGGGCTGGTGCGGCCGTTCTCATCCGACTGCGACAGGCCGGAGTAGTTGCCCCACAGGCGGCTCCACAGGTAGCTCCCGCGGAAGTACCAGTTGTTCGACAGGTTCTTCGTGAGGGCGAGCTCCACGCTGTCGTACTGCCGCTTCGCTATCGGCTGGTTGGTCTTCGGACTGGTCCACGCCAGCTCGGTGAGATTGAAGCCCGGGTTGGCGATGATGTAGATCTCGTTGCCCTGAGCGTCGAGCGAGCCCGTGTCCTCGATGGCCTTGTCGAGCCACTTGCGGACGTATCGGGCGGAGAGGGCCATCTTCGGCGAGAGCTGATGCTCCAGGCCGAACGACAACTCCTCGCTCTTCATGGGCTTCAGGTCCGGGTCGATCGCGTCCGAGCCGAACGACGGGTGCCGGAAGTCGATCGGGCCGCGGATGAGCGTGCCGGAGCAGGCCGGAGGACAGCCGCTGGCGGAGGTCAGCGTGTCCCACACGTACGTGTCGAGGGTGTAGTAGTACTCGAGCCACTTGTCACCGCCGAACGACCCGCGCGGCAGCTCCAGCTTGAAGATGTCGTAGAAGATCCCCCACGATCCGTAGGCCTTCCACTTGCCGTCGCCCTTCACGTCATAGGCGAAACCCAGGCGCGGCGCCAGCTTCTCCTTGAACGGGAATTCCAGGCCGTAGGTCGGAATGCCCGGTCCGGCGGCATACGCCGGGACCTTCTCGCTCTCGGTCCGGACGCCGAGGTTGACGGTCAGCTTGTTGTTGACCGTCCAGGCATCCTGGATGAACAGGCCGATGTTATTGGTGCTGACGTCACCCTCTGTGACGAAGCCCTGCTTCGGGTACACGCCGTTGCTGCGCACCTGGTAGGTGCCGTAGGGTCCCGTCCCAAACGAGAACGCCTGGCCCCAGCGGATCCTGACGAGGTTGCCCTGTTCGCCAGTGAGCACGTTGTTGCCGACGTGGTCGATCTGGACGCCGCCCTTAATCGTGTGCTGGCCGCCTGCGTTCACGTACAAGGTCGAATCCACCTGGAAGTTGAGACGGGTCTGCTGGTCGCGCGTGGTCGCGAAGTTGGTGGCGATGCTCGAGTAACCGGTGGGATGCTGATACGCCGCCGGCACGGCCACGCCGTTGGTTCCGACCAGGCCGACGTTGCTGAAGGTGAACAGTGAGCGCAGAGCGCTCGGCACGCCTTTGTCGAAGAAGTCAGAGAAGTAGTAGCCGGCTCGCGCGCCCACGAACAGGTTCGACGTCACCACCCAGTCGGCCGTACCGGAGAGGCTCCAGTTCGGGGACGTGCGGTCGATGGCGTAGTTCGTCGTGCTCGCATCAGCGCCAGTCTGCGACGGGAGCAGGCCGGTCCGCTTGCCCCAACTGTTGTTGTACGCCACGCGCGTGCGCAGGCTGTTGCCGATCTGCGCCGTCTGGTTGACCGAGAAGTTGTGCGCCTGCTGCTTCTGGACGATGCCGCTGAAGGTGTTCGCGGTGGCCGTTCCTGCGCTGGCAGGGGAAACATCGCGCGTGGTCTTGGTCATCGTCGGCTGGTAGGCCGCGAAGAACCACGCCTTGTCCTTCCAGATCGGGCCGCCCAGCGAGAAGCCCGGCTCGGTCCGGTTGTCCTTGTCTTTCTGGTACGTCCAGTACTCGGCCACATTGCTGTCCACCGGGCTGAGACGAAGCGACTTGTTGCTACCGGCCTCGAGCTTGTCACCCTGCCAGTAGAAACGCGCGCTGCCGCGGAAGGAGTTCGTGCCGCTCTTGGTCAGCGCGTTGATGACGCCGCCCGTGGCGCCGCCGTACTCGGCGGGGAACCCGCTCGACTTGACCTGCACTTCGTCGATGAAGTCGGCGATCATGCCCTTGCCGGACACGCCGCTCCGCAGGTTGGTCGTCTCGACGCCGTCCACGATGAACCGGTTCTCACCGGCGCTGGCGCCGTCAATCGAGATCCCGCCCAGCTTGTTTTCTTGGTTGGCGCCAGGGGCCTGCGTGACGAGGCTCGTGAAGTCGCGGCCCTTCGGCAGCAGGTCGATCTGCTCGCCGCGGATGCTGGTGGCACGCGCGCTCTGCTTGACGTCGACGAGCGGCGCTTCCCCGGTCACCTGCACGCTCTCGGCCACGCCGGCCACGGCCAGCGATAGGTCGATCTTCTTGATCTGACCGAGGGTCAGCGGCACCGCGGTCACCTTGGCGGTATTGAAGCCCTGAAGGGCCGCCGTCACCTCGTACGTCCCAGCCGCCAGGGCCGGGAAACGATACTCACCCGTGGCATTGGTCACGGCCGACACGACCGAGCCAACGTCCACGTTCTTGGCTTCGACAGTCACGCCCGGCAGCACGGCGCCAGACGCGTCCTTGACGACGCCTTCGATCGACGCCCGCTGCTCCTGGGCCATCGCCGGCGTGGCCAGCGCGAGCACCAGGAGCAGAAAGACGAGAGTCCTAAAACGCATAGACCACCCTCCTGAAGAAACAAATGAACCACTGACAGCTATTTCAGGCACGTCGAACGAGTGCCTCAGCAGGCAGTCGTCCACACCAGTACCCGCCATCCACTAAGCACGCATAGTGCCAACCTTGCTACATCCACAAACAATTGATAAATAAGCACTTATTGTATATATGACTCGTCCTGACAGGGCCGGATCCATAGATTTGTGGATCGTCGATCCAAACAACTGGATGTTCGGCGTGGGGATAGCCGTATCAGCCGGGTCGATGGCCACCTTCCGATGGCCGAGGGCCACGATCGCTTACCGGATCTCTTCTCCCGTCGTAACCTGGAATCGCCGCAACTTCGAGTAGGTGGCCAGGCCCTGAATAACCGTCACGTCGCCCCCGATGCGCCCGAGCTGGTCGGCGCCCTCGTACCACTCCCACATCAAGGCCGGCACGAGGACGGTGAGGCCTTCGAACGGCTGGAAGTCCACCCGGATGTACGAACGCTTCTGCGAACCACGTTCGAAGCGCAGCTCTGTGCGGCGCACGCGGCCGTCTGCCTGATCGAGCCAGATCCGCCCATAGATGAAGATGTCGCCGCTGTTGGGTGTGGCCACCAGCGTCGGGATCACCTTTTCCTTGTAGG
Organism: uncultured Vicinamibacterales bacterium; assembly: GCA_964358795.1. Classification (GTDB taxonomy): domain Bacteria; phylum Acidobacteriota; class Vicinamibacteria; order Vicinamibacterales; family JAKQTR01; genus CAYHRK01. The sequence continues at coordinate 15,228 of CAYHRK010000033.1, forward strand.
TCAGTACCCGGCAGGGGCGCTGGTCGATGGTCTCGTCCTTGGCGCGTTTGAATTCGAAGCGCGAGTGGTTGAGACGCCGCAGCAGGGACAGCGTGACGGTCGGCAGATTGAGATCACGCCTGAGATCGCCCAGGTTGTAGCGGGCGCTTTCGAAGGCGATCCGGCGGAACTGGCCCTCGCGGTCGGCCGTCTTCGAGAGAAAGAGTTCGCGCACGCGGACGGTACGGTCGCGCACGGCTTCGCCATCCACCTCCGCGACGTCGCGATAGCTGAGCCACCGCCGGTCTTTGAGCTGCACCATCAAGACGTCGGACAGCAGCTGGCGCCGCGAAATGATGGGACCCCCAGACTTCTTGGGCGCGCGATCACCGGGATCGCGCCAGCCCAGCGCGGGCTCGCCGGCCGGGCCATTGGGGTTGCCCCGCCACGGATGGATGATCTGGACGTACCGTTCCTCGGCCAGCACGGCCGAGAACTCTCGCTCGAATGCGTCGGCGTAGTCGGCGAGGCGATCGGCCATGTCGCCAGGGTCGGTGCCCACCGGTTCGGGTGGAGGAGACGGGGGTGAGGGCGCCGTTGCGGGTGCGGCTGCCGGCGACGAGGCCGCGCCAGCGTTCGGGTCGACGCGAAAGGATTTGCGCGCGCGCAGACTGCTGCCCCAGCCGCGATCCCGCACCTTCACGTCGATCTGGTGCACCTTGCCGTCGCGGTCGGCGGGCTGGGTTTCGAACACCAACAGGTACCCGGCCGAGAGCTCGCGTGACAACCGGCCAAAGCCCACGTCGCCCGATGTGGGTGTGATGGTCAGGCCGCCTGTGGTGCCGGCCAGAAAGTAGGCGGCCGATGCCGACTGGTCGATCTCCGCCGGCATGGCCCGCATCTGATCCGTGCGCGCCTGGTAGGACGGTTCAGCCACCTGCAGCGCATGGATCGTGACGCGCGCCAGCGCCGCACGTGTTCCAAGGTTCGTGATCACCCCGAGGTTGTCGAGCGTGCGGACCGGTCCTCCGGTGACGAGCACCAGGTGCTTGGGTCCCTCCACGGCGCCAAGGGCGTCGACGATGTGGCCAAGGCCCGAGAGCGTCGCTTCCGCACGCTGGCGCGCATCGCGCGCGGTCTCGCGCGCCTGCACCTCAACCTCCTGCGGACAGGTCTGCGGCTGTTTGTAGCATTCACGGTTGATGATCGCCTGCAGCGCGCCCGGGCGTCCATCGTCGGCGAGGATGGCTTCGCCGCGCCCGACGATCCATGGACCGTACGGCGCCCGATAGGTGCCCACGGCCAGGCGCAGTCGCTTCTTGAGCGCCTCACGATCGTCGTTGAAGCGCAGCGCTTCACTCGAATAGGGCAGTGTCCACAGGGCGACGCGGTCCTCCGGCGGCAGGGCATCGATGAATCGCGCGCCCGCCTCGAGCATCTGTTGCCCTTCGCCCGCGTGAACGTGATCGCGGTCGACAACGAGCACAAACAGGCGCCGCTGAGCGGAATCGGCGGCAGGGGCCGGCGTTGGTGCCGGCTGAGCCTGAGCCTGGGCCGGGGCGGGCGCGGCGCTTCCCGCGCGCACGGACCGCACCGACACGATCGGCCGCGGCTTCCCATCGACCAGCAGCGTGAAGTCCTCGGCCGTCAGCGAGGCGAGGGGTTCTCCGCTGCGGCTGAGCACCGTCACATCGACCGTCACCAGGTCGATCTCCGAGCGGAACGTGGGCGTCTGGGGGGCGGGCGTCTGTCCCGAGATCCCCGACACCAATACACACACGAGCGCCGAGACGCTCACGGGCAGTGGGCGAGAGCATTTCATAGACGTACCTCAGACAGGCGTCCGAGAGTCTGAAGATCGGAGAGGAGGCGACGCTACCGGCTCGCGCCGCGGTCCAGGATGATGGACCGGCTGACGCGGCCGACGATCGCGCCGTCCCACATGACAATGGCCTGCACGAGGTACGTGCCGGGTGCCAGCGACGCCAGATTGATGGCCCCTTCGGCGTACCACGCGCCCGCGGCGGCGTCGTCTGCCACCGACGGGACGACACCCGCAAGCGTCGGGCCATCGTCGCTCTCGGCCACTTCGAACTGCACCACCGGCCGTGCCGCTGCGGCCACGACGTCACCTGCAGGCTGCAGGCGCTGCATTTCGACATAGGCCGCGACGCTGGGGCCGCTGACATGCCCGTTGACCACCAGCTTCATCTTGCCGTCTACCCTCACGGCAGGGTCCGTCAGCACCAGGCTGCTGAGCCCAAGCGGCCCGGCCGATGTCAGCCGGGCGTCGAGATGGCGCTCAACGCCGCCGGCCCGGTTGCCGGAGTCCATCGCAACCGCTCGGATGACATACTGGCCTGCCCTCACCGCGAAGGTCGAAGTGTAATACGCGCAACGGACTCCATCCGGGCGAGGCACGAGAGCGTCCGGATGTCGCACTGGCGATCCGGTTCCCTGCCCCGCCGCGTTCGTCACGGTGTGGCCGACGTCGAAGTCGGCGGAGGCCTGGGGCCCGCATCCGATTTCGGCGGCCAGAAGCACGCGCACGCCGCCGTTCTGGGTGTCACCCACCACGTAGGTGGTCATGTCTATCGGGATGGCGGACGGCAGGTAGGGCGAGTTCAGCGCCCGCGACAGGCGGTCTGCCACCGGGGCCGTGCGTATGGTCGGGTCCACCATGAACTGCTTGCGCGCCCGCACCTGCACGTCGGGCCGCGCCACCTTCACACCGACGTTGTGGGTCTTGCCGTCGCGGTCGGCGTCGGTGGTTTCGAAGGTCACGAGGTACGAGGCCGACGTCTCCCGCGCGATTCGCTCGAATGTGGGGTCAAGCGCCGTCGTCAGGTTGAAATACGCGCCGCCTGCCTGGCCCGCGATCTCGGCGAGGCCGTCGTTCAGCAGTCGCGCATCTTCGAGGGGCGTCCGGGTTGGGAATCTCTCCTGGACGTTGAAGGCCTCGAAAAACGCCCGGTCGAGGTGCAGCACGTAGAGGTTGACGCGCGCCGCCTGGACGAGCCCGCCCAGCCACGCCAGGTCCGCGATCCCGTCAAGGTAGCCATAAGAGCTTCCGGTGACAAGGCCCTCGCCGATGAAGATGAGGTGCTTCTGGCCCTCGATGAGGCTCAGGCGCCGGATCAGGATCTCGAGCGAACGCTCGCTCGATTCCGCTGACGTGCGGGCGGCGTAGAACTTGCTGCGGGCGTCGGCCTCGAGCGTCGTGCGGCAGTTCTCGTACTCGTTGTCGGAACGGGTCCAGTTGCACTCCTCCCGTATCGCCTGATCCCACAAGCGCCGCTGGCTGCCGGTGACCAGTGAGAAGGCCTCGCCAAGGCTGATGTTGACGTTCGAGAGGTACCGGCTCGCGCCGCCGCCAATGATCTGGAGAAGCGCATTCCGAATCGCCAGCCTATCGGCCGTGAAGTCCACGGTGACGCCGGCGGGAAGGGACACGAGGGCCACCAGATCGTTCGGCGCCAGCTTCTGGACGAACTGCCCGGCCGCCTGCATCGCGCCGCGGCCGCCGCCTCGCGTCATGTTGCCCGAATCGACGACCAGCACGAACAGCCGCCCCGGGGGGGACTTCGTGTTCGAGCTGTACTCCGCCCGCATCATCACCCTATCCTCGGGGCGGAGATTGGGGATCGCCGTGCGATCCGGCGGGGTGGCGAACCGGTCGTAATGTGCCAGGAACTCGACCGACGCGATGCGCCGTGGCTTCCCGTCGACGGTGACGGTGAAGTCCTCGGGCTTGAGGTCGGGCAGTGGATGACCGTTCTTGTCCACGACGAGCACATCGACAGCGACGACGTCGATGCCTGAGCGGAAGACCGCCTGCTGGGGCGCGGCGCCCAGCGACGCTCCGAACAGCACAACGGCGAGCAACGGGCGCGGGCGGAACATATGGCCTCTATCTTAATACACCGGCGCTGACGTCATCCGGGTGCTCCTCAACGAGCCAGAGCAACGACCTGGCAGAGGTGATGGGCAGACCAATGACAGATCGGTCCTCGCCGCAAGCAGCTGTACGCAATTCGTCCGCAATTCGTCCCGACCTCGTGCTCGGGAGCTCTGCTAAGATCGCGCCTGTGACTGCTCGACGGCGCGCGTCCCGGACGCGCGCGACACGCGCCGAACCGCCGCCCCCGCCCCGAAGCCTGCGGGTCCTGGTTGTGGCGGCCCTGGTAGTGGCTGCGGGCGCCTGGGCCTACTCCACCAGTCTTGACGGCGTCTTCGTTCTGGACGATGTCAGGGCAGTGGTGCGGAACCCGACCATTCGAACGCTGTGGCCGCTGTCGACCCCGTTGTCGCCCCCTTCGGAGTCCACTGTTGCGGGCCGCCCCGTTGCCAATCTCTCGTTCGCTATCACCTACGCACTCGGGCCGGCAGAGGTGTCGGGGCCAACCGGAGCCCCTGGAGTGCCAAGCGTCCCCAGTGCCTTGGGTGCCACGGCCTTCCACGTCGGAAATCTCCTCATCCATCTGGCTGCCGCCCTTGTCCTGTTCGGCGTCGTCCGGCGGACGCTGATGAGCCCGCCGCTCCAACCCGAATTGGGGGCTGCCGCGCCGTGGGTCGCGCTGACCATCGCACTGGTCTGGGTCGTGCATCCAATCCAGACCGCGGCCGTCACGTACATCGTCCAGCGCGTCGAATCGCTGATGGGGCTGTTCTACCTGCTGGCGCTGTACTGCGCGATTCGGGCATCCGGCGCTTGGTACCCGAGGGTCTGGTCTGCCGCGGCCATCGCCAGTTGCGCATGCGGAATGGCGACGAAGGAAGTGATGGTGACCGCGCCGATCGTGGTGGCGCTGTGGGACCATCTGTTCGGTGCGCCCCGCCCAGGTGGAACCGGCCGGCTGCGATGGGGTCTGCTCGCCGGTCTCGCCTCGACGTGGCTCGTTCTCGGCGCCCTGGTCGCGCACGAGCATCGAGGCCCGTCGGTCAGCCTCGCGCCGGGCACCGTGTGGCTGTATCTCCTGGCACAGGCCGAGGTGGTGGCGCACTATCTCCGCCTGGCGTTCGTCCCCTCTCCCCTGGTGTTCCTCTATGACTGGCCGCTCGGGTCGTCGCTGGGCGCCGTAGCGTGGCAGGCGTCGCTGCTGACCGCGCTGATCGTGCTGACGCTGGTCGGGATCGGACGACGGCACCCGGCGAGCTTCCTGGGTGCATGGTTCTTCCTGATCCTGGCGCCCTCGTCGAGCGTGCTGCCGATTGTGACGGAGGTGGCGGCCGAGCACCGAATGTACCTGCCGCTCGCAGCGGTCATCGCGGGCGTCTGGTGCGGCCTTTTCGTCGTCGGCCGGAGACTGTTGACGGCCTCAGGAGCCTCAGCCGTGGCAGGCGTGGTGGCAGCGGTAGTGGTGGTGCTCGCCCTGGGGCTCGAAACGCGGAACAGGAACCGCGTCTACTGGAATGGCGAAGGCCTATGGCAAGACACCGTCACCAAGCGCCCGAACGACGCCCGTCCGCGCGTGGCATATGGCGAGGCGTTGGCGAGCGCGGGACGGCTGTCCGAAGCCGAGACGCAACTGCAAGCCGCCGTCGGCCTGGCGCCTGCGGATCCGTCCGCCCGCGTGCGACTCGGGGCGGTCCTTTCGCAGCAACGGAAGTTCGACGCCGCGATCCCGCAGTTTGAGCGCGCCCTCGCCCTGCGGCCCGGCGATGTCGATGCGCACCGCTTTCTCGCCGAGGTCTACGCGGTCCAGCGCCAGGACCAGATGGCTGTGCAGCACTACGAGCGGGCGCTTGCCGCGCTCCCGGATGATGCGCAGTTGATGTCGCGGCTGGCAGCGATTCTCGCGGATTCGCACGAGGTGTCGGCGCAGGACGCGGCGCGGGCGCTGGGATTGGCGGACCGGGCCGTGCGCCTGACGTCCGGGCGCGACCCACGGATGCTCGAGATCCTGTCGGTGGCGCAGGCCGCCTCGGGCCATTTCGCTGACGCCGCCTCCACCGCGCGGGCCGCGGCCGAGGTCGCGCGCGCACGCGACGATCGCGCGCTGGTTGCCGCGCTGGAGTACCGAGCCTCGGCCTACGAGTACGCCGCCAGACAGGCCTTTGGCCCGCGCAGGTGACCCGCACGACTTTGGTCCCAATACTGTTTCGACCGGATCGAACCGTGGTCGAGTGTCCCGTCCCAGTGGTTCGTTGCCGAAGTCCCGGAGCGCGGCGCCCGGCTGGCTAGGCGCGACGACCGAGCATACCGGGAGTATGTGACGGAGGAGCAACGCCGCCAGGCGGGATGCCCCGCCCGGGAATTGGGCGACAGACCACTGGGACGGGACACAAGGACGGTCTGATATCATCTGCATTCCATGCCGATCGACGTGTTTGTCTTGTCTGCGGTGCGCACCCCTATCGGCAAGTACGGCGGGGCGCTGAAAAGCGTACACCCGGCCGAGCTTGGGGCGGTGGCGGCGCGAAACGCCATCGAGCGGGCGCCCAGCCACTCCAGCGCGCAGGCGTGCGCGCCGGGGACCCCGGGGTCGCGGCCACCCACCGAGGTTTTGAAACCACGTCTCGTGTCTACTGACCACCGTCTCCCGTCTGCTAATCTGGTTTACTATCTGGAGTTTCCATGCGCATTGCCGTAATCCCCGGCGACGGGATCGGGAAAGACGTGACAGCCGAGGCGGTCAAGGTGTTGAAGGCTGCCGGCGACGTGTTCGGCCGGCAGCTCGATCTCGAGTTGTTGCCGTACGGAGCCGACTATTTTCTGGAGACCGGGATCAGCCTGCCTCCCGGCGGCTACGCCATCCTGCGCGATCAGTTCGACGCCATTTTCATTGGCGCGCTTGGCGATCCTCGGGTGCCCGATATGCGCCACGCCCGCGACATTCTGCTCGGCATCAGGTTCGAGCTGGACCTCTTCGTGAATCATCGGCCCGTGACGCTGTTCGATGCGCGATTGTGCCCGCTGAAGGATCGGGGTCCAGACGATGTGAACTTCATCGTGTTCAGGGAGAACACCGAGGGCATGTACGTCGGGATTGGCGGCAGATTCAAGGCGGGGACCGAAGACGAAATCGCGCTCCAGGAAGAGGTGAACACCTACAAGGGCGTCCACCGCATCATCAGACACGCCTTCGAGTATGCCAAGGCGCACGGCCTGACCCGGGTCTGCATGGCCGACAAGAGCAACGCGCTGACGATGGGGCATGCGCTGTGGCAGCGGGTGTTTCAGGAAGTCGCAGAGCAGTATCCGGGCATCGATCCCACTCACCTCTACATCGACGCCCTCACGATGCAGATGGTGAAAAACCCGCGTCAGTTTCAGGTCATCGTCACCAATAACATGTTTGGCGATATCATCACCGACCTTGGTGCGCAGCTGCAGGGCGGGCTCGGCATGGCTGCGTCGGGTAACCTGCATCCGGGACGCACGTCGATGTTCGAACCGGTGCACGGGTCCGCACCAAAGTACGCGGGAAAGAACGTGGCCAACCCGTTTGGCGCCATCCTGTCGGCAGGCCTGATGCTGGACTACCTCGGATGGACGGCCGAGGCAACCGCAATCGAGGCTGCCGTACGCAAAGCGGTCGTCACCGGTAACGGCCCGGGCGAGATCGGAGGCTCGCTCGGGACGCGCGAAACCGGCGACTATGTAGCGGCGGCGCTCAAGACGGCAGCG
>CAYHRK010000034.1:0-21555 GCA_964358795.1 uncultured Vicinamibacterales bacterium
GCGGCGCGTCTATCTCACATGGCGGGCCGCGATCAGCCCTCCGGCGCATCCGACCGCCATGCCGCCCGCCACCAGCAGCGCCGCCGTGCCGGCGGGCAGGAATCCCAGCGCCGCCGAATCAATGACCGCCGAGATCATGGGGCCGAATTGCGCTTTGCCGAAGACAAAGCCGGCATAGAGCACGCCTATCGCCACCAGCGCGCCGCAGCCGCCGTGCAGGGTGCCCTCCACGACCAGTGGACCACGAAGCAATCCCATCGGGGCACCCATCAACTGCATAATCTCGAGTTCGTCGCGCTTGGCGTGAAGCGCGAGGCGAACCACGGTGGACACGGTCAGCACGGCGGCCATTACCAGTACCGAACCGAGCAGCCAGCCCACCCAACGCAGTCCAGACACGATGCTGCTCAGGCGCGCCAGCCAGCGCCGGTCGAAGCGGACATCGCCCACGCCCGGCGCCTGCTGCACCAACCGCGCCAGCGCGTCGACGGCAGACTGATCCGCCGCTTGCGGGCGCAGCCGGACTTCGATGGACGCCGGCATCGGATTCTCGGCGCCGTCGAGGCCGGCAGCCAGATCCGGGAAGTCCTTTCGGAACCGGGAGAGCGCGTCTGCCTTCGACACGAACTCGCGCGAGGCCACCACGGCGCTGTCTGCCAGGACCCGGTTCAAGGCCACGCGCTCGTCCTGGGTGATCGAGTCGCGCAGGTAGATCGAGAACTCAGCCGCGGCGCCCCACCGCGAGAGGACGCGGTCGAGATTCACCGTGACCACCAGGAACCCGCCGAGCACAACGATGGCTGCAGCGATGGTCATCATCGACAGCAGCGCCGAGCCACGCTGGCGCCAGAGGCTTCCGACGGCTTCATCGAGGCAGTAGCTCAACCAGTGCATGGCGTCTAGGCCCTGTCGACGTACCGACCTTGATCGAGGGTGATGGCGCGGCGCCCCACGCGGCGGATGAGCTCACGATCGTGCGTGGCCACCAGCACGGTCGTGCCACTCGCATTGATGTCGCGAAACAGGTTCATGATTTCCAGCGCCAGGTCCGGGTCGAGGTTGCCGGTCGGTTCGTCGGCGAGAATCAACGCCGGCTCGTTCACCAGGGCGCGGGCAATGGCGATCCGCTGCTGTTCGCCGCCCGACAACTCCATGGGGTGCGCGTTCATGCGATGCTGCAGCCCCACCCACTTCAGCACCTTAAACGTGCGGCGCTGTTGCTGAACCGACGTGTCGCCCAGCACGCGCGGCACCAGCGCCACGTTTTCGATGATGGTCTTGGACAGGATGAGCTTGAAGTCCTGGAACACAAAACCCAGGCCTCGCCTATAGGTCTGCACCTGTCTCGGTGTCAACGCGGCCAGATCGCGGCCACCCACCTTGAGCTGGCCCTCGCTGGGCAATTCCTGCCTCAGGAGCAGCCGGAGCAGCGTGGACTTGCCGGCGCCGCTCGGTCCGGTCAGGAACACAAACTCGCCCCTGCCAATCGAGACGGTAACATCCCGCAGGGCATAGATGCCGCGGTCGTACATCTTGGAAAGGTGAGACGTCTCAATCACGGCAGTCGGGCGCGATCGGCATCACGATGTTGACGTGAATCCCCCAAAGGAAGGCAAGAGGGGCGAGTATAGCACAGCGGTGTCGGCCGCTCCGGCTTCCACTCATCGGTCCACCTGCGGCTGCCGCGCGGACCGAGAGGAGATCAGTTCCGCCCGGAATGACCCAAACGGCGCGTCGATGTCGGCGACCAGTGGAAGGCGCCGCTCATCGGTGCTGAGCCAGATCACGACGCGGGGGCTCTGGCGATGTTCGATGCGATAGATCAGCCTGGTCTCGAGACGCAACGCCACTTGTGACCGGCCCTCGGCCATAACCGTCTCTTCGGACGCCCCGCGCAACTCCACCGAGAGACTGCGGCCGAAATCGCTTACGGGAATCTGCACGAGGCTGCCAACCGTCAGCCCGATCGACCGCGCGTAGTAGAAGGCAGATACCGGGTCGCGCGCCCCGGTGGGAAGCGGCAGACCGGTGCCGGTACGCGCCGCCTCGGGCGGGCCATTGGCCGTGCGAACCATCCGCCCGGCCGTGTCGAACACCGCCACCCGATCGAGCAGACGACGGCCCTCGCGAAATTCCTGCACGTGCAACGACGGGAGCAGCTGCGCGTCGGTTAGGCTCCAGAATCGATCGCGCGCTTCGAAGAACCTCGACACGAGCGGTGAGGTGTGGGCGGTCAGGTCGAACCGGAATGCCGCGCCACCGGCCGCATCGGGCGAGGCCGGCGCGGTGACGGCAAAGACGACCTCACCAGCGGCGAGATCCAGCGCGCCGCTGCTCCGCCAGACGACGCGGTACCGGGCCACTTCACCCACGCCGAACGGGATGTGCTGGGGCGGCGGCGGCGCGGGGCCTTCGGGACGAACCAGGTTCGCTTCAATCGCCGGCGTCCACACGCATTCGTAGATGGTACGGCCATCGAAGTCCGCGCGACGTACCAGGGGGTTGGCGTCTCCCGCGATCGTGACGGGTGACGAGGTGACCACGTACCGCACCTGCAAGTCGTGCAGCGTCCAGAGCGCGTCTGGCGACGGGAAGTCGCGCAGGGTATCGACCAGCCCGGTGAAGGACGCGGGCCGCTGACCGCTATAGCCGTTGACGATCGGACGTCCATGCTCGAGCGACTCGACCATGGCCGGGGTGTTGTCCGAGTCGAGACCGAGTGGCAGATACAACACCGCACCGGGCCCGGGGGCCTGGCGCAGCCAACCTCCAACGTTCGACTGAAGCCGGGGCGCAGCCACAAAGGCCATCGGGGCGTTCGCCATTTCAGCCGCCATCGCCACCACCAGGATCCACGCCAGGCGCGGACGGCGCACGGCCATCGCGTCGAGCCGAAGGGCCGCAAGGCCCGCCAGGCCGAACGCCGCCAGCACACCGAACCGGGCCGGAGCCCTGACGGCCTGGAAGCCGAATACGTGTTCGTGCAACCAGGCGTAGAGCGGCCGAACCCCGTCGGGGCCAAGCGACAAAATCACGCCGGTGACCGCGACAGCCACAAACGGCCACGCCGCCGCGCGGCGCCGGCGCCACGCCTGCCAAATCGCGGCCAGCGCGAGCGCGGTCACCACGAATCCGACAAACAGCTCGCGCTCGACGCCGACGCGTTCGCCCCGGCCCTCGGCCGACCGAGCCGGGCGCAGCAGGCCGGTACGCCCGTAGAGCGCGTTCGTCTGCGGCGCCCTCAGGTAGCTGGTTGGAGTGGCCGCATTCAACGACGCCTGGTACAGGTTGCGAGTGAAGCCCTCGCCCCGTTGCACGTCGAGATAGGGCCAGATCACTGGCGCGACGACGATCAGACCGACCACGCCGGCCAGAACGTAGCGGCGCAGCAGTCGGGTGTTTCGCCACCGGCCGACCGCGACACCCAGCACGACGGCGGCGACGACCAGACCCACCGCGCCGATCACTCCGTAGTACACCGAGGTGACCGCTTGCAGACCTGCCGTCAACCCCAGCCACACGGCATCCCTGCGCCGGCGGCTGGCGATCAGCCGGTGCAGGCACCACATCGAGAGCGGCAGGAAGTAGAGGCCTTGAAGCTGCAAGTGGATCAGGTGCGCGGTGTGGAACGGCCAGAACCCCCACACCAGTCCAGCCGCCAGCGGCGCCACCAACGATTGGTTCAGGGACCGGGTGAAGGCAAACATCGCCAGCGCCGATGCCACCAGCGAGAGCACCAGCACGAGGTTGTAGCACAGCACCACCGATTCGGTGACCATGTACACCGGCAAGATGAGGACGGCGGGCAACAGCAGATGATCCGAATACGCCAGGGTGCGGCGCGCCGGATAGAAGATTGGCGCGTCAAACACGCGCCCGGTGATCACGGCCGCCGGGTCCTGCGAGAGTGTCTGGAGATCCCAGCCGAGAATCCAGAGATTCAGATAGGGATCGCCGGCGCTCTGAGGTGCGGCTAGCACCTGTGTGGGTGCAGCCGCCAAGGGCCACGTATACAGCACCGCGGCCGCGACGTACACCACCAGGGCGATGCGCCACGGGTGCCGCATCATGTGGCGTGACCGCTTCGGTCGAGCAGCTCCCGAACCAGACGGTCAACCACTTGAGGATTGGCGCGCCCCTGGCTCGCCTTGATCACCTGACCTACCAAGAACCCGGCAACCGAGCGGCGGCCCGACCGAAACTGCGCGACCTGGTCCGGCAACTGCGCCAGCGTCCGTTCGACGAGACCACGCAGCGTGTCGAGGTCAGATTCCTGCAGCAGTCCGGCCGTGCGCGCGATACGCTCCGGAGATCCGCCGCTTGCAAACAGCTGAGCGAACACCTGTTTGGCTGCCGTCGCGGAGAGGCGGCCCTGCGCCACGAGGACGATCAACGCGGACAAGCTGTCTGGCGTGATGGCGGCTTGCTCCAGCCCGATCGAGGTCTCGGCCAGACGCCGGGTCAACTCGCCCCTGATCCAGTGGAGCACCGCGAGCGGATCGACGGATGCGGCGACGGTCCGTTCGAAAAACGCGGTGAGTGAGTCCGACTGTGCCAGAAACGTCGCGGCGTCTCGATCGAGGCCGTACCGCTCCGCTATCCGCAGACAGCGGGCCTCCGGCAGTTCCGGCAGCGCGCCACGCAGACGTTCGACCTGGGCGGCCTCGACGCGCAGCAACGGAAGATCCGGCTCCGGGAAGTACCGGTAATCGTGGGCTTCTTCCTTGCTCCGCATTTGCACCGTGCGGCCACTACGCTCGTCCCACAGGCGGGTTCCGGGCTCGAGCGCCTCACCGCGGGCAAGGGCGGTCACCTGGCGATCCACTTCGAAGTCGAGCGCCCGCTGCAGGAATCGGAACGAGTTGAGGTTTTTCACCTCGGTCTTCACACCCAGTGACGGGTCACCCACCTGCCGAACCGACACATTCGCATCGCAGCGAAGGCTGCCCTGCTCCATGTTGCCGTCCGACACACCGGCGGCCACGAGCACCGCGCGGAGGCGGCGAAAAAAGTCCGCAGCCTCGCCGGCCGACCGCATGTCGGGCGCCGTCACGATTTCGGCCAGCGGCACGCCGCTGCGATTGAAGTCCAGGTAGGTGAACTGATCCGAGTCCTCGAATCCCTCGTGCACCGACTTGCCGGCATCCTCTTCCAGATGGAGACGGACGATGCGCACGCGCTGTGTGCCGGCGCCGGTCGTCCACGCCAGCTCGCCATCCAGAGCCAACGGTCTGTCGAACTGCGTGATCTGGTACCCCTTGGGCAGGTCAGGATAGAAGTAGTTTTTCCGCGCGAACGTCGAGACCGGTTGTACCCGGCATCCCAGCGCCAGGGCGGCCGTGACTCCGAGTTCGACGGCCCGCGCGTTCAGCACCGGCAGCGCACCGGGCAGGCCCAGACACACGGGACAGGTCAGACTGTTGGGGGCAGCCTGGGACGTGGTGGCGCAGCCACAGAACATCTTGGTGGCCGTGAGCAGCTGCGCGTGGATCTCAAGGCCGATGACAGTTTCGTACATGAGCGGCGAGGTGCCAGGTGACCGTGTGAGTCGCAAGCGCGCCAGCCACGAGTATAACCGACGCGGCGCGGCAGATTACCGGGTGCAAACTAGGGAGCTAAGGTCCGGGCCTGGACCGGCCGATAGTGCAATCGTGCGAAATGCTGCTGACCGTCTGAGCATGTTCCGGACCACCGTGGGCGCCAACTGGCATCGCGCCGCCGCCTTAGTTGGTCTTACGCTTCTCCTTCACGGCTGTGCAACGAGGCGGGGCGCAGATGCCCCGCCGCTCAGCGTTGCCCCGCCGCTGGCCACCGCCATGCCGGCGGAGGCGGCGTCACCCTTGAACCCGCCCCCGGTGGCAGGGCTGCCAATGGTGCGTGTTCGCGTGACGGACGCACATGGCACGCGCGTGGTGTCCATGACGCTGGACGAGTACGTGCTTGGGGCCGTTCGAGCGGAGCTTCCACCGCGCACGGTGCCCTCCGATGCCGCCGGCCGTCTCCTGCAGGTACAGGCGGTCGTGTCGCGGACCTATGGGCTGGCCAACCTGGGCCGGCACAAGTCCGAGGGGTTCGATTTGTGCGACAGCACGCACTGCCAGATGTACCGGGAGAGGGTCGCAGGTGAAGGTGACCGTGATCCGGCTGCGATGGCGGTGTCGGCGACCCGGGGACAGGTCATCACCTATGAGGGGCGCGTGATCCAGGCATTGTTCCACTCCAACTGCGGCGGACACACGACGTCGGCCGGTTCGGTGTGGGGCGGCCCTGAGGTTCCATACCTGCGCCCGGTCCCAGACTGGTTCTGCACCCGCGCGCCGAACAATGTGTGGTCGTTCACCACCGACGAGGCCAGTTTGCGGCAAGCGCTCAATGGCGATGCGCGCACCCAGATCGGCATGCGCCTGGATCGGATCGACATCGTCGAGCGCGATCCGTCGGGCCGTGCGGTCTTGATTGCCATGGCGGGTACGCGCGCGCCATTGGTCCGCGCAGAGGAGTTCCGAACGGTCCTACGCCGGGTATTCGGACAGGGCTCCATCCGCAGCACCTGGTTCTCTGTGACGCGCAACGGCGAACGATTCGTGTTCAGCGGCGTGGGGTACGGGCACGGCGTGGGGCTCTGTCAGACGGGGGCCGCGCTGCGCGCCGAGGCGGGACAGTCGCCGACCGACATCATTGCGCACTATTTCCCGGGAACGCGAATGATCCCGGCCGCCGCCGTGCTGGGTATCACGGCGGTGGTGGCCAGCGGCCTCGAGCCATAACTGCGGACAACTAAAGTCTTTTTCATCAACAACTTGGCGTAACAGCCATGGGTCGGCTACCATCAGTCTGACTCGTCATTTCCGCATGGGTCGGTAAACAACTCGTGCGAACACGGCGTAGACAGGATCAGATACCAGTGGCCGCCACGCAGGATCCGCGGTTCGTTGCTCGAGCAGGCTCGATCCCAATAGACCGAGGCCTGGAGGGATCGCGATTCCCGGTGCGTGTCGGTGACCGGGCTGCGCCGACCTGCTCGGAAGAAGCCAGGCGCGTAAAGGCGCTGGTGCTGGCCGGCGACACCCACCAAGCGCACGAGGCGTTTGCCGATTTGGTGGCAACGTTTCAGCGGCAGGCATCGCGGCTGGCGTTGTATCTGTTGCGGGACGTGGCCGAGGCGGATGAGGCGGTGCAGGACACCTTCGTGAAGGTGTTCATGCACATCACGTCGTACCGCGAGGATCTGTCGTTCGACGCGTGGTTCACTCGGATCCTCGCCAATACGTGCCGGGATCGCAAGAAGGCCCGCCGCCGCCGCCAGCGCTGGGAAGTGACCGGCACCGACCGGCATCCGGAGTACGGCCCCCGTATGGAACGGATGGCCGCCTCCACGCGGACGCCGGAGGATCTTGTGTTGGGTGAGGAACGCCGAAACATGATCATGACGGCGATCGATGCTCTGCCGGAACGCCAGCGCACCGTGCTGCTGATGTGCCACACAGAAGGCCAGTCGCCCCGGGAAGTTGGGGCACTGACCGGGCTCACCGAATCGACCGTCCGAGTTCACCTGTTCAGAGCGCTGCGCAAGTTGCGAGCGGCGCTGGAGGGAAGCCGTGTTCGCCGGTAAGCGTCACGCAGACGACAATGCGCTCGTCCGTCGGTATCTGGCGGACCGCGGCCTGGACGCCCTGGGTACCGGCGATGAGCCGTTGCTGCGCCACCTGGCCCAGTGCCCATCGTGTTCGTCGCGGTACGAGGCTGTCCAGGCGCTGTTGGACGACAGCCGAGAAGTCCCGGTGGCAGACGCGGATGCCGCCTTCACCGTCGATCGACTGGCGCATCAGCGCGACCGTATCCTGCGGCGCGTCGAGGCCCACATCACCGGAGCGCGGGTCCTGTCCTTCCCGGCTGCGATGCAGGCGTCCGCGTCACCGTGGCGTTCGCCAGCCGCCATGCGCTGGATCACGGCTGCGGCCGCCGCCGGGCTGATCGTGGGACTGACGGCTGGACGCTACTGGCACGTTGACGCAGGAACGGGCGGCACCCAGGAGGTTCGCCGGAGCGCGCCGGCCTCAGCTGGATCGCCCGGCCGGGCGACGCCCGTGATTCGGGCCGTGAATCTGCGCAGCGTCGCCGCCGATGACGACCTGCTCTCGGCCGTCGACATGGCGCTGGCTGGGCCTGGCACCGATGAACTGCGTGCTATTGACGCCTTCACTTTGCGACAGCCCGATGTACCGCGAGCCAAAAAGAACTAGAATTCTCGTGGTATGGCCCAGCCGGCGACAATCCTGATCGGTCCACCTGAACTTTCGGCCGTGCTTCAGGCGCAGCCGGAGGTGCAGGGCACCGAACTGCTGGTGTTCTCCGATACCGACGCGCGCGCTGCCCTTGAAGCCATTACGGATCGCCGGCCCCGGATCATCGCTGTACCCAAGCCCTTTCTGGCGACGACTCGAGGCCAGGCGTTAATTCACCGTGTGGAGGCCGATTCCAACCTCGCCGACACCCGGATCTGGATTGTGTCGCCAGACGGCGCCGCCCCGCTGCCGTCCACTCTGACGCCGGCGGTCGAGTTCACGCTGAATGCTGAAGTGAGGCTCGATCACACCGGCACGCGCCGCGCACCGCGCGTCCGGGTTCGGTCCGACATCGAGATCAACGTGGATGGCAATACGGCGCGCTTGATCGATTTGTCAGGCCTGGGTGCGCAGGTGATCTCTCCCACGATTCTGCGTCCGAATCAGCGGGTCCGCGTGGCGCTGCCCAGCGAGCCGGGCGTGGCCAGGGTCGTGGCCGTTGTCGCGTGGGCCGCCTTCGAGCTCCCGAAGGGACGCCCCGAACCGCAGTATCGGGCGGGACTGGAATTCAAGAACCACGATCCCTCGCCGTTCGAACAGGTCTGTGTCAGCTATGCGGTCATCGATATCGAGACCAAGGCACGCTAGTTAGGTCGAGAACCAGCGGGCGGCCAGCGCCTCGTCTTTGACGATGGTGTCCTCGCGAGCCGCGCCGGTTGACACCAGCACAACCGGGACGCCCGTCAGCTGCGCCAGGCGGTCAAGATAGGCCCTCGCTTCATCGGGAAGATCGGTGTCGCGACGGACGCCGGCCGTCGGTGTCCTCCACCCAGGCATCGTTTCGAGTATGGGCACGCACCGCTGCAGCCGCCGGAGGTCGGCTGGAATCTCCGCCAGGATCCGATCGTCGCATCGATAGGCGACGCAGATGGGCACTTCCGGCAGACCATCGAGCACATCAAGTTTCGTGATGGCCAGTGCGTCCAGCCCATTCACGCGGGCCGAGTGCCGGAGGACCACGGCATCGAACCATCCGCAGCGGCGCGGACGCCCGGTGACCGCCCCGTACTCCTGGCCGCGATCGCGAAGGGTGGTCCCCGCCGCATCGTGAAGTTCGGATGGGAACGGCCCCTCCCCGACGCGAGTGGTATAGGCCTTGGCAATGCCAAGCACTGCGTGCACCGCCCGAGGTCCCACACCCAGGCCCGTGCAGGCGCCGCCGGCCGTCGCGCTCGATGAGGTGACGTAGGGATACGTACCGTGGTCGATGTCGAGCATGGTGCCTTGCGCACCCTCGAACAGGATGGACCGCCCCTCGGTCATCAGGCGTGCCAGAAGCACCGGCACGTCGGTCAGCAACGGCTGAACACGGGCGGCGAGTGCCTCCGTCTCTGCGACCACTTCGCGCCAGTCGAGCGCGGTGTCGCCGGCCATGCGATTCCTGATCTCCACGCCGGCGCGAATGTGATCGGCCAGCACCGCCGCGTCAGTGAGATCGGAGGTGCGAAGGCCTCTGCGCCCCACCTTGTCTTCGTAGGCTGGTCCGATGCCACGTGAGGTTGTGCCGATTTTCCGGGAGCCGCGGCTCGCCTCGCTCAGTGTGTCGAGGTCGCGATGATACGGCAGGATCACATGCGCCCGATCGCTCACCAGGACGCGGCCCTCAACCGCGATGCCCGCGCGAACCAGCTCGTCCAGTTCATCGAACATCGCCCGCAGATCCACGACCACGCCGTTGCCGATCACGCAGGTGACGCCTGGGTGCAGGATGCCTGAGGGAATCAGCCGCAGCACGAACCGACGCCCATCCACGTGCACCGTATGGCCAGCGTTGTGGCCGCCTTGATAGCGCGCCACCACCGAGAATCGGGGCGCCAGAAGGTCGACGATCTTTCCCTTGCCTTCGTCTCCCCACTGCGCACCGACCACGGCGATATTCATCGACATTCCGGCCCCCTGCGTGCGATCACGCACATCCATCGACACGCAGGCCGGATGTTAGCACAGGACCGGCATCGCCCTTTGAGGCAGGCTTGTGTAGGCTAGGTGGTCTCGGGCGCGGCGCCCGGCGTCGGTCGCGGTCGTTCGGGCGTGCCAGTTGACATTGCCGGCGCGGCTTCATAAGTTCTAGGGCTGATGCCCCAGATGCACAGGACGTACGAATCATGACCACTGCCACCGCCCGTCCGGTTCGCGCACCTCGCGGCACCACGCTGTCCTGCAAGGGCTGGCCTCAGGAAGCGGCGCTGCGCATGCTGATGAACAACCTCGATCCGGATGTCGCGGAGCATCCCGACCGGCTGATCGTCTATGGCGGCACGGGCCGGGCCGCACGCAGTTGGGACTGCTTTGACGCGATTGTCCGATCGCTCAGGCGGCTGGGCCACGACGAAACGCTGCTGGTGCAATCGGGCAAGCCGGTGGGCGTGTTCCGCACGCACAGCGGCGCCCCACGGGTGCTGATCGCCAACGCCCTCATCGTGCCGGCGTGGGCGACGTTCGACAACTTCCGCGATCTTGAAGATCGCGGCTTGACGATGTTCGGACAGATGACCGCAGGAAGCTGGATCTACATCGGCACCCAGGGCATTCTGCAAGGCACCTACGAGACACTGGCGGCCGTGGGACGACAGCACTTCAACGCCGACCTGTCGGGACGCCTGTTCGTGTCGGCGGGGTTGGGCGGCATGGGCGGGGCCCAGCCTCTGGCGGCCACCATGAATGGCGCGGCGGCGCTGGTGATCGAAGTGGATCGCTCGCGCATCGACCGACGGCTGGCCACCCGCTATGTGGATGAAGCCACCGACAGCCTGGACGACGCCGTGGCCCGCGTGGCCCGGTGGAAGCGGGACCGCGTAGGCCGCTCGGTGGCGTTGTGTGCCAACGCCGCCGACGTGCTGCCGGCGCTGCTGGCGCGTGGACTGGTGCCAGACGTGCTGACCGATCAGACATCCGCCCACGATCCGCTGAACGGCTACGTGCCGAACGGGATGTCGCTCTCCGAGGCCATCGATCTGCGGCAGCGCGATCCGGCCGCCTACGTCACGCGTTCGGTGGCCGCCATGGCGGGTCACGTGCGTGCCATGCTGGAGCTTCGGCAGCAGGGCGCCGTCACCTTCGACTACGGCAACAACATCCGTGCGCAAGCCGTCAAAGGCGGCGTCGTCAACGCGTTCGACATCCCGGGCTTCGTCCCGTCCTACATCCGACCGTTGTTCTGTGAAGGAAAGGGTCCATTTCGTTGGGCGGCGCTCTCGGGCGATCCGGCCGACATCCATGCCACCGATCAAGCGGCGCTCGAAATGTTCGCCGATAACGCCCCATTGTGCCGGTGGATTCGGATGGCCTCAACGCGTGTGGCCTTTCAGGGCTTGCCGGCTCGCATTTTCTGGCTCGGGTACGGCGAACGGGCGCGCTTCGGCCTGAAGATCAACGCGATGGTGCGTTCGGGCGTGGTCAAAGCGCCCATCGTGATCGGCCGCGATCATCTGGATTGTGGATCGGTGGCATCACCCAATCGCGAGACGGAGGGCATGCGGGACGGCAGCGATGCGATTGCCGACTGGCCGGTGCTGAATGCGCTGCTCAACACCGCCGCCGGAGCCACGTGGGTGTCGGTGCACCACGGCGGTGGTGTGGGCATCGGCTACTCGTTGCACGCCGGCATGGTCATTGTCGCTGATGGCACCCGGGAGGCGGATGAGAAGCTGGAGCGCGTACTGACGTGCGATCCGGGCATCGGCGTGGCCCGCCACGTGGATGCGGGATACCCGGAAGCCGTCGCCACCGCCGTTCAAGGCGGCGTCCAGATTCCGATGTTGCGTCCATGACGCCGACGACTCCCGCGTTCGACGGCCTGGTGATGGCCGCGCTCGAGCAATCGCCCTCGCGCATTCCGGTGATTCTCGGCCCCTGCGGCGCCGGTCGCACCTCGATCTTGCATCGGATCAGGAAGCACCTCGGCGAATCGGCGTGCCAGTATGTGGCGCTGGAACAGGTGGTCTCCACGCCGGAGCGGTTTCTGGATGCCCTGACCGGACAGTCGCCGTTCGGATGGGTGCCGGGCAGCAGAGGAGCCGACGGTCCGGAAGCCGCGTATCGGGGCGTTTGCGACTACTTCGACCAGGCTCGTGCGGCAGGCGGAGCGCCCGCCACGTTCCTGCTCGACGAGGCACTCGAGCTGCGCGGTTTCGAGAACTTTCCGGGTCTGCGACGCGTGATGGCTGACACGCTCTCGTTGTTGGCAGACAGCCCGAACCGGTTTGTCCTGACCTCCAGGTTCGTGTCTCGAGCCCTCACGCTGCTTCGTGACGGGTCTGACCGATTCGTGGTGATGCACGCGCCGGCGGTATCGGGCCCAGCCCTAGCGGCCGATCTCCTGAGGCTGCCGGGTGTCCGCCTCGATACCGCTGAGGATTTTTCCCGCGTCATCGTGGCGCTGTCGAATGGGCGCGTCGCGTACGCCTATGCGATCGTGGGCGCGCTTGGACAGGCCGGAGTGTGCGCCAAGGATCCGGTGTCGGCGTTTGTCGCCCTCCTGTCTCCCGGTGGCGCCCTGGCCATTCGCTGCCGCGACAGCTACGAGTTCCGTCTGCACCGGGCGCGCGGCTATGGCGCGTTGAAGGCGATTCTCGGGATTCTGTCCGAAGAAGAGCCGCTCACGCTGACCGAAATCTCTCAGCGGATGCACCGCACTCCGGGATCGACGAAGGACTACCTCGGCTGGCTCCAGAACGTCGATCTGGTCGCCGTCCACCGTAAGCGGTACAGCTTCGCGGATCCCGTCTTGCGGCTCTGGATTCGTCTGCACACGGCGTGTGATGCACCCAACGACGATCGCGTATCCGAAGAAGTGCAGCGGTACGCCCTGACGCGGCTGTCTGGCTCTGAGCCACGCGAGACTACGGCGTGAAATGCTGGATCGCGAGGCGGGCGGCTTCCTGCTCGGCTTCCTTTTTGGTACGGCCCTCTGCGACAGCCACCACCGCGCCACGCACGCGCAACTCGATGTGAAAGACCTTGCGGTGGGCCGGTCCCATCTCGGCGGTGACCACGTACTCGGGTAAGGACTCCCCGCTGGCCTGCAGCAGCTCCTGGAGGGCGGACTTGGAGTCGTCGCCTTGCGCGCCGCGTGTGGCGAGTTCTCCAATCAAGGCGTCGAACTCGGCCGTGATGAAGGCGCGTGCAACGTCCACGCCGCCGTCCAGGTGGAGCGCGGCAATCAGCGCCTCGTACCCGTCGGCCAGCAGTGTGTGTTTTCGCCGGCCACCGGTTTTCTCTTCGCCGCGACCGAGCAACAGGTGATCCCCGAGCTGGAGGCGCTCGGCTCGCCGCGCCAGCGCGGGCGCTGACACGAGTGCCGCCTTCATCTTCGACTTCTGACCCTCGTCGGATTCGGGAAACCGGTGAAACAGCAGGTCAGCCACGACGAAACCGAGCACCGCGTCTCCCAGGAATTCCAGCGACTCGTTGTCGAAGACACCGCCGGTCACGTCCTCGCGGGCGCGCGATCGATGTGTGAGGGCATGCTCCAGCAGTCCGCGATCGCGGAACCGGTACCCGATGGCGGCCTCCAGCGCGTCGAACTCGTCGCGAATGCGCACGCCGGGGTTCACGCCATCGCCGACCCGGTAGTCGGCGATCAGTCGGCCGGCCTGTTCGGCATCTTCGGCGCTGACCGACACCCGGACTTCCCCCAACCCGTCCATGGCCAGCGGGAATACGGCATGCGGGGCGTCGGAGACCACCGCCGCGTGGATGCCATGCGCGTCGAGCAGGCCGCAGACGATGCTGGCTTCGATCTCGGAGGGTGTGCGGAACACGACAACAGGATCTGCCATGCTACGTGCTCGTTCCGCATTCGGGGCCGTCGTTCGGCTGGTCCACTTTCAACAGGATCATCGTCATGTCGTCATGTTGCGGCGCACCGCCGACAAACGCCTCGATCTCGCGCAGCACGCGTTCGCGCAGTTCTTCGAACGCCAGGTGACCGTGTTTCTCGATGAGCCGGGCCAGGCGAGGCTCGCCAAAACACTCAGAGCTCTCGTCCATCGCCTCGCTGATGCCGTCGGTGAACAGCATCAGCAAGTCGCCGGGCAGCAGATGGAGCGTCTCTTCGCACAGCAGCAAGTCGAACATCTCACCGCGGTCGAGCTTCAGCCCGAGCACCATGCCGTCGGGCGTCAGGATCTGGACCGACGGATCGGCCTGGTCGGCGCGCTGCAGATACATCAGGGGCGTGTGGCCCGCTCTGGCGTACGTGAAGGTCCGGCGCGCCGGGTCGAAGACCGCGTACGTCATGGTGATGAAACTGCGGCTGTCGAGGTGATCGGAAATCAGCCGATTCGCCGTCATCAGCAGTTGCCGGGGCGAGGTGTGGATCTGGCTGAGAGACAGCATCAGCCCCTTGAGTTCCGCCATGTAGAGCGCGGCCGACATCCCTTTGCCCGACACATCGGCGATGATCAAGCCCACGCGGCCGTCGGGCAGCGGCAGCACGTCGTAATAGTCGCCGCCAACCTCGCGGGCGGGCACGCAGACGGCCGACACCGCCAGGCCGGGAATCTGAAGCGGCCCGTGCGGCAAGAGCGACATCTGGATCTCGCGCGCCAGCCGCATCTCTTCTTCGAGCCGTTTTTTTTCGGCGGCCGTCCGCAGCAGATCCTCGATGCTGCCGGTCATCTGGTTGAACGAATCGGCCAGCTCGCCCAACTGATCCTTGGCCAGCACGGGGATGCGATGGCCGAAATCGCCTTGCCTGACGCGCTCGGTTCCGGCAAACAACTCGTGGATCGACCCCGTGATGGATCGCGCCAGTTCCCAGCCCAGGGCGAGCGCAGCCACCTCGATAATCAGAAACAGGATGGACACTAGCAGCAGCACGACGACCAGCTGATCGCCGACACTGCGAGTGCCGGGAGACGCTTGCGAGACAGACAGCCGGGCATAGATCTCGCGCACGCTGACGCCGACCTGGATCGTCAGCGGCTTTGCCGTCCCCGTGCTCCATTCCACGTGGTCCAGAAGCGCCACTGACGTAAACCGTGACGGCTGACCCGGGTGTGGCTTGGGCAAGGACGGCAACATGGGGGTCGGCGCTTGTCGCCCGCGGGAGTCCGGCGATTCGTCAACCAGGCTGGCCTGCCCGATGACCAGACCAGTGGCGGTCTCCATTCTCCCCTTCACGGCGTCTGAAAACGGCAGATCGGCAACGACGGCGAACCCGGCCTGACTGCCCACCAGCGATACCGCTCGAATAACCAACTGGACGTCTCCATCGGCCGCCCTGACTGGCCCGGTCTGGTGGGCCAGTACGCCGGAGAATCCGCCGCAGGTGATCCAGGCCGGGATCTCGTCTGGCACGACGAGAGGCTGCTGCGGTCCGGCGCCCAGTCGCAACGAGGCCAGAGGGTGCCGTCGGGCGGCCCCAGGGCGATTGGCATCGGAGGCGGCGGGCTGGTCTCGGGGCGGACACCGGCGATCAGCCACGGGCACGATGGCGAGTGACATGCCGGGGTAGAGTCGCGCGTCGGCGGCCTGGCGCCGGTGCAGCAACGCCTGCGCGGAAGCCGCGTCTGGCATCCGGGCCAATTCGATCGCCGCACTGCCGGTCAGGTAGGTCGCTTCGTCCGCCAGGTCACCGAGCGCGGACCGAATCAGATACGCGCTCAGGTTCCAGAACAACAGCCACGCGGCCAGGACGCCGAAGATCACGATCAGGATAGCCGGCACGACGCCGATGAAGATGTAAGAGATGATCAGCTTGCGCCGCACGCGCCAGAGCAGGTGTTGGCGGGCGACGTGAACCAGCTTGAACCCGACGATGGCGGTGCCGGCGGCCAGGGCGACGCCACCTGCGGTGCTGAGCCACTGAACCGCCGCGCCGACTGCGGGCAGCGTGGCGCCGAGGCCGGAGGCCAGCAGCTTCGCGGCCCCGCCACCCAGCAGGAGACGTCCGGACAGGCGGTGCAGGAAAAACGACCGCACGACCGCGACGATCGAGCGCGCCGACGTGGGCGACGGCGGGAGTTCCGGCGAGGCGGACATCATCAGGAGTTCTCGTGGATGATAGCTGAGACAACCGACTCGCGCACCCACTCCAGATAGGCCTCGCCGCCGTCAGCGCAGGTCAGCACCAGGAACTCCGGCACCTCGTATGGGTGTAGGTGCGCAAATCGGGTCTTCACATCGCTCACACGGCCGGCCGTCGTCTTGATCATCACCTGGCGCTCGTGGTCGGTTTGCACGCGTTCCTGCCAGCGGAAGGTCGAGGTGATCTCCCCATACACGCTCACGCACGCAGCCAGACGCTCGTCAACCAGAGCCCGGGCGAATGCGTCGGCATCGGCACTGATGGGCAGCGTCGTCAGGATTACGACGCAGTCAGACGACTCCACAGAGAGGCTCCTTGCCGCGCGTGCGGGGTCAAAATTTTCCTTGTACAAACGCGCGACTTAGGGTACAACAGAAGCCTCATGACTGCCACGCGCGTTCAGCCACCGGTGCCGCGGCGCGAGACCCGAAAGGGATATCGTGGACGCCGAACCGTCGTGACCGGACTGGCATTCGTGGTCTGCTTCCTGGTCGTCAGCACGCTGGTTGGCGACAGCGGACTGGTGGCCGTCTTCCGCGCCGAGCAGCAGCGCGCCGAGCTGGCCAACGACGTCGAACGCATCAGGCTCGAGAACGAACGGCTGCGCGAACAAGTTCGCCGGCTTCGCGACGACCCGGCGGCCATCGAGGAAATCGCTCGACGCGAACTGGGTTTGATCAAGCCCGGGGAGCGGGTGTTCATCATCCGCGACATCACGCCTGGCGCCACCCGCTAAGCTTCGGCCTCCAGCTTCTCCTGTTCACGCTGACGGCCGCCCGGCACGCGTCTGTTCTGGTCCACGGTTAGTGCCGCCGATGCCAGCGGCACATGTTTGACCCTCCCCTGCCGGCGTGGTATCCTGAGATGTTGTTGAGCGCTCGATGCGCTCACGTGACGCGGGGTGGAGCAGTCCGGTAGCTCGTTGGGCTCATAACCCAAAGGTCGGGGGTTCAAATCCCCCCCCCGCAACCAGTTTCACTTGCAGATGGAGGCCGTCGGTATCCGACGGCCTCTTTGCATTTCTGGCCGCGCTGAGCATCGCGGGCGGAGCATAGCGAAGCGCCTTGACCACGCGAACGCCCCTCCCTGTTCCCCCCTGCGACCGACGAAGTGGCTCGACATTTGGTCGGGTGCCGCCGTCATTCAGGGTTGTCGAAAGGGCAGGATCCTGACGCGGGCACCGCTCTCGTCAATCGAGATCAGAGCGCCCAACTCGATGTCTCTGGCGTGCGCGTTCACGGCCGTCACAATCGCCTCGAGAGCGCGTTCCGACAGCACGTCCTGCATGCGCAGTTGAACCACGCTCGGGGCCGACTCGGAAGTGGAGGCAAGAATCGCGGAGAAGTCGAGGTCGTGGGTTAGCAGTACGAATCCGTTCAGGCCCGCCCACGACAGAATCTCGTCGTCACCGGCAGTCGGAGCGCCGATGGTCGACCAATGAACAGCCTCGATCCCATGCTGCGCCAGCCGCTCAGTCCAACTGGGCGACAGGTTCATGTCGACGAGCAGTTTCACGGGCGGCCCAGGGGGACTTCGATTTCCTCCGCCCGCCAGGCGGCGTAGGACAGCGCCTCGGCGATGTCTTCGGCTTCAAGGTAGGGGTACTCCCGAAGGATCTCCTCGTGCGTGCGGCCGGCGGCAATAAGGCCGACGACGGTTCCCACCGTCACTCGCATGCCGCGGATGCAGGGCTTTCCGCCCATGGTGCGAGGGTCACGAGTGATGCGCATGAGTTGTGGCATTCGGGCGTCTCCTCCGGGTGTCTCGCCTATTGTCGACGAATTCGCGCTGTCAGACCAACCGAGCGCCGACGGAACGCGTGCGAAGCCGGCTTCGGCCACGTGCTTCAGGACCGTCGCGATTCGTTGCCCGGCGCGGGTGCTCACTTCGGCAGCCTCCAGCTGCCGACGCATGACCAAGCCGCGCCGGATGGCCTGATCGACAGCTTGAACCTGCAGTTCGGGTGCAAGCTCCCCCTCGACAATTACGTCGATGAGTGTTCGCAGAGGGGTCGTGACGCGAACCCCATCGATCGTCTCGACATCGCGCTCGGCCAGACGCGCCCGATGCAGCCCGAGCACTTCTGGGGTCGCCGCCATGCGCTGAAAACCGGGCGGGACCGTCATGTCCAGCTTCGCCGGCATCGCGTCCGACAGTTCGTGCAGTGTCAGGGCCGTCGCGTGGCTGAACACACCTTGGGGCTGATCCTGACGGTTGCGTGACCAGAGCTGCCAGATCATCAGGTCGGGGCGAGCAGGGAGCGGGAACTGCGCCAGTCGGTAGACGCCTCGGCGTTCGCGGACCCAGTTGCCGGACCGGACGTGATAGGGGTGAACGTTGTCCTCGAACCCGGCCTCGCGCGCCTGGCGGGTCGTGAAAAAGCCGCCTTGGCCCTGAGCCGACTCAAATAAGCGTCGGGAGGCAGATGTTTGGCGATTCAAGGTATATAACCTCAATTAATGTGAGGTATTATATCATATATAGCCATACGGAAACGTACTTAATCTCTTCCCTGATGATTTCGGCCAGCGTAGAGTAGGTACTGGAATGGTATAATTTCTATACTGATGCGGTTCGAGTTCGCCCCACAGAAATCGGCCGCGAACAAGGCGAAGCATGGGATCGACTTCGTAGACCCGCAAGGGATTTGGTTGGATCAGGACCGATTAGAGATCCCCGCTCGGAGCCTCGACGAACCGCGCTATCAGGTGATTGGCCGAATTGGGCAGAAAACATGGCCCGCTTTCATCACATATCGAAATGAGACGATCCGCATCATCTCGGTCCGCCGTGCGCGTCCAGAGGAAGAAGCGCGCTACCTCGCCGACTAAGGCGTTCACGACTTCGCGCTAGCGAGACTCGGCTCATCTCAGGCCTTCGCCAGGTAATCGGCGAGCTGGTCCAGGGTTCCGGCGAAGCCCTGCCGCTGCTGGCGCGAAACACGAGCGCGCCAGAGTGGCCGGCTCAGCGCTTCAAGCCTTCCCGAAGCAATTCGGCCAGGTGCCAGACGCGACGGCCGGTGGTCTGCGTAATCTGCTCGCGGCACGAGAAGCCGTTCGACACGATGTAGGTGTCCGCGGCCGCGGCCCGTGCGGCTGGCAGCAGCGCGCGCTCACCCACCTTCATCGAGACGTCGTAGTGGCTGGCATCCAAACCGAACGCGCCCGCCATGCCGCAACACCCTGAGTCCAACACGGTGGCGTCGACACCCAGCTTCTTCAACACGGCAATCTCATCATCCAGCCGAAGCGACGCGCGGTGATGGCAGTGTGGCTGCACCAGGACTCGCCCAGAAAGGTGGGCCGGCACCGTCTTCTCTTCGCGCTCGAGGAATTCACTCAGGAACAGCGTCTGTTGGCTGAGCTTGCGCGCCAGGGGATCGGCTGGAAAGAAGTTCAGCAACTCGTCGCGGAATACGGATACGCAGCTCGGCTCCAGTCCGATCACCGGTACGCCGGCCTCGATGTCGTCCTCGAGCGAAGCCAGAATCTCACGCAACCGACGCTTGGCCACCGTCAGCATCCCATGGTCGTAAAGCGGCCGGCCGCAGCACAGCCGCTCTCTCGGCACGTCCACGCGGTATCCGGCGGCTTCGAGCACCTCGACGGCCGCGTGGGCGACTTCTGGATGAAAGAAGTTGTTCGACGTGTCGGCCCACAGGATCACGCGTGGCCGGGTGTCGCCAACGGGCGAGGTGGACGTAAAGGTCCGCCGAAAGCTCTTTGACGCGAACCTGGGCAACCGCCGCGCGGGCGCGACGCCAAGGGCCCATTTGATGACCGTGCTGAAGGGCGGAACCTGCGTGAAGAGGTTGGCCAGCCGCGGCACGTACTCGGCCATGGCCGCCCAGTGATTGATCAGGCCGAACGCGTACGCCTGCAAGGGCCGCCGGCGCCCTTCGTAGTAGTGCGACAGGAACTCCGCCTTGTAGGTGGCCATGTCGACGCCGACCGGGCATTCGCTTTTGCAGCTCTTGCACGACAGGCACAGGTCGAGCGCCTGGCGGACCGCCTCGTTGCGGAATCCGCCCTTGACGATGTCTCCCTGCAGCATCTCGAAGAGCAGGCGGGCTCGGCCTCGCGTGGCATGCTGTTCCTCGCCGGTGGCCATGTAAGACGGGCACATCGCACCGACATCGGTCTTGCGGCACTTCCCCACTCCCACGCACCTGAGGGCGGCATCGGCGAAGCTGCCCTCGAGCGGATACGCGAACTGGGTCGAGAGCACCGGCGGATGGTACTGGGGCAGCCGCAGATGCTCGTCGAGGCGGTACGGGTGCACCACTTTCCCGGGATTCATCCTGTTGCCGGGATCCCAGATCGCCTTGAACTCGCCGAACGCCTGCACCAACTCGGCGCCGAACATGCGCGGCAGCAGCTCGGCGCGCGAATGACCGTCCCCGTGCTCGCCCGACAGCGAGCCGCCGAATCGCACCACGAGATCAGCCGCATCCTCGACGAAACGGCGGTAGGTCGCGATGCCGTCTGGCGTCTTCAACTCGAAATTGATGCGCGTGTGGATGCACCCCTGCCCGAAATGGCCGTACAACGATCCCGTCAGCGAGTAGTCCCCGAGCAGCTTCCGGAAATCGCGGAGATAATTGCCCAGGCGCTCGGGCGGCACCGCCGCGTCCTCCCAACCCTCCCAGTTCTTGGCCTCGCCCGGAACGAACGACGTGGCCCCCAGCGCCGATTCGCGTACGGTCCAGGCGTGATAGGTCTCCACGGGATCGCGAAACAGCCGCATGCTCGGTGCATCGGACCGGCCGCGCAGCGCGTCCATCAGCCGCCAGGCGCTCGCTTCGGCCTCGGCCACCGTCTCGCCGCCGAACTCCACGTACAGCCAACCCTTGCCCTCGGGCAGCAGGGCCAGTCCCTTGGCGTTCAGGTTCTTCTTGCGGGTGTGCTGCACGAGCAATTCGTCGATGCCCTCGAGGCCAATCGGCTTGAACGACACAACGAACGGCACGGCATCAGCGGCGAGGTACACGTCCGAGAACCCGAGCAGCAGCAGAGACCGCGCGGGGGGACTGGGTACGAGACGCGTGGTGGCCTCCAGAATCGTCACGCAGGTGCCTTCGGTGCCCACCAGTGCCCGCGCCACGTGGAATCCGTTTTCAGGAAGCAGGTAGTCGAGGTTATAGCCTGACACGCGCCGAGGAATGCGGGGAAAGCGTGC
>CAYHRK010000034.1:21655-22742 GCA_964358795.1 uncultured Vicinamibacterales bacterium
GCGGGCCTGACGCGCAGCGGGATCGACATCCAGAATTCGGTTGTAGTAGGGCGACATGTCCATCACGACAGCCACGTTGCAGCACTGCCCGGCCAGGCTCGTACCCGCGCCACGAGGCAGGATGGGTGCACCGGCGTCACGGCAGACGGCCACCGTCGCGACGATGTCGTCGGCACTGCGCGGCAGGACCACGCCGATGGGCACCTGCCGGTAATTCGACGAGTCGGTGGCGTACAGCGCGCGACTGGCCGAATCGAAGCGCACATCGCCCTTGACGCGGGCGCGCAGTTTCGCTGCGAGGTCGGCCACGGCGGCCTCAGATGCTGTCCACTGGCGACGGGGCGCGGCGGGCGGCGAATCGAGATGTGTCTCCATGAACAGACCTGCCGAGGGCATGCGTGCCGAACGGATGCCGCCAAAGCCCGACCAGCATACCAGAGCGTTATATACTCGGAGGATTCGTCTCTCGCGATTGACGTCCGTGAAAGGGTTCAGCGCGTGGAACTGATTGAAAGCTTCTTCCGCTTCTTCTACAACATCCCCGAACTCATCCGCTTCGGCGGACTCTACGGCATGGTGTTCATTATCTTTGCCGAGACGGGTCTGATGGTGGGCTTCTTTCTGCCGGGCGACTCGCTGCTCGTGACGGCCGGATTGTTTGCGGCCCGTGGCGACCTGAACATCGCCACGTTGATCCCGTCGCTGATCGTGGCGGCCATTCTGGGCAACTCGACCGGGTACTGGATTGGCAATCGGGCCGGCAAGGCGCTCTACAGTCGGCCCGATTCCCTCCTCTTCCGGCGGCAGCACCTGATACGCACCCACGAGTTCTATGAACGCCACGGCGGCAAGACGATCGTGCTGGCGCAGTTCATGCCGATTGTGCGGACCTTCGCGCCTGTTGTCGCCGGTGCGGCCGGGATGAGCTACACCCGGTTCATCACCTTCAACGTGGTGGGCGCCATCATCTGGATCACCAGCATGTCGCTGACCGGCTACTACCTGGGCCGGATTGTGCCCAATATCGAAAGCCGCATTCACATTGTGATTGCGATCGTGATCTTCCTGTCGCTGCTGCCCGCCATCA
>CAYHRK010000035.1:0-16155 GCA_964358795.1 uncultured Vicinamibacterales bacterium
CTGCTCAACAGCAAGGTCAAGCTCGGGGCAAACGCCTCGGCCGCGGCCGGGCCCAAGGGACGTCACGTGTCCGCCACGACCGACGCGACGATGCGAGCCGAGATCCTCAGCTACTCGCGTTCGCGCGGTCTCTTCGCCGGTGTGTCGATCGAGGGCACGACGCTTCGTCCCGACGACGACGGCAGCCAGGAGATCTACGGACGCAAGATCACCGCCAGGACCATCGTCACCGGGAAGAGCATTGCCGTTCCGGCGGCAGGCCGTCATCTCGTGGATGTGCTGGAGAAGAATGCTCCGCGCAACCTATCGAACAAACCGACGATTCGATAGAGGAAAGATGTCGAGTTACTCGTCGTGCAGCACGATGCTCAGCAGTGAGTCGTTGATCTTGAGCCCCCCGTTGTATTCGATGAAGCCGAGCTTCTTGAACTTGTTCATGAAGAAGTTCACGCGCGAGCGGGTCGTGCCGACCATTTCCGCGAGCATCTCTTGCGAGATCTTTGGCAGCACGCGATATGGGATGTCCTGATTGCCGTAGCGGGCGGGAAGCTGCTGGGTCTCGATGTGGATCCGCTGGAACTCCCGAAGACGAAGGCCCGGATGCGAAGCCTGGATATCGGCCCGGACATGTTCGTCGTGCGGCGATCGAACTTCGCGGGTCTACCTGGGGCTCTCGCCGCGGAGGGCCTGGTCGGTGCGGACTGTCTTCTGGCGGACCTCGGCGTCTCTTCGATGCAACTCGACACGCCAGGCCGCGGCTTCTCTTTCAAGACGCCCGGCCCTCTCGACATGCGGATGAATCCGAACAGGGGCCAGCCTGCGTCGGCGTTGCTGCTCAAAATCGAGCCGGCAGAACTGGCGGCACTCCTGGTGGAGAGTGCCGCTCGAACCCGCGCGCCAGCGCCGCGAAACTCCGCTGGGCCAGGCGGTAGGCTCGACCCAGGTACGAGCCGCCGCCTGCCTGGGGGTGTCGCTGCCTGATCGCGGCTGTTGTGCCATTGTCAGGCGAGTATCGGCGATTCTCAGATCTTCGCCGCGTCGTGGTCACAGGACTTCGAGATGGAGCTTCATTCCGAGTGGGAAACGGTCGGCCTGTACGATATGCTGTGCGAAGAGCACAACCGATGCGCGGTGGGAAACTGCAGGAAGTAACTCCAGGAACATGAGATGAAAATCGCCGCCCTCGCCGCCGTCGTGCTCGCCGCATCAGGGCCCGCGCTCGCCCAGGAATCGGCCAGAGGCACGTTCCAGAGCCAGTCGATTACGTTCGATCTCGGGGGCGCTATCGCGTTCAACGCCACGTCGAGCTTGAACAAGACCGAGCCCGCGATCGTCGTGGCGGTGAGCAACCGACGGCTCGTCCCGACGCTCAGCGACTACATTGACCGGCGTCGCGCGATCGACAACCTTGTCAAGAATGAAAAGACCGCGATCGTCTATTTCGAGTTCACGCCCCAGGGTCGCTATCGTGGCTTGAGCTATTACTTCGAGTCTGGCAATGGCTGCGGTTGTTGTTCAAGCGAGGTGGCGTCCACCGTCAAGTTGGCGAACGGGAAGCTCACCGGCACATTGAAGGGCACCGAGAAAGGTCGTCCCTTCGATATCACGATCGATGTGGCCGTCATGAACGACGATCATGGGGCGGCCCTCCCAGCAGATGGCGGTGCACCGGGGAAAGCGTACCTCGCATACCACGCCGCGCTCCTCAATCGTGATGCGGCGGCGCTCAGACCGACGCTCACGTCGGGAAAGATGGAGATTTGGGATCGCGCGAAGAAGGACGGTGACCTCGGCGAGTACGTCGCCTACATCGTCAATCAACGCCCGCTGACGTCGGTCAGGATTACGAAGGGGTGGACCCGACCGGACGTGGCCTCGCTTCTTGTTGAGGGTGACGGGCCAGCCGGGACATTGTCCGGAGAGGTTCTGCTTCTTCGCGAAAAGGGTGCGTGGGTCGTGGACTCGGAGGTCCTGGTCAAGTAGGCCATCGACCGACAATCGGCCTTTGTTCTGGTCTAACGCACCAACAGTCAGCCGCGAACCGCGCTTGCCGTCTGTGGGTACCTCTTCAGCGCTACTCGGATAGCACTGCCGCCAATCTCATCGTGAAGATGCGTTCAAAGAGGTTGCTGGCCGGGCAGAACACCAGTTCGGCTCCTTCGATGGGACTCCGCAGCAGGGACTCGTCGATCTGCGCGAAGTATTCCGGTTGATAGTCACCCACCCAATCGTCAAAGTGCACAACGACGAGAACCAACCGGCGAGCGTTTCGCTCAGGATCAAGCCCATCGAGTCGCCTTCTGGCGAGCGATGCGGCAGCGACGTTGA
This sequence comes from uncultured Vicinamibacterales bacterium, assembly GCA_964358795.1. Classification (GTDB taxonomy): domain Bacteria; phylum Acidobacteriota; class Vicinamibacteria; order Vicinamibacterales; family JAKQTR01; genus CAYHRK01. The sequence continues at coordinate 2,329 of CAYHRK010000035.1, forward strand.
CCGCTCAATCAGAGGAGGTACACGACGTCAAGGACTATTGAGCGGCTCTTTCCCATTGGCGTGGCCGCGCTCACTTTCCGGGTGCGATGTTGAAGGCCGCCGTCGCAGGGTCCAAGGTGAAGTCGGCGTAGGTGTCGCGGCCGAGCACGGGCACGGCGCCGAAGAAGCGGAGCTGGATGTAGAAGATGCGAGCGAGCGTGAGCCGCGTGTTGTGCTGCCAGGCCTCGCAGTTCATCCAGGCCTCGTCGCGCGAGCGCCGGAAGCGGCCGGTGAGCCGGAGTCGGAACGACCAGTCGCGCGGTCGCCCGATGGCGCGCATGAAGCGCAGGTATCGCTGCGCCGTCTCGGGCAGGGGTGCGAGGTCGGCCTCGGCGACCGGAGCGAGGTTAATGTGGGGTCCAGGGCTCGGCGGAAGACCGAGCGCCGCCAGCTCTCGCGTGAACTTCCTGAGCATCATCAGACCTCCTCCTCGACGCTGCCGTTCTCTCTGGTCATCGCGACAGACAGCCGGCCCGTCCGCTGGTCGAGCACGCCGCCCGGTGCGGCCCACTCGTGGTGGGCTCGCATGGCGGATACACCTCGGCGTCAGAGCTTACGAGCGGAGGGCGGAAGGGGTCGAATGCGAACACGATCTCGTTCCACGACGGCGAAGATCCCGGACCAGTCGTCGCGTGAAATCAGTGCGGTCGCGATCGCTTGGTTGTCAGCGTCGGGGTCGGTCCAATCGAGGCGGATCAGGACGATACCGGATTGGGCGGGTAGGCCCGATCGAAACGCGAGTTCGCCGAAGTCGGTGTCGGCGGTGACCACGACCCGTCGCTCCCGCTGCGCGAGCTCCAAGACAACTGGATCATTGGCTCCGGGCATCGACTCTCTGATCCAGAGCACATCATGGCCACGCTCACGCAGCACGGCGACGACCGGCCCTGGCACGTTCTCGTCGGCGAGAAAGCGCATGCGTCTATCCCTTGACCGCGAACATTCGCTCCGAGCTAATCACTTCACGGGCGTAGGCGAGACAGGCATGGATGTCATCGAGCGTGAGATGGTCGAACTGCTGACGGATCTGGCTCGGCGTGTACCCGGTCGCCAGCAGATCCATCACGAGCTCCACGCTGATGCGCGTGCCCTTGATGACGGGTTTGCCGACGAGCACGTTGGTATCAGCGACGATTCGACTTCGCCAGTCCATGAAATCCTCCCGGGGCTGTCCAATCATTATGCGCCAATACGCTGGCCGGCAGCGACGACGTGCTCAGGGCACGATCGCGGGCGGTTGCCGAATGAACGGCAGCGCGCCGGTCGGGTCCCGGCGCGGGGCGACTGGAGAATGTCACACGGGAATGTCACTCGCCCCAGGCAGGCCCGACAACTGGACGAATCACTCAACGTTTCCGCCCACCAGGAAGCCGGGTGGGTAAGAGACTCTGAGTCTTGATGATTTCGTACGAAATGCTGAGGAAGAACAGCGACAACTGCCCGCCTTCGCCGCGAAGCGGCTACGGCGCGGCGTTGCGCCGTAGCTCGCACTGACTGGGGCGCGAGCGGAGGCTGAGCCTGCCAAGCCATAGCGCCGCGAGGAGGGCGGTCAATCCGAAACGGCGCGAAGGCTGGCGGAGAGAGAGGGAGTCCTTCAGCCAAGCCCACAAAATCCCAATGAATACGGCTATTTCCAGACAACTCGCACGTTGCCAGCCATTTAGCGTCTTCAGATTCTCGCGCCCGCTTGCGTCTGTTCGCCTCCGTTTTCGTGTTCTGCCAGTGCAATGACACTCGAAATGTCACTCGCGGAAATGCACTCCGCGAGGGTCTCCCGGGCCGTTACACGGCAGCCACCTCGGAGATTCGCTACCGAGCAAGCGCGGAATTGAGATTCAAACGCGAGGTCGCTTCTGGTACTCTGAACGGTGAGCGGAAGTACGATGAAGACAACATTGACGAAGGTAGACATCCTTGAGGTTCTGCGGCGTCATCGGCCGAGCCTGGAGCGCTTCAGCGTCAAGACCATCGCGCTGTTCGGCTCGTACGCCAAAGACGTTCCGTCGGATTCCAGCGATCTCGACTTCGTCGTGGAGTTCTCCAAACCCACCTACGACAATTTCACGAGCCTGGAGCAATACCTCGAGCAACTCTTCGGCCGGAGCGTCGATATCCTGACGCCGGCTGGCGTCGATAGTATTCGCGTACCTCGGATCTCAGAAGACATCAAGCGGACGCTCGTGCATGTCTAAGCGAGGGCAGCAGGAGTACCTCGCGGACATGCGCGAAGCGGTCGTTCGCCTCCAGCGCTACACCGTAGAGATCACCTACGATCAGTTTCTCGCCGATTCCAAGACCCAAGACGCCGTCATTCGAAACATCGAAATCCTCGGCGAAGCAGCGAAACGTCTCCCGGCGACGCTCACAGGCGCGCATCCCGAGGTCGAGTGGAAGGGTATCACGGGCATGCGCGACAAGCTCGTGCACGACTACTTCGGGGTCAACATGGACATCCTGTGGGACGTGCTTACGACGAAGGTGCCGGCGCTGCTGAAGCAGATAGACGACATCGTTCGGGATATCGGTTAGTCAGCCAACAATTGCCCGCCCTACCCCGATTTCGCCGGTGCCGCACCGGCTGTGTCAGCGGCGCCAGTTCCTGATCCACTTCTTCAACCCATCATGACCAAGACAGCCACGTTCACCAGAAAGGAATTGTACGACCGCGTCTGGCACACACCGATGCAGCAACTCGCCAAGGAGCTCGGTGTATCCGAAGTGGGACTGGCGAAGACTTGCCGACGCCACAGAATCCCCGTACCACCCCGCGGCTACTGGGCCAAGAAGAGGCGTGGAAGACGCGTGACAACCATCCCACTTGGATCAGCGGTGGATTCGCTACCGGAGGCGATTGCCATTACGCGCACAGAGGCAGCGACACCGGTCGTACGGGCAGTCGAGCCCGCGGAGCCGGAACTCGCCGCCGCCCGGGAGTACGAGGCTCGGCCCGAGAACCTGATTGTCGTACCCGATGTGCTCCACCGTCGGCACCCGCTGGTCAGGTGTCTCTGCTTCGCCCACAACTTGCAAAGGCAGGCGGCGCATCGGGGGCTGGAGGTGTCCCCCACAATGAGGAGCGGAGCGTGAAGCCTGCGGTAGTTCAGGAACAGGTAGAATTGCCGCGTCTCGGAGTTCCGTATGCCACTACCGAAGTCGCTGCCGTGGATGGAAGGGGTTGACGCTAAGATCCGGAGGGCCGAGGAGCATTTGGGTGCCTTCACTCGTGAGGCAGCTCAATACCTGGCAACAGCACGCCCACGCATCATTCGCAAGACGAACGTCGAGCGCACCGAACACTGGCTCGTCCTCTACACGGAAGATCCTATCCCACCGATCGAGTTGAGCGTTCTGATCGGTGACTTCCTGTACAACCTGCGTTCTGCGCTGGATCATCTCGTCTGTGGATTGGTGCTCAAGAATGCACCAATGAGCGAATGTAGCAAGAATGAGTTTCCTGTCTTCAAGACAGCGACGGACTACCTCAAGGGCAGTAAGCGGAGGTTGAATGGCGTTCCCGATGAGGCATGTAGACTCATAAAGCAGTTGCAACCATTTCAGCGACCGACGCCCGATGATGACCCACTATGGATACTTCACTCCCTGTGCAATCGCGACAAACACAGGGTTCCAAATCTGACGATCGGCTACCAGAGAAATATTGAGATCCGGATCCCGACGAAGATTCCATCGACAATCGTCGTGCGGCTTCCCGAGCGGTTCTACATCGGTGATGTAGAGACCGTCCCGCTGCCTGGGGATCCATCGACAATCGAAGACGATGTGAGGGTACAGGCGACGGGTCGGGGCATGCTGTGTCTTCGCTCCACGGAGCCCTGGGCCGAGCGTCCGGTCGACGAATTACTGATCGCGTGTCTCAGCTACGTCAAGGACCGCGCCATCCCCCCGTTCAAGCCGTTCTTTCGGCAACCATAACGCCCCTGCCGGTAGTGAGAGGCCCGGGGTGCTTGATCGCGAGCGCTCACGCGAACTGGCGACAGGAAATGTCAGCCAGAAATGTCACTCAGGCCGATTCGGCACGACAACTCGAGGAATCGCTCAGTGTTTCCGCGCAAATGGGGCGGGGTGGGTAAGAGACTCTGAGTCTTATAGATTTCGCGCGAATTCCTAAGGAAAAGCAGCGAAAACGGATGTGGCGGAGAGAGAGGGATTCGAACCCTCGGTAGAGTTTCCCCTACACACGCTTTCCAAGCGTGCTCCTTCAGCCACTCGGACATCTCTCCGCGCGGGTGGCCGCTAGCTCGATTCTACCCCAGGGCGCCCGTAGGGCACACTAGGCCCAGTCTTCAACACTCAGGCCGGGAACTCTTCCAAACTCCCGAACATTGCGCGTGACGAGCCGAACGTCGAGGCTCAGCGCGTGGGCTGCGATCAGCAAGTCCATCGAGCCGATTGACTGCCCTTTCTTTTCAAGGGTGCTCCGCAGGTTGCCGTACGCGGCCGTGGCGCGTCGGTCGAACGAGGCCACTTCGAGCGGAGAGATGAATTGATCCAGGGCTTCGCGATTCCTGGCTGGGCGACTGCTCTTGCTGGCGCCGTATTCGAGCTCCGCGAGCGTCATGACCGAGATGCCGATATCTCCGACTGCGTGAGAGGCGAACCGTTCGAGGACCGAGGGGGGATGTTCCTTGATGAGGTAGATACAGACGTTCGTGTCGAGCATCAGCTTCATGGGAACGCTCGGCCTCGATCCTGCGCTGGCGGCTGCCGGCGCCCTTCGTCCATGAAATCGTCCGTGAACTTCTTCAGGCTGTCGATGAGCGCCGCCCACGACTGTTTCTTGGGCCGGAGGATTAGCGCCTCACCTTTCCGGCAGATTTCGACCTCTTCACCTTCCAAGTGAAACTCCTTCGGAATTCTGACGGCCTGGCTGTTCCCGCTCTTGAACACCTTGGCAGTTCTCATCGGCTTTCCCCCTTAGACGTACATACACAAGGATATACATCTGTCTTGGTTCGATCAAGCCGGCGGTGCAACGCGAGGATTGAGGCGGCCATCACGGCCAAAACCTGTGCTTGCGCCGGCAATGAACACCCACGCGCCCTTGGCCGAAGCGCAGCGCCAGCTCGGCCGGCTTGGTGATCTTGCCGAACCAGGGCCCGCGGTTGAATCCAACCGGCACCTCGCCGACCTCGTCGAGTTCGGCGTCGAGGCCCCACTGCTTGAACTGACACAGCGCCCAGGCGGTGGCGTCGGTGTAGGCGTTGGAGCCGGTTTCGCGGCCGCCAAAGCGGTTGGTGGCGTAATCGGCCCAGGTCATCACCTGGTTGTCGGTCTTGCCTAGCTGGATGATCTTCGCCGAGTGCTGACAGCGGCTTTCTGAACATCGATCCTCCCGCACCGGTGGGGGTCCACGGTTGCGTCGGAGATTCTACCGTGTGGCGGCTGGAAAGGACCCGAAAGGAAAGCGTCCCCATGCGAACAGGCGACGTCAGGGCCGCTTCAGGCGGTAGAGCATCTCGCCGGCGCGCGGAATTTCGACGATGCCCTCGGCCTGGCGGCCGCGCCAGTCCTCGCGCACGATCGAGGAGGGATCGAGATAGCCGAGATTGATGCGGCGGCAGCGTGCTTCGGGAATGCCGGTGGCCAGCGTCACGGTGATGCGCGCTGTCTCGATGCCGCTCGCCGCGAGGTAGGTGCCCTGCCCTTTCACGTGCGTGGAGTGCGCCAGCACGCCGCCCGGGTAGTGCTTGAAGCGATCCCACTGCGCCGTGAAGTAGTCGCGGCAGTGATAGCCCACCTCGTCGATCAGGCGGCCGTGCGTGTAGCTGACCTCGGTGATGTGCGGCGCGTAGATCACCACTTCCCCGCCATCGGCCACGGCGGGCTCGAGTTTGTACATGCCCTTGCCGGCGGTCCACACGTCGTCGTACATCTCGGGCATCACCGACAGCACGCGACGAAATGGCTGGTCCACGTACGTAATGTGGCGTCTGGACGAGAGCGCCGAAGCCGCCTCCCACGCTTCGTGCAGCCGGCCGATGTAGAGTCCGGCCAGGCCCTCGTGCGTCACCACCAGCGCCACGCACACGGTGGGCCGGTCCACAAACGCGACCGCGCGATCGATCACCGCGCGCACCGGCGTGTAGCCGGCCCCGATGATGTCGTAGTTGGTGATGAGCGCGCCAAGCCAGTGGGTGAAGTTGATGATCTCCGGGCCGCCGATGCCCGGGAAGAAGTACTTCGAGCCGCCGGAGAATCCGACCACCTCGTGCGGAAACACGGGGCCGCACACGATGATCTGGTCGTAGTCGAGGATCAGTCGATTGAGCGACACCGGCACGTCCTGGGCCAGCCGATTGTCGGTCAGCGTGGCGATCTCGGCTGCGGGAATCGTGCCGAGCGTCACGAACGTGTCCGGGCGCTCCCAATGATGATTGAACACGCGGCTGCGGCCGGCGCGCCCGTTCACGACCGGCCGCCCGACCAGCCGGCTCAACTGCTCGTCGCTCATCAGCGGGTGCGTGCCGAGGGCCACCAGGAAGTCCAGGGCCTCGACGCGGGCCGACAGGTGTTCCTCGAACAACCGGAACATCAGCGGCATCGGCATGCTGCGGGTGCCATCAGGGATGATCACCAGCACGCGCCGGCCATCAAGCGCCAGCGAGGCCAGTCCGTCGCGCACGATGCGCCAGGCGTCCTCGTCTGTCAGCGTTCGATCGGTGGAGCCTTCCCCAATCACCATGATGCTGCGGGTCTCGTCTATACCCCGCTGAACGCCGAAAAGCCACCGTCCACCACCACCACCGTGCCGGTGACAAACGCCGAGGCCGGCGACAACAGCCAGAGTACCGTACCCAACAGATCCTCGGGCGCGCCAAATCGCTCCATCGGCGTGTGGTCGATGATGGCCTTGCCGCGCGGCGTCAACTCGCCTGTGGTGGCATCGGTCAGCAGGAACCGGTTCTGATTGGTCAGGAAGAACCCGGGCGCAATCGCGTTCACGCGGATGCGGGTCGAGTACTGCTGGGCCATGTGCACCGCCAGCCACTGCGTGAAGTTGCTGACGCCGGCCTTGGCGGCCGAGTACGCCACCACGCGCGTGAGCGGCCTGAACGCGGCCATCGACGTCATATTCAGGATGACGCCCTCGCCCTGATCGGCCATCACCTTCCCGAACACCTGGCACGGCAGGATAGTGCCGACCAGGTTCAGTTCTCCCACCCAGCGCAACGCGTCGGCGGGCAGGTCAAAAAAAGACCGATCCGGTCCGGCCGTGGCTTCCGGCTTGTTGCCACCGGCGGCGTTGATCAGGCCGTCGATGTGGGGAAAGTGCCGGACGATGTCGGCTGCAGCCCGGCGCAACGACTCGACATCGAGCACATCGCCCTGGATGACCACGGCCCGCGAGGCGCCCGGGCCCATCAGATCGAGCAGTCCCCTGGCGGGATCGGTATTGCGATCGAGCATCACCACGTTGGCGCCGCAGCCCACCAGCGCGCATGCCATCTCACCGCCGAGCACGCCGGTGGCGCCCGTGATCACGATGGTCTTGCCGGTGAAGTCGTACTGCCTGGTCAGATCGGCCAGATTCATCGTCCACCCCTCACTGGCAGAACCTCGAGAGGATGACACGTTCCTGGTTGACGGAAAAGGAGTGTGTCACGTTTTCGCCGGAACGCGCGCGAACGGCGCCAGGTGTTTCACGAAATGCGTCTCCAGGTTCGCGGCGTAGTCTTCCGGGTGTTGCCGCAACAACAACAGAAACTCGTCGGCGAACATCGTGTGGCCGGACGCTTCGCACGCGGTCAGGATCGACCCGAACGTGACATGCAGGATCTGGCGAGCGTCGAAATCGTCAAGCAGGGATGGCAGGTCGGCGTCACTCACCGCCTCGGGCAGCGGCGCGCGGCCCAGCGTGGCCGACACTTCGTAGCTGGCGCGGTCGCGCTCGTAACAGTCGCGCGCAAACGCGTATATGCCGCGGAACAGGTCCGGCGCGAGGCCGGCAGCGGTTCGCAGCGCTTCGAGGTAGGTGGTACCCGCCGTCTTGAGGTGCACCATCCCATCCGTGTGGCGCACGACGATGGGGTAGATGCTGAACTTGTCGGACCCCGAGTGCAAGCTCAGCTTGTAGGGCCCCAAGGCGCGGGCGATGGCCGCATGCACCGCGATGTCGGCGTCAAACGCCGTCAGGTCCCCGATGTAGTCCACGCCCTTCTCGAAGCGGCCGACGTAGCGCGGCGCCAGACCCACCCAGCGCACGCCGAGCCGGCGCAGTTCGGTGGCGATATAGAGGTGTTCGGCATGCGAGGTGCGGGTTTCGGTTTCGTCCACCGACACCTCGAGCTCGAACGCGTCGGCGGGAAGCACGCTCTGGAGGTGGCGGTACATCTTCGTGACATGCGCGATGGCGGCGCCGTACTTCGCTGACGCACACATCACGGCGGCCGCATTGAGCGCGAGCGACGTCGATCCGAGGTCGAAGGTGCGGCCGGCATAACGGGCCAGCATGCCATGCTCGCTGTCTTCAAGGTATGCCCAGGGCAGGGCCGACACCGCGCGGCGAACGGCGCCGGGCGAAGCTGTGTCGGCGCTGCTGTTCACGTACTCGCCCGGGTCGATCGTATACTGCGAAAAGCCGGCGGCCGCGCAGGCATCAATCGCGTCGGTGGTCTTGAGATGGTCGGCATCGGCGCCGACCGGTCGCCGCCAGCCTGCGGCAAACGCGCCCCAGGTGGCGGCGTCGATCACCTGTCTGGGCGTGCGGCCGGTTCGGGTCATCTCGCGGATGGACTGCTGCGCGAAGATCGGCGCGATGGCACCGCCGACGGCCTTGAGCGCGCGCACGTGGCCGGGCGTGGCCATGCCCAGCCGGTCCCCGAATCCTGCGGAGGTGCCCAGGCCCAGCGGTGAGGGCTGCAGCCAGGGCAGTTGCTGGCGGAGCGCTTCGGCGTTTCTGGCACTGAGAGACCCGACCAAGGACACCAGATCGCCGGTGCCAGCCGTCTGGCCGTCGAACGCATTCAGGACAGCCACTCGATCCTTGCTCGCCCACACCGCCAGCCGGGTGTCGACGCCGTCGGTCACGAGCGAGAACTCGGCGGCGGCGTTGGCCGCATGTGAAGCCGCCAGGGTGTGCAGTTTGAGTTCGGACACCGTTCACCCTAGGGGCCCGACGGCCTGTTCCACCTCGTCGAGAATCTCCCCGACCTGCACCAGCGCCTTCATCCGGTTGTGATCGTCAAAGAGCGGCCGATCCACGTCGAGGTGGGCGACATGCCGGCGAATCACCTCGCGAGCCTTCGCCGTGCCCACGCCTGGCATGAAGGTGCGGAAGTCGAGGGCCTGTGCGGCGGCCATCAGTTCAATCCCCAGCACACCATAGGCGTTATCGAGGATCTGGCCGGTCTTGATGGCAGTATTCATGCCCATCGACACGAAGTCTTCCTGGTCGGCCGCGGCAGGAATCGACTGAATCGATGCCGGCGCCGAGAGCATGCGTTGTTCCACAATCAGGTGATCGGCTGTGTACTGGCTCAGCATCATCCCAGAGTAGAAGCCCGGCTCGTGCGCGAGAAAGTCGGGCAATCCCTGCGACAGCGTCTTGTTCGTCAACCGATTCAGGCGGCGCTCGGACAGCACCGACACCATGGTGATGGCCGCACCGGCCATGTCCATGGGCAGCGACACGGGCGAGCCCTGGAAGTTGGCTCCCGTCAACGTCTGCCTGGTCTCGGGCACGAAAATCGGATTGTCCCCCACCCCGTTCAGCTCGATTTCCACCTGCGACCGCGCGTAGGCCACGGCGTCGCGCGCCGCGCCGATCACCTGCGGCGTGGACCGCATCGAGTAGGCGTCCTGCACCTTCGTCTTCATCTTGCCGGACGTCAGATCCGATCCCGCGACGATGGTCATGATGTTCTTCGCCGAGGTGATGGCACCTTTGAAGCCGCGCAGTTCGTGCAGCAGCGACTGGTACGGTTTCAAATTGCCCAGCAATGCCTCGATGGACATGGCCGCCGCAATCTCGGCCTGCTTGAGCCAACGTTCCATGTCGTGGATAAACAGCGCGGACATGGCCGTCAGCATGTTGGAACCGTTGATGGCCGCCAGGCCGTCGCGGGCCTGCAGGCCGGGAATTTCGATGCCGGCCCGGCGCATGGCTTCTCCGCCCGGCAGTCGTTCGCCGCGATAGAAGGCCTCTCCTTCGCCCATCAGCAGCAGAGCCGCCTGCGCCATGGGCGCCAGGTCGCCGCTGGCACCCACCGATCCCTTCTGGCACACCACCGGCGTCACGCCCTTGTTGAGCATGTCGACCAGCGTGAGCGTAATCTGCGGCCTGCATCCCGAGTTGCCGTGCGCATGCACGTTGATGCGTCCGGCCAGCGCGGCACGCACGTGATCAACGGGTGCGGGATCTCCAATGCCGGCGGCATGGTTGTAGACCAGGTACCGCTGGAATGCGTTCACCTGATCGTCAGTCAGCAACACTTCCGAGAATTCGCCGATGCCGGTGTTGGTGCCATACATCACCTCCCGCGCCGCTAGTTTGTCTTCCAGCATGGCCCGGCAGATCTCGATCCGCTTCAGCGCGGCCGGATCGAGCGCGACGGGTTCGCCTCCACGGGCAATCCTGACCAGGGTCTCAACCGTCAGATGCGTGCCGTCCAGAACGATGCCCATTGCCGCCTCTCCTGCGCACATGTCTCGAGTGCCCGAGTCTGCCCGTAATTGTTTACCGGGTTGCTTCCGACCGACCCGGTGAACAGTTATCGGGCGAGGATGCCTCGCCAACCGTGGTATCCACGGGCGGAGCCGGCTTCAAGATCACGCACGCCAGCGGCGGCAGCGTGAGGCTGAGCGACCACGGGTGACCGTGCGCCGGAGTGTCGGCCGTCCACACATCCCCGGCGTTGCCCACGTTTGACCCACCGTAGACGCCGGCATCCGTATTGATCATCTCCCGGTAGCGGCCCTCGACGGGTACGCCCACCCGGTAGTGCTGCCGCACGATGGGTGTGAAGTTCACCACAAATACCGTGACATCCTGCGTCTGCCTGGCGCGGCGCATGAACGACACCACGGAATTCTCCTGGTCGTTGCAGTCGATCCAGCGGAAGCCTTCGTGGCTGAAGTCCAACTGGTGCAGCGACGGCTCTTCGCGATACACGCGGCCCAGGTCGCCGACAAGTTTCCGCATGCCGCCATGCAGCGGATCATCGAGGGCGTACCAGTCCAGGCCCGTGTCGTGGTTCCATTCGTGCGACTGGCCGAATTCGCAGCCCATGAACAGCAGCTTCTTGCCGGGGTGCCCGAACATGTAGGCGTAGAGCGCCCTCAGGTTGGCGGCGCGCTGCCACACGTCGCCGGGCATCTTGCCCAGCATCGACCGTTTGCCGTGGACCACCTCGTCGTGCGAAAACGGCAGTACGAAGTTCTCGGTGAAGGCGTACAGCATCGAAAACGTGATGTCGTGATGGGCCCACTTGCGGTAGATGGGATCCTTCGACACGTAGCGCAGCATGTCGTGCATCCATCCCATGTTCCACTTGAAGGTGAATCCCAGGCCGCCGGTGTAGATGGGCCGGCTTACCGCGGGCCACGCGGTCGATTCCTCGGCAATGGTGATGGCGCCGGGAAACCGTTCGTGTACCAGCGTGTTCAACCGCCGCAGAAAGTCGATGGCCTCGAGGTGTTCCCGCCCGCCAAATTCATTGGGTACCCACTCGCCCGCCTTGCGCGAGTAGTCGAGGTAGAGCATCGACGCCACCGCGTCCACGCGCAGGCCGTCGACGTGGTACTCGTGCAGCCAGAACAGGGCGTTCGCCAGCAGGAAGTTGCGTACCTCGTGGCGGCCGTAGTTGAAAATGAGCGTGCCCCACTCGTGGTGCTCGCCCTTTCGCGAATCGGCGTGTTCGTAGAGCGCGGTGCCGTCAAAGCGTACCAGGCCGTAGGCATCTTTCGGGAAATGCCCGGGAACCCAGTCCAGGATGACGCCAATGCCGGCGCGATGGCACTCGTCAACGAAGAACTTGAAGTCGTCGGGCGTGCCGAGGCGGCTGGTCGGCGCGAAAAACCCCGTCACCTGGTAGCCCCACGATCCTTCGAACGGATGCTCCATCACCGGCATCAGTTCAATGTGCGTGAAGCCAAGGTCCTGCACGTACGGGATCAACTGACGCGCCAGCTCGCGGTAGCCCAGCAGGACGTTGCCGGGCCCGCGGCGCCACGATCCCAGGTGCACCTCGTAGATCGACACGGGGCGGTCCAGCAGCCGCTCGTTCTGAGCCCGCTCGGCCATCCACTCGCCGTCCTGCCACTGGTAGGTCGAGTTGTCCCAGACGATGGAGGCCGATCGCGGCGGCACCTCGAAGCGCCGGGCATAGGGATCGGCCTTCAGCATGACGGTGCCGTCGCGCCCGCGAATCTCGAACTTGTACTTCTCGCCGTACGCGAGGCCCGGGATGAAGATCTCCCACACACCAGACAGCGCGAGTCGTCGCATGGCGTGGACGCGACCGTCCCAGGCGTTGAAATCTCCGGCCACACCCACGCGCGACGCGTTGGGCGCCCACACCGCAAAGTGCAGGCCCGTGGCCTCGCCCTGACGCAGGACGTGCGCCCCCAGCTTCTCGTAGATCTGGTAGTGGGTGCCTTCGCCAAACAGATGCAGGTCGAATCCGGTCAGCACCTGTCCGTACCGGTAGGGATCGTCAATCTCGATCGTGTGGCCGCCTTGAAACGCGATGCGCAACCGATAGTCTGGCGGTCCCTCCCCATCGCCGGCAGGCCCGACGGTGGCTTCGAACACGCCGGGCTCGGAGCGACGCGCCATCGGCGCCCACTCGCCGTCGGGGTGCAGCCGTACCTCGACCGACCCGGCAGCCGGCTGAAACACGCGCACCGTCCACTGCGACAACCCGCCGTGTTGTCGTCGGTGGGGACCCAGGACGGCGAACGGATCAGCGTTGTGTCCCTTCACCAGCGCGTCGAGCGCTGATTCCACCGCGCTGGTCATACGATCAGCTCACCTTCGGCCACCAGCGAATCCAGCTTGGCCGGCCCATCTTCGCGCCCTGTAGGCTGCGAATCTTCTTGGCGCCGGTGGGCGGCACCACGCCGTGTCTCACGAGGTAGCGATAGCGTTGGCTCATAAGCTCCCGCAACAGATCGAAAGACGCCTAACATGCTATACGATTGTACGATCGGGCGGCATCGTCGGGTCACGGATCTGCCGCTAAACAAAGGAGCACACCACATGATTCGTCGTCTCACGTTCTGCGTAACGCTGGCGCTGGCCGTCGTCATTGCTGGAACAGGCACCATGGAGGCCAGATTGAAGCCAGGCGTGTACGCAAAGTTCGTCACCACCGAAGGCAATTTCACCATCCAGTTGTTCGACAAGGACGCGCCGAACACCGTCGCGAATTTCGTCGCCCTGGCCGAGGGCACCAAGGAGTGGACCGACCCGCGGACGGGTCAGAAGGTGAAGAAGCCGTACTACAACGGCCTGATTTTCCACCGGGTGATGGATAACTTCATGATCCAGGGCGGCGACCCGCTCGGCCAGGGCACCGGCGGTCCCGGCTACAAGTTCGCCGACGAGTTCAGCCCGAAGCTGAAGCACTCGAAGGCCGGCATCCTGTCGATGGCCAACAGCGGCCCGAACACCAATGGCGGCCAGTTCTTCATCACGCTGGTACCCACCCCGTGGCTCGACGGCAAGCACAGCGTGTTCGGCGAAGTGGTCGAGGGCATGGCCGTCGTCGAAAAGATTGGCAAGACCAAGACGTTGCCTGGCGATCGTCCGGCCAAGGAAATCGTCAT
>CAYHRK010000035.1:16255-20706 GCA_964358795.1 uncultured Vicinamibacterales bacterium
TACTTGTCAGCACGAGCGTTCTGGTCCTCCTGGTGGCTGCGCCGGTCATGGCCGACCATTTGCCCGTAAGGTCGGATCAGATCGTCCAATACGACCTCCGCGTTCGACTGGATCCCGCCAAGAAGCAGCTGCACGGTGTCGAGCGCCTCACGTGGCGGAACCCGTCGACCGACACCGTCGGTGAATTGCGGTTCCACCTGTACTTGAACGCGTTCAAGAACACGAAGTCCACATTCGTGCGCGAGTCTGGCGGACAGTTGCGCGGCGACGAGATGGCCTCCGATGGGTGGGGCTGGATCGATGTGACGTCGATCAACGCCGGCGGGGTGGACCTGACTCCGCACATGCGCTTCGTGGCGCCAGACGATGGGAACGCCGACGACCAGACGGTGTCGAGAATCGTGCTGCCCCAGCCGGTGCCACCAGGCGGGTCGATTACGCTCGACATCACGTTTCTGGCACAGCTTCCGCAGGTGTTCGCCCGCACCGGGTTCAAGGACGATTTTTTCCTGGTGGGCCAGTGGTTCCCGAAAATCGGTGTGTACGAGCCCGCTGGCATGCGCGGCCGCGTGGTGGGCGGCTGGAATTGCCACCAGTTTCACGCCAACTCCGAGTTCTATGCCGATTTCGGTGCCTACCACGTCGAGATAACCGTACCAGCCAATTACGTGATTGGCGCCACCGGCCAACGGACGGCCGAGCGACGCAATAACGACGGCACGAAGACCTGCACGTACGAGCAGGCTGACGTACACGACTTCGCATGGACGGCCGACCCGGACTACCTGGTGGTGAAGGCGAAGTTCTCGGGCACGACGGATGTGACGCTGGCCGAGTACGAGCGCATCGCGAAGTTGCTGGGGCGAAGCCTCGACGAGGTCAAGCTGTCGGATGTGGATATCACCGTGCTGCTCCAACCGGGGCACGCGGTGCAGGCCGATCGCCACGTGCAGGCCGCCAAGCACGGGTTGAAATGGTTTGGTCTGTGGTACGGGCGCTATCCATACAAGACCCTGACGGTTGTCGACCCGGCTCCTGGCGCCAGTGGCGCCGGGGGCATGGAGTACCCGACCTTCATCACAGCGGGTTCGAGCCTGCTGTTCAACTCGTGGCCCTTCGACAAGATCAATCTTGTGGAAGAGGTCACGGTGCACGAGTTCGGCCACCAGTTCTGGTACGCCATGGTCGGCAACAACGAGTTCGAGGAGGCGTGGCTCGACGAAGGCTTCAACTCGTACTCGACCGGCAAGGTGATGGAACTGGCCTATGGCAGGAACACGTCGACGCTGCAGTTTCTGGGCCTGACTTTGGGCGGAGTGGATGGCCTTCGGGCTGGAAACAGCCCGGCGGCGCGCTACAACCGCGTGCTGGCGAACTCGTGGGACTACACACCGTCGGGCACCTACGGTTTCTACTCGTACCAGAAACCTGAGCTGCTGCTGCGGACGCTCGAGCACTACCTCGGCGAGCAAACGATGGCGCGTGTGATGCGGACGTATCACGAGCGCTGGCGCTTCCGCCATCCGAGAAGCGAGGATTTCTTTGCCGTCGCAAATGAGATCAGCGGTCAGAACCTGTCGTGGTACTTCGACCAGGTGGTGCGAGGCACCGAGATCCTCGACTATGAGGTCGGTCCGGTGTCCAGCACGCGGGTGTCCGGCCCGCGAGGCGTCATCGATGGGCCGAAGGGGCGCCAGACCACCACCAATGCGGACGCCCGCAAACAGGCCGCCGCCGAGGCCAGCGGCAAGTCGAGCGCCCGGTACGAGACCAGAGTGATCGTGCAGCGCAAGGGCGGCGTGGTTTTCCCCGTCGAGGTGGCCTTCAAGTTCGAAGGCAAGCCCATCGAGACTCAGGTGTGGGACGGCCGCGATCGCACGAACACGTACACGTTCGTGCGCGCCGAGAAACTGGAGTGGGTGGATATCGATCCCGATCGCAACGTGCCGCTCGACGTGAACTGGTTGAACAACGGAAAGCGGCTCGAGAGCGACACCCGTCCTGCCGCCAGTTGGGCCGCACGATGGCTGTTCTTTGTGCAGACCGTGCTCACCACCGTGGGAATGCTCTAGGGAGTCTTCGACATGTTGACGAGCATTCGCGACGGTCTGTGGGCGGGTCTTCGGCACCCGAAGCTGGTGCTGCTGATCTGGACGTGGAATCTGCTGCTGGCGCTCTGCGCTGCGCTGCCGGCCTTCGGGTGGTGGACGCGCGCGTTCAGCCGGTCGCCCGAGGCGTCCACCCTCTTGCAGCGCTTCAACTTCGGCGTGCTTGCCGATCTGACGAAGTACGACGAGGCCGGCGGCTTCGCCCTGCTCTTCGGCGCGGTGGGCGGCCTGATGTTTCTGTCGCTGCTGGCGAGCGCGTTTGTGATGGGCGGCATCCTCGAGGTGTTGGCGAACGATGATGACGCACGGCCATTCTTGCACCGGTTCTTTCGCGGCGGTGGTCACTTCTTCTGGCGGTTCGTGCGGCTGCTGCTGATCGCCGGTGTGTGCCTGGTGGTGGTCGTCGCCACCGTGTCGGCCACCGTGGGCGCACTGACGGCTCCAATGGCTGATTCGGAATGGGAGCCGGCTGGCTACCTGGTTGGTCTGGGCAACCTGCTGGTGCTGGCCATCGTGGCGGCGTTCTTCCTGCTGGGGCTCGACTACGCCCGCATCAAGGTGGCCGCTCTTGGCAGCCACGGCATGTTGCGCGCGTACTTCGGTGCGCTGGGGTTCGTGGCCCGGCACCTGTTTGCGACCTACGCGATGGCGCTGGTGATGGTGGTGTTGATGGCCGCGCTGATGCTGGCGTATCTGGGCTACGAAACCTATCGGACGACCGACTCATGGGGCGCCATCGCACTCCTGCTGGCCGTGCAACAGGCCGTGGTGTTGGGAAGAGCGGGCCTTCGGGTGGCGCTGGTGGGAGCCGAACGATCGTTCTACGCCAGGCGCACGCCTGTGGCGATGACTGCGCCGTCCGCCGTCCCGGCAGGAGCCATCTCCCCGACTGCCGGGATTCCGGCAGACGAGACGCTGGCATTTCTGTCTTCTTTGTTGCACACGATGAGGTTTGGCTGACACATCGCCGCAACAGGCCTCGCTCAATTCCTGAACAAAACATCGCCGGAGACCCGGCATGCCCGTTGCAGGGCAGAGCGTTGGCTCCATCTACTCAAGGGTTAATGTCCGATGTGGAATATCTGGGCGCCCGTGCCCGTTTCAATTGTTGCGTTTCTCACCACCATTCACGCCGCCATCGTTGTCCTGCGAAGACAGCGCAGTCCCGGAAACCGCGTCTCGCTCGTTCTGCTCCCGGCGATAGCGTTTTCCATCAGTCCCTGGTTTTTTCAGACCCCTGGCGGACTGGCGATCGGCCTACTCGTACACCTCATCTACTTCATGGCGTGCGAGCGGCTGATTCCGGTGGCCACACCCCAACTTCTCGAGAGCCGGCCCCTGCAACCCTTAGCGGGCGCGCCTGTCAGGCAGCCCGCATCCTCCATGCCGTCGGCCACGACCAGCCGGCCCGCCGGCTTCGCGCCGCTCCCCGTCCTGGCGACGTTCGACGAGTCTCCCTCGATTCGCACCTTCCGCCTCGCACGGCCGGCCGGCCTGTCGTTCGAAGCCGGTCAGTTCGTTCCTGTCCGCGTCCAGGCCGACGGCCAGCAGCTTGTGCGCTGCTATTCGATCAGCTCCGCCCCTGAGGCCTCCGGGTACGTCGAGATTTCGGTCAAGCGTGTGGGTCAGGTATCGGGCATGTTGCACGCGACGATCCGACCGGGATCGCTTCTCGCGGCGAGGTCGCCGGCCGGCAAGTTCACCTACCCGTCCCAGGACGACCGGCCCATTGTGCTCGTGGCCGGCGGTGTGGGCATCACCCCATTGATGAGCATGCTGCGGCACGGTGTGCACGCCGAGCCGGCGCGGCCGATCACGCTTCTCTACTCGGCCCGCAACGAACAGGAATTTGCGTTCCGCGACGAGTTGACGTGGATGGCACGCCGCCACTCGCAGATTCGGGTCGTGCTGACGGCCTCCGCCGACTGTTCACTGGTGAACAGTCGCGTGGGCCGCATTGATGCATCCTTTTTGCGCCAGGAAGTACCGGATGCCGTCGGTTCGGTCTTCATGCTGTGCGGTCCCCCCGACATGATTCAAGCGACCCGTGGATGGGTCGCCGACATGGGCGTGCCAGCGTCACATATCCGGTTCGAGGTGTTCCAGCCGGCCGCCGCCATCGGTGCGCTGACTTCGCCCGACACGGCCGTGGCCGACGGCACCGCCGGCGACACCGGCAGCGCCGCCAGCCGGAGGGACAACGTCCAGTTGGACTTCACGCGAAGCCGCCGCCAGATCCGGGTCGACCAACGAGAGACACTCCTCGACGCCGCCGAGAAGGCGGGTGTGGGGGTGCCGTCGTTGTGCCGATCCGGCGTGTGCGGTACGTGCCGCACGAAGCTC
>CAYHRK010000035.1:20806-22502 GCA_964358795.1 uncultured Vicinamibacterales bacterium
ACAGGAAGGTGGCATGCGTCGGGATCCCTGGTCGCTCGTGAACGTGCTCGTGTTTAGCGCCGCAGCGGCGCTCGTGCTGACGGTCTGGATCGTCGTTGATCAGCACGGGGGCGAGTACTACTCGACGCCGCTTGGCGTGCGGGGGTACACCACACCACACGCCGTGCTGAAACCCTCTGGCAGTGTCGGTCACCCTTTGGGCCTGCTGGGGATGGCGATGCTGACGGTGCCGGTAATATACACCGTGCGGAAGCATTGGGGCAGGCTCGCCCGCGCCGGTTCGATGAGGGCGTGGCTCGAGGTGCACATCTTCTGCGGCATTGTCGGACCGGTATTTGTGGCCTACCACACGTCGTTCAAGTTCAACGGCATCATCTCGGTGGCCTACTGGTCGATGGTGACCGTGATGCTGTCCGGGTTCGTCGGCCGCTACCTGTACGTCCGGATCCCGAAGAGCATTCGTGGCGTCGAGTTGACGCACGCCGAGATTCAACGGCGTGCCGACGAACTGGCACGACACCTGGCGGCCTCCGATCTTCCGCCAGGACTGCTCGCCCAGTTGGAGCCGCTCGCAACCAGCCGGCGTGTACCCGGCAGACGGGTGCGCAAAGCGCTGGTGGCAGCCGGCGTCGACCGCCGGATCGCGGGTGCCGCGGTGGACACGGCCGCCGAGCGGGCGTCGCTGTTGCGAAGGCTGGAGTACCTGAATCGCACGAAGCGACTGTTCTCCATGTGGCACGTGTTTCACCAGCCCCTGGTGTACCTGATGTTAGCCATCGCCGCCCTGCACGTGGCCGTGGCGATTTACTTCGGCTATTCGTGGTGGTAGCGGGCGTCTGACTGGGAACAGAAGGGCCGGAAGCACAGAGGTGCGTTGACGCGTGGGGGCCGTATGACGTCGCATGACTCGCCGGGAACGAATCGGATCCTGACCGCGTGGATTCGAATGATTGCCATCGCACTGGTTGTGCTGGCGGGTTCGGCAGGCGCCGCACACGCACAGATCGGGCAACTGGTCTCGCCCGGGCCGCTCTCCAAAGCCCACGCCTCGGTCGAAGGCGCGAGCAACTGCGAGAAATGCCACGAACCTGGGAAGAAGGTGACGGCCAGCTTGTGTCTGTCGTGTCACAAGCCGATTGCGCTGCGGATCCAGGAGAAGCGTGGTGTCCATCGCAACGTGAAAGAGGACTGCGTGCGCTGTCACGTCGAACACGCCGGCGTGGACGCCCAGTTGCGTCCGTTCGACCAGAAGGCGTTCAACCACGCGACGGAAACCGGATTCGCCTTCGAGGGACGCCACGCGCCGCTGGCGAAAGACTGCGCGAAGTGTCACAAGACCCGGTCGTTTCTGACCGCCTCACCCACCTGCACGTCGTGTCATGCCGATGTCCACAAGGGCGCACCCGGCGTCGATTGCCTGCGTTGTCACTCTACCGCCGTGCCGTTCAAGGCGGCCCGGACGGACTTCGACCACACCAAGGCCGCCTTTCGGCTGGACGGCGCCCACCAACGGGTGGCGTGTGAGAAGTGCCACGCCAACAAGGTCTATCGCCCGGTGAAATTCGCGTCGTGTGCGGACTGCCACAGAAGCCCGCACCATCAGCCGCTTGCCGGCGTGTGCGCGACGTGCCACACCACCGCCACGTGGAAAACCGAGAAGTTCGAGCATGCGAAAACCCGGTTCCCGCTGCGGGGA
>CAYHRK010000036.1:0-22474 GCA_964358795.1 uncultured Vicinamibacterales bacterium
GCCAGCAGCACGGCGGTGGCCGTCACGTTTTCGAGCTGGTAGTCCACCGTGGCGATGCTGCCGTACGTGTTGCCGGTCGGCCCGTCGAAGCCGAGCAGTCGGCTTGTCAGCTCGCGGTCGATCGGGAATCCGGTGCCGGTGATCGCGCAGGCGCCGAGCGGGCAGCGGTTCGTCGTGGCGAACGCCGCTCTCAGCCGTACCGCGTCGCGCTCCAGTTGCTCGATCATCGCCAGCATGTAGTGTGCGACGGTTGACGGCTGCGCCGGCTGTGTGTGGGTGTGCAGCGCGAGCACGGTGTCCTGGTGGCGGGCGGCCAGGTCGATCAGGTTCTCGCGAAGCGCCAGCGCCGCGTGGAACACTGTCAGCACGTACTGGCGCTGCCGCATCCGGAACAGCGTCATATCGATGTCGTTGCGGCTGCGAGCGGTGTGGAGGCGGCCGGCCACGTCCTTGCCGCATTGCATGACCAGCAATCGTTCGACGTGATAGAACAGGTCCTCGTCCTTGCCGTCGAAGACAGCCGCGCGCACGGCCTGCAGGTCTATGGCGTCGAGCCCGTCCCGGATGGCGCGGGCATCGTCTGGCGACACGATCCCGCACTGCTCCAGCATCGCCAGGTGGGCGTAGTGCATGGCCATCAACGGATCGAGGAACAGCCGTTTGGCGTCCTCGAAATTCTCGTTGAGCACGCATGCGACGTACTCGTGTGCAAACTCCACGGCAGCGAGTATATCCGCCGTCCCTCACGATCCGCCACCTCCTCGGACCTGTACCTGCTGATCAGCGGTGCGCGGCGTTTCTTGACGGACCTAAGGCTGTTCCCTACAATGGGCTGGCCCGCGCTTCGGCTTCCGTCTGGACGACGAAGCCGGTACATACCTATACACTCCGCAGAACGCGCCACTCCCTGGGAATCGCACCAGGGGGCATTGACCATGGACGCGGTGTCGGTGGCCGTTGGCTTCTGTCCCCCGTGATCAGCATTCAGGTTCCACTTCTAGTCGGAATGGCCGTCGAGACTAAGAATCGTCCATAGGTACCGGGCCATGAAACACTTTCCAACGTTGTTGGTTGCCCTCGCCATTGTGGCCCTCGTGCTGTTGACGCCCGGAGAGGCCGGGTTGCAGGCACAAGCGCGCTTCGTCTCGCTCGTTTCGCCGGACAACGGTCACGTGGCCCTCGGCTTGGCGATTCGTCGACTGAATGTGGTCGGCAGCACATTCCTGCAGACAGCGGCTCATCCGGACGACGAGCACAATCAGTTGTACGCGATGTTCACGCTCGGTCAGGGCTTGCGCTCGGTCGATGTCCAGACAACGCGGGGCGCCGGGGGGCAGAATGAAATCGGACCCGAGCTGTTCCAGGACATGGCTGTGCTTCGCACCTCCGAGCTGCTCGCCGCCCACCGTCTCGACGGCGCGGAGCAGTGGTTCACCCGCGCGATCGACTACGGCTACTCGTTCAGCCCGCCCGAGATCTACGAGCGCTGGGGGCGGCAGGAGGTCATCGGCGACTTCGTGCGGTTTCTCCGCGCAGCTCGGCCCGATGTCGTGCTCACGATGAACATCCAGGGCCGCGGTGGTGACCGGGCCCACGAAGCCACGGCCGTCCTGACCAAGGAAGCGTTCCGCGCGGCGGCGGATCCCGCGCAGTTTCCCGACCAGAAAGGTCGGCGAGTCCACCTGGAGAGGGTGGGTGCAGGAGCGCGGGCTCTACTTCCTGGGCGAGAAAGACCCGAAGTACGTCGATCTCGTCTCGATGGAAGATCCGTTCCCGGACAACCCCGGCGTGAAGACCGGAGCGCTGGTCGAGGCCAAGATCGGCAAGGGTCGCTGGCTCTACCTCGGCCTCGGGCTGTGGCGCCAGGTGCCGGCGCAAACAGAAGGCGCGTATCAGTTGCTGGCGAACCTGATCAGCTTGTCAAAGGCTCCCGCGACCGCTCCAGCGACGAAGCTGCGCTAGACAGGTAGACTGATTCTTCCTCCTCTACTGGTTGGTCTCGCCACCCCAGCATGAGGCTGTCGTTGTCCCTTGTCGATCCCCAATCTGTGCGAACTCATCGTCAAAGTCGGCCGTTAAGATCCTACGTATGAGGCGGGATTAGCGCCCCGCCCAGCCGGCCGCGAAGGAACACAAGCTCCGAGATGATCGCGAACTTCGTGCTCGGCGTCTGCGGCTGCACGCCGTTGTGGGAGATGGCCGCGAGCCTCTTCAAGGACGTGCCCGGCATCAACCGGTGCATCTGGAATCTCGGGCCGGGAGCACCGGGCCGGGTGAGGCCGCTCTCAGCTTCCGTGACGCGCGACCGGCTGGACCTCCTGAGAGAGGCCGACCACCTCGTGATGGAGGGCCTGCACCGCCACGGCATCTACCAGGACATCTGGCAGTGCCCCACGGCCCTCGTGCCGCTCGAGGTGGACGGCCGAAGCCGCGAGTTCGTCATCGTCCGCCCCATCCACTCCGAGCGCGCCATGACGGCCACGCCCGCACAGCTGCCCGACGCGCTGACGGCCGAACTGCGCCGGCAGATCCTCGCGTTGCCCGGTGTGAGCGGCCGCGCGCTGGATGTCACCACGAAGCCGCCCGGCACGATTGAGTGGGAGTAGGACCGGAGGCGGTCTGAAGACCCGGCCTCCATGAGACCGAAAAAGGGCCGGCGGGGCGTGAACCCCGCCGGCCCGAACTGGCCGGGTCCGAAGACCCGGCCTCCAACTGTCAGGCGCGCCCGCGGCACGGGCCGGGGACGCGCCTGGAAGGGCTAGAACTGGAACCGGAAGCCCAGCGTGATGCGGCGCGGGCCGGGCGTGTTGGCGGCATCCCAGCTCGTCGGCGTGTACAGCATGAAGTTCGGCGACGTGAACGATGTGTTCGGCGCGCCCCAGTTCACGTGGTTGAAGATGTTGGCGAAATCCATCCGTAATTCGGGACGGAAGCGCCCCACCGGGAACGCCTTGAAGATCGAGAAGTCCACGTTCCACTGGCTCGGCCGGCGGAAGAAGTTGCGCTTCGTGTTCCCGAAGCCGGCAATGTCAAGACCGGCCGGCTGGGAGAAGAGCGACTTGTCGTAGTACGGCTGGGTGAAATCGGTGGGGTCACCGATTGCCTTCGGTTCGCCGTTGTAGTTGATCAGGATCGAACCGCATCCCTGACAGGCCATGGGGTTGTTCGTGCCGAAAATGCTGTACGGCGTGCCCGAGAACATGGCCCACACGCCGTTGACCTGCCAGCCGCCGAGGATCGCGCCCAGGGCGTCCTTGCGGCCCTTCAGGAACGGCAGCTCGTAGACCCAGCCCAACGAGAACATGTGCGTGCGGTCGAAGCCCGCGATCGCGAAGTTGTCGCCGTACTTCGGCAGGTAGTTCCAGGTGAGACCGGTCCACCCGTCCTCGTCGGCCATGTTCTTGGCCTGGCTCCAGGTGTAGGCGCCCTTGAGCATCAGGCCGTTCTTGAACGGCCGGTTCAGCGCGACCTGCAGCCCCTGGTAGCGGCTCTTGGTCTGCGACTGCCATTCGTTGATGGCTGAGGTGCCGGCCGACGCGAAGTACTTCGCCGCGGAGCCGCCGCCGCCGGGCACGCCGACGTTCACGTTGAGGTCCGCGTACCCACCGTCGGTGGCCGTGCCGACGTACGCCACTTCCAGGGAGATGTCGTACGGGAGGCGCCGCTCGACAGACACGTTCCACTGCTTGATGGTGCCGCGGTCGACGTCGGTCGGGTTGGGGGTGCGGATGTAGACCCCTCGCGGCAGGACGACCTTGCCCGTGTCCATGCCGGGCGGCATGACAACTGCCGGGATGCCCTGCGACAGCGTGGTGACCCAGTCGTAGGTGCCGGGCGCCGCGGCATTGTTGTTGATGTCGAACGGGAACGACCCGCGCATCGGGCGCGACCACGGCAGCGGGTTGATCGTCGTGCCGAAGCCGGCCCTGAACACGGTGTTCTCATTGAATCGGTACGCCGCCCCGAGGCGAGGCGCGAAGTACCACTCCTGGAGCTGGATGCCCACGTCCTTCGGCACGCCGCCGATGCCGCCCAGCGACACGACGTAGGTGTTGTAGTCGAGGATCTCGAGGCCCCGACCCACGCGCGTCATCATCGGGTAGTACTCGAGGCGCAGACCTGCGCTGAGGGTCAGCTTCGGGGTCACGTTCCAGCGGTCGCGGACGTAGAACGCGAACTGGTTCTCGCGGCCGGTGAACTCCTCGGTCTGGGTGTCCTTCGAGTAGAAGTTCGGGAGCCCCATGAGGAACGCGGCAAAACCGTTATAGCCCGGCGACGTGTAGCCCACCGCGCCGGTCGTGTTGTTGCTGAACGAGAAGCCGCCCTTGAGGCCGTAGGGACCCCACTCCGCCTGGCGGTGGTTGAGTTCCAGCCGCACGAAGTCGAAGCCCGTCCGCATCTCGTGCTTGGCGAAGACCTTCGTCAGCGCGAGCGTGCCAGAGTAGCTGATCTCCTTGCGCCACAACGGCTGCCAGCTGGGCGCGTTGCCGATGGAGTAGCCACCCCCCGCGAAGCGCGGAAAACCGCCGGACCGCGGGTCGTTCGGGTCGTTCGTCCCCGGAATCCCGAGCTGGAGACCGTAGTTGGTCCCCATGTCCGGGGGAAGAACGTCCTGATCCTGCCGGCTCATCCCGATGTTGCCGTCGAGCACCGTCGACGGGCCGAGCGTCCAGGTGGTCCCGAAGGTCGTGAGGATGACCCGGGTGTTGCCAATGGACGGGTCGTCGAACCCGAGGTAGAACTCGGCCCCCGAGCCTTTGTTCTTCATGTACCCCAGCTTGCCCCAGATCGTCGCCGTCGGCTTGAGCTGCCAGTTGATCTTGAGGTCGATGTTGTCGCGCTTCTGGTACTCGTTGCGGAGCTGGGTGTAGTCGTCCAAGAGCAGATTCGAGTTGAGGTCCTTGTTGCTGTTGACCGCGGGATAGTACTTCAGGACGCTCAGCGCGATCGGGCTGATGAGGGTCGACGGGATGACGTTGTTCGTCCACTGCTCCCGCCCAACGCCCGCCAACCCTGTAAACGGGTTGAACAGTTTGAAGGTGGGGTACGCCGCCGCCACCTCGCTGAAGTCGCCGGCGCGCATCTTCGCGGTCGGTACGACATAGGTGCGCGTGATGGGACGCTCAGTGTCGTAGCGCTCCCACGAGAAGAAGTAGAACAGCTTGTTCTTCCGGATCGGCCCGCCGACGGTGCCGCCGTACGTCTTCGTGTTCACGGCGGGCTTCGGAAGGTCGAAGTACTTGTTGGAGTAGGTGTTCTCGTTGAAGGAGTCGTCGTTCAGGAACAGGAACGCCGATCCTCGCAACTGGTTCGTGCCGGACTTCGTGATGACGGTCTGAGCCGCGCCTGCCGCCATGCCGGTGTCGGCATCGAAGTTGTTGGTCGAGATGTTGACCGTGTCGATCGACTCCGCCGACTGGACGTACATCGCGTGGTGCGGCAGCCAGATATTCACCGACACCGCGCCGTCCACGCGCGTCGTGTTGGCGTTCGGCTGCGTGCCGTTCACCCACGTGCGCAGCGATCGCGCGGGCGTGTCGATCTCGGCGTTCTGGAACTGCGTGGGCGTCGCGCCCGGAACCAGGTTCAGCAGCGACTGGTAGTTCCGGAACTGGTTCAGCGGCAGGTTCGTCACCGCCTTGGCCGTGAGCTCGGTGTTGAGATCTGCCTTCTCGGTCTGGAGCAGCGTGCTCTCGGCGATGACCGTGACGGTCTCGGCCAACTGGCCGAGCTGCAGCGCCAGGTCGACACGGACCGGGTTGCCGGCGCTGACCACCAGGCCGCTCTGGCGGAGCTCCTTGAAGCCCTGCAGCGTGGCTGTGATGTCATAGATGCCCGGCAGCAGGTTGCGGAACGTGTAGTTCCCGCTCGCATCCGTGACCTGCTCGAGCTTCAGGGCGGTTCCGGTGTTGGTCGCCGTTACCGCAACCCCGGGCAGGGCGGCCTTCTGCGGGTCGGCTACGGTGCCGACGATGGACCCGTAGAGGGTCTGGCCAGCCGCAGGACACGGGGCGAGCCAGACTGCCGCGATCGCGATCGCGATCGCCAGTATCAGGGGTCTACGAGTGACTCGAGTCATCATCCAAACCTCCGTGGAATTGAGCGTCGTTCATCTCTTCTGGAACGCCGGAGCCAGCCTCATAGAGCATCTGCGTTCGCGCCGGGGGCCTCCAATAGTTGCGCCGGTGAGGACACTACTCCCCTGCCTTCCGGGATGTCAAGACCCGTTTCGTTCATTCCGGCGCGGGCTGCCGGACTCCTCCCCGGCGACCGGTCACGAAAAGCAGAGAATCATGGGCGCGACTCGGGATTCGGGACTCGGAGTTCGGGATTCGGAGTTGGAGGGAGACGATGAAGAACTTCTGCTGGGCGTTGATTGTGGTGGCGGCCGTGGCGTTCGCGATGGGGACGTGGCTGGCGTTCACGAAAGCCACGTTTGTCCTGGAGCCTGTCGGCTTCTGGCGCGGTGCCGTGGGCTTCCTGGCCTTCGCGATTGCGCTGAGGCTGATGGACGAGCGGAAGCCCTGACCCGGCTCGCCGACGAGAGCATCGCGGCCGTCCGCTGGTTCATGCTGTGCGACGGGCGCGCCGGGTCGCGCGAGTCCTCCGCCGGCACGCTGGCGGGCCAATCCTGAAGAACAAGCTGTTCTTCTTCGCGTCGTGGGAGCGCTTCCAGGATCGGCGCACGGGGACCTATACCTACGGCGTGCCGACGGCGAAGATGCGCGCCGGCGACTTCAGCGAAGTGGCCGCGGCTTACGCGAATTTCCGGCTCTACAACCCGTTCACGGGCGCGGCCGGTGGCGTCGGCCGTGACTTGCTCCCGAACTTCACGATTCCCGCGAACCTGATCAGCCCGATTGCCCAGGCGATCATGCGGTTCTACCCGGCCGTCAATTCCACCAAGGACCTGAACTCGAACGGTCTGATGGACGACTACTCCCAGGTGCGGAAAGTCCTGGTGGACCGCGACAACTACGACGTCAAGCTCACATGGCAGCGTTCCTCGTCCCACTCGATCTGGGGCAAGTTCGCCATGCTGGACGCCGAAGTGGTCGACAACTTCAACCTCGGGTTCGACAACGGCAGCCTGGGCGACACGAGGGTGTATGTGGCAACGGCGGGGCACACCTGGACGCTCGGCCCCACGCTGGTGCTGGACGGAAACGTCGGCATGAACCGCCAGGACCAGACGGTGACGGGCCCGGACTACGGGAAAAATGTCGGTCTCGACCTCGGCATCCCCGGCACCAACGACGCATCGGACATCCGCGCAAGCGGTATGCCGACCTTCAACAACGGCTACACGCTCGGCACCACGCCGTCCTGGATGCCGCTGTTCCGCAAGGAAATCAGCTACACGTTCAGCAGCGCGCTGACAAAGGTCTTCCCGAAGCACGAGCTGCGGACGGGCGTGGACATCGTGCGGCATGAACTGAACCACCGCCAGGCCGAGTTCGGCGACATGGGCTTGAAGGGCGGCTTCACCTTCGCCGGGAATACCACGGGAGCGGCTGGCTACACCGCGCTGGCCTGGAATCAGTT
This sequence comes from uncultured Vicinamibacterales bacterium, assembly GCA_964358795.1. GTDB lineage: Bacteria > Acidobacteriota > Vicinamibacteria > Vicinamibacterales > JAKQTR01 > CAYHRK01. The sequence continues at coordinate 7,546 of CAYHRK010000036.1, forward strand.
CGCGGGATTCCTCCTGGGCTTGCCGTCGTACTACTCGAAGGACGTGCAGACGGAGGAGATGACGGGCCGCGAGTGGCAGTCGGCCATCTACGTCCGCGACCGCTGGAACGTGAGCCCGAAACTGACGGTGAGCGCGGGCCTCCGGGTCGAGTACTACCCGTTGATGCGCCGCGCCAGCCGCGGCATCGAGCGCCTCGACTACAACACGTACACCGTGCTGCTCGGCGGCCTCGGCAACGTGCCGGACGATGCCGGGATCAATCTCAAGAAGTGGTACCTGGCGCCGCGCCTCGGGGCGGCATACCGCCTGAATGAAGAGACGGTCTTCAGGGCCGGGTACGGGCGGACGATCAACCCGCTGCCCTGGTCGCGCCCGATGCGGGGATCGTTCCCGTTCGACATCAACTTCAACCGGACGGCTGAGCAGTTCGGATGGGTCGGGACCCTGGCCAGCGGGATTCCCGCCATACCGATTCCCGACATCAGCTCCGGGCGCGTGACGCTGCCGGCGGGCGTGTTCATGCGGTCGCCCAACCCGGATAACGTCAACCGCGGCGTCATCCAGCAGTGGAACGTCGCCGTCGAGCGCAAGCTCCCGATGGATATCTCGCTCGAGGTGGCCTACGTCGGTACCCGTACCGACGGCGGGTACGCCGACCTGAACATCAACTACGGCGAGCCCGGCGGCGGCAACGCCAGCCGGAAATACTTCGCCGTGGCGGGCACCACCGCCATCAACGACTGGGCGGCCCGCACCAGGAGCCGGTACCACGCGCTGCAGATGGCGCTGAACCGGCCGTTCAAGAACGGGCTCATGCTGAAAGGCGCTTACACCCTCAGCCGCGCCAGGAACATGGCGGACGAAGACGGGTGGACCGGCCTCACCTGGAACCATCCGCTGAAGTACGACGACAACTTCGCGCTGGCCGGGTTCGACCGGACGCACATCTTCCAGCTCGGGTGGATCTACGAGTTGCCGTTCTTCAAGGAGAACAATCGTGAAGGTCACCCCCTTCGTGCCGAAGTGGGAAGGGCACGTCACGATCGAAATCGCGAACACGACGCCGCTACCCGCGAAGATCTACGCGAACGAAGGGATCGCGCAGGTGCTGTTCTTCCAGCGCGACGAGCCGCGCGCGACGTCGTACAAGGACAAGAAGGGCAAGTACCAGGCACAGCGTATTGATAGAGTTTATAAAGGCAGGAGCAGATCAGCTCATCGAGCAGGTCGGCGTGCGCCTTCGCACGATGATGCCGTTCCTGAACAGTGTGACCACTCGACCCGATGGACAGGACTGACACCATGCAGACGAACGCCAAGTATGTCTGGATGAATGGGAACCTGATCGATTTCGACCACGCGACGATTCACTTTCTCACCGCCGGTCTCCACTACGGCGTCGGGGTGTTCGAGGGGATCCGGTGCTACGAAACTGATGACGGGCCTGCCATCTTCAGGCTCCGGGAGCACGTGGACCGGCTGTTCGCCTCGGCGCGGGTCATGGGCTTCCGCGACCTGCCCTACACCGACACCGACATCCTCGATGCCGTTGTCCGAACGGTGCGAGCGAACGGGTTTGCTGCGTGTTACGTACGTCCCGTTATCTATCTGGCGGAGGGCGGCTGGAACCTGACGGTCGACACCGGGCGGCCACACGTGGGGATCGCGGTCTGGCCGTGGCACGCGTATCTCGGCGCCGAGGCCAGGGAGCGCGGCGTTCGGGCCAACGTGTCGTCGTTCACGCGCCACCATCCCAACAACAGCATGACCAAGGCGAAGATCACGGGCAACTACGCCAACTCGACGCTGGCCAAGACCGAGTCGGTGCGGCTGGGGTTCGACGAGGCCATCATGCTGGACAGCCAGGGCTATGTCGCCGAGTGCACGGGCGAGAACCTGTTCACCGTACGGAACGGCGTCATCCGGACGCCGCCGGCCGGCGCGATTCTCGAGGGGATCACGCGCGACGCGATCATGCTGCTCGCCCGCGACCAGGGTTTTGCGGCGAGCGAGGAGCCTTTGACGCGCGACAATCTGTACGTCGCCGACGAGGTGTTTGTGTGCGGCACGGCGGCAGAGGTGATCGCACTGCGCGAGATCGACTTCCGGAGCATCGGCAACGGTCTGGTCGGGCCGGTGACACGCAGGCTGCAGGCCGCGTTCCACACGCTGACCGAGGGCAGGCATCCCCGCTCGGCCGGCTGGCTGCACCACGTCCAGGACATGGCCTTCCTGGCGGTCTGAACGGCGCTGGCCGGTGCGGCCCCGGCCGACGCCCAGGCGCGGAGGTGTCGCGCGGGCCAGCCTCCCCAACGGCCACCACGCCAGTAGGTCGAGGTGTTGGCCGTCGGTATTACGTTGTGTCATGCTTGCCAGTTGGCACAGGTACCTGCGCTGCTCATCATGACTCACAGGACTCTCCCCGATTGGGACACGTTGACGTTCACCTTCACCGAGGCCGATGCGGTGGAAGTCTTCTGCACCGGCACGGCCTGGACCCTCAAGAGCGTTCGCGAGATTGCGCATCGTGATCGCGTGGTCCGCCTCGCACCACAACAGGTACGCGCGCAGCTCTGGGAGATCATCAGTGGCGTCCAGACCGGACGCCGCGAAGACCCTTTTGGGTGGACCCGCGAGGTCCTCCCGAGCTGAAGCCCGTGGCCGTCCACAGACCCTGTTTCCTCCGACCGTTCCAGGTGAAGCGATGGACAGACTTGACGATCTTCGTCGAGAGATCGACGGGGTAGATGCACAGATTCTCGAAGCGCTTGCCCAGCGCCGGCAGCTGGCCGGACGGGTGATCGAGGCCAAGGACGAACAAGGAACACCGCTGCGCGATGAGCTGCGCGAGGAACGGCTGCTGGCGCACCTCATCGCGCGTGGGCGCGACCGTGGCCTCGATGCGCACTTTGTCACTCGAGTGTTTCACGAAATCATCGACGAATCGATTCGTTCGCAGCAACTCCACCTGATGCCCGACTACAACCGGGCCGAGCTGAAGACGGTGGCGTTCCAGGGGATCGAAGGCGCGTACAGCGAACTGGCCGGCCGGAAGTTTTTCGCGGCCACGGTGGACGGGTCGGTGTTCGTGGGCCAGGCAACCTTCGAGCAGGTGGTGGACGCCGTAGAGGATGGCGACGCCGACTTCGGCATGCTGCCGGTGGAGAACACGACGGCGGGCAGCATCAACGATGTCTACGACCTGCTCTCGTGCGCACAGGTCTCCATCGTGGGCGAAGAAGTGCTTCGCGTCGAGCACTGCCTGCTCGGTGTCGAAGATGTCCCTCTGACGTCGCTCAAGCGCGTGCTCTCACACCCCCAGGCCCTCGCGCAGTGCATGAAGTTCCTGTCGAAATTGCCGAACTGCGAATCCCAGCCGTACACCGACACGGCCATGGCCGTGCGCCTGGTGAAGGAACACCACGACCCGACGTGGGCCGCCATCGGCAGCGAAGAGGCGGGCAGGCGGTACGGTCTCACAGTGCTGCGCCGCAACGTCGAGGACCAGCAGCACAACTACACGCGCTTCCTGGTGATCGCGAAGAACCCGGTTCGGGTCGATCCCCGGATTCCGTGCAAGACGTCAGTGGTCATGGCGACCTCGCACGAGGAAGGGTCGCTGCTGCATGCGCTCAACGTCCTGCACGAGTACACGATCAACCTGACCAAGCTCGAGAGCCGGCCGATTCCCGGCATGCCGTTCCAGTACCTCTTCTACATCGACTTCGAGGGCAACACCGCCGACGCGCGTATACAGGAGGCGCTGGGCCGGCTGCGCTCCGCGACGACGTCGTTGAAGGTGCTGGGCAGCTATCCGAGCCAGCATCGGCCGCGCACGGCGCCGCAGGTGCAGGCTCTCGTGGCGGAGCCACCGCAGCCAGCTCCGACCGCCCCGATTCCCGATCCGGTGGCCGCCGCGAAGGTGTCGTACAGGCTCGCAAGCCGGGCACACCGCCCCGACGACACGGTCATCGATGTGCGGGGCGTGAAGGTGGGTGGCCCCCGGTTCGTCGTCATTGCCGGCCCGTGCGCGGTCGAGTCGCGGGAACAGATCTTCAAGTGCGCGCGTGCCGTCAAGGAAAGCGGCGGCGCCATGTTGCGTGGGGGCTGCTTCAAGCCGCGCACGTCGCCCTACAGCTTCCAGGGCCTTGGATTCGAGGCGCTCGCGATGCTGGCCGAAGCCGGCAGGGAGTATGACCTGCCCATCGTGACGGAGGTCCTGTCTCCGCAGGACGTCGAGCCGGTGGCGCGCGTGGCCGACGTGCTGCAGGTCGGTGCGCGCAACATGCAGAACTTCAGCCTGCTCGCCGAGGTGGGACGGGCCAACCGGCCGGTGCTGCTCAAGCGCGGCATGATGTCCACCATGGACGAGTTTCTCAACGCCGCGGAGTACATCCTCGACCGCGGGAACCAGCAGGTCATCCTGTGCGAGCGCGGCATCCGCACGTTTGAAACGGCAACGCGCAGTACGCTCGACCTCGGCTCGATCCCGCTGCTCAAGATGCTGACGCACCTGCCGATCATGGTTGACCCATCTCACGCCGCCGGTCGTCGTGACCTGGTGATTCCGCTGGCGATGGCGTCTTACGCCGTCGGTCCCCACGGCATCATCGTTGAGATGCATCCGGAGCCGGAAAAGGCCCTGAGCGATGGTCCGCAGGCACTGCGGTTCACTGATTTCGCGGAGTTGATGGGGCGCATCTACCGGTCGTGAGGGACGCCACGCTCACCATGAGCGTCAGGCGGAGGATACGCTCGCGCAGGTGCGGCGGAGGGGGACGAACGGCGTGAGGCGGGCGTCGATCACAGAGGACAAGCCACCGCGGAGTCGGGTGTCGCGAAAAAGGACCCCGCGAACCCACGGCAACCGCACGTTGGGGCGGAGGTTGGTGGTTTTGTCCACGAACTGGGAGAGCTCGGTGAGCCCGGCCAGCGACTCGGCCGGCACGCACGACTTCTTCAGCTTGAAATGCAGATTCGGGATGACCGACGTCAGATTGCAGTTGCCCGTGCGCTCCCCGTAGCCGTTGATGGTGCCCTGCACGTGCGTCGCGCCCGCCTCATGGTCGCAGCGTATCGATAGAGTTTATAATCTAGTAAAGATTATCAATTTGACTTCTAGGATGTCGGGCTGTGTAATGCCTCCTACGATGTCGCTGATGCTCGTCCCCATCGTGTTTATTGCGCGCTAACGCGCGGGCGGATGAGGGCACCCACACAAGACAGACCGAGGCCACCATCCGCAGGGACGGTGGCCTTCTTGCCGTACAGCCAGGGCTAAGGCCCCGCACGACGTCTGATTCTGCAACGTGCGCCAAGGGCCGAGAGCGATGACGATTGCCTATCAAGGAGAACCCGGAGCGTTCAGCGAGGCCGCGGCGCGGCGGGTGGATGCCGACGCGCCGCTCGTGCCGTGCCGGACCTTCGAAGAGGTCTTCGACACGGTGAACGCCGGCCCGTCGGTCTATGGCGTGCTGCCGATCGAGAACTCGATTGGAGGCAGCATCCATCGCAACTACGACCTCCTGGTCGCGCACGAGCTGGCCATCGTCGGCGAGGTCGAGCTGCCGGTGGTGCATCACCTGCTGGCGCTGCCTGGGGCGACGATCGAGGGCCTGCGGCGCGTGTACTCCCACCCGCAGGGGCTGGCGCAGTGCGAGCGGTTCCTGCGCACGCTCACCAACGTCGAGGTCGTCGCGACCTACGACACGGCGGGCAGCGCGAAGATGGTGGCGGACGCCGGGTTGAAGGACGCCGGCGCGATCGCCTCCGCGAGAGCCGGCGAGGTGTTCGGCCTGACCTCGCTCGCGGCATCCGTGCAGGATTTCGACGACAACATCACCCGCTTCATCGTCGTCGGCCACGAACCGTTGCGGCACGCGGCGGCCGACAAGACATCGATTGTCTTTTCGCTGCCGAACGAGCCGGGCTCGCTGTTCAAGGCGCTCAGTGTCTTCGCGCTGCGCGGCATCAACCTCACGAAGCTGGAGTCGCGGCCGATTCCCGGCCGGCCGTGGGAATACCTGTTCTACGTGGATCTCGCGGCCGCGCGCGACGAGGTCGTTTGTGCTCGGGCGCTGGCGCACCTAGCCGAGTTCGCGCCGATGCTGCGCACGCTCGGAACCTATGCGAGCTGGAAGACGCACGAGGGCCGGCTGCCCGATTCCGTCGAGGCCATCTCATGACCGATCGTTCGAATCCGCTTACCACCGGACCGAGCCGCGCACCGGCGCGCGCGATGCTGAAGGCGGTGGGCTTTTCCGACGCCGACCTGAAGAAGCCGCTCATCGGCGTGGCCAATACCTGGATTGAGATCGGCCCGTGCAACTACCACCTGCGGGATCTGGCGGTGCACGTGAAGGCCGGCATCCGCGCGGCCGGCGGCACGCCGATGGAGTTCAACACGGTCTCGATCTCCGACGGGATCACGATGGGGACCGAGGGGATGCGGGCCTCGCTCGTCAGCCGCGAAGTGATCGCGGATTCGATCGAGCTGGTCACGCGCGGCAACGGATTCGACGGACTCGTCGTGCTCGTCGGCTGCGACAAGACGATTCCCGGTGGCGTGATGGCGCTCGCGCGGCTCAACGTGCCCGGGCTCGTGCTGTATGGCGGATCGATCGCGCCAGGGCAGTTCCACGGTCACCCGGTGACGATTCAGGACGTGTTCGAAGCGGTCGGCGCCCACGCGGCCGGCACGATGACCAACGACGACTTTTGCCGGCTGGAGGCCGATGCGTGCCCGGGCGCGGGCGCCTGCGGCGGACAGTTCACGGCGAACACGATGGCGATCGCCTGCGAATTCCTCGGCATTGCCGCCCTCGGCAGCGGCAGCGTGCCGGCGACCGACCCGAAGAAAGCGGACGTCGCCCGGCTCGCCGGCGAGCGCGTGATGAGCCTCGTGCGCAGCGGCGTTCGCCCGCGTGACGTCATCACGCGGACGTCGCTCGAAAACGCCATCGCCGCGGTCGCGACGACCGGCGGCTCGACCAACGCCGTCCTGCATCTCATCGCGATCGCGCGCGAAGCCGGCCTCGATCTGGAGCTCGCCGACTTCGATCGCATCAGCTCGCGCACGCCGCTTCTGGTGGACCTCAAGCCGTCGGGCCGCTTCGTCGCCACGGACCTGCACGCCGCTGGCGGCAGCCGCCTCGTCGCGAGGCGCCTCGTCGAGGTCGGCGGTGTGGACGGCACGGCGAAGACGGTCTCGGGCCGGACGCTCGCCGAGGAAGCGGCGACCGCGGTGGAAACGCCCGGCCAGGAAGTGGTGCGGCCCGCCGGCCGGCCGATCAAGAAGAGCGGCGGGCTGGTCGTCCTGCGAGGAAGCCTCGCGCCCGAGGGCGGGGTTATGAAAGTTTCCGGAACCGAGCGGATGCAGCATCGCGGCCCGGCGCGCGTGTTCGACAGCGAAGAGGCGGCGTTCGACGCCGTTCAGCGGCAGTCGATCAAGGCGGGCGACGTCGTCGTGATCCGCTACGAAGGGCCGAGCGGCGGCCCCGGCATGCGCGAGATGCTCGCCGTCACCGGGGCTATCGTCGGCGCAGGGATGGGCGACAAGGTGGCGCTCGTCACCGACGGCCGCTTTTCCGGCGCGACGCGCGGCTTCATGGTGGGGCACATCGCGCCGGAGGCCTCGCGCGGCGGACCGATCGCCGCCGTGAAGGACGGTGACCTCATCGTTATCGACGTGGCACGCCGTACGCTCGACGTCGAATCCGCCGACGGTAGCACGCTGGAGCAGCGGCTCGCGGAATGGCGCGCTCCTGCGCCACGGTACACGAGCGGCGTGTTCGGAAAGTACGCGCGACTCGTCTCCTCGGCGTCAACAGGAGCGGTCACGGGATGACCTCTGCAATCGGCACTTCAGAGGCTCATGTGAAACTCACGGGTGCCCAGATCTTGTGGGAATCGTTGGTCCGCGAAGGGGTGACCGACGTGTTCGGCTACCCGGGCGGCGCGATCCTTCCGGCCTACGACGCGATGCTGTCGTACCCGATTCGCCACATCCTCGTGCGGCACGAGCAGGGCGCCACGCACATGGCCGATGGCTACGCGCGCGCCAGCGGAAAGGTCGGCGTGGCGATTGCGACCTCCGGGCCGGGCGCCACGAACATGGTCACCGGCATCGCGACCGCGATGATGGACTCCTCGCCGATCGTCTGCATCACCGGACAGGTCGGCAGCAAGCTGATCGGCTCCGACGCGTTCCAGGAAACCGACATCACCGGCATCACGCTGCCGATTACCAAGCACAACTACCTCGTCACCAGCGCCGACGATGTGGCGCCGGCGGTGCGCGAGGCGTTCGCGGTGGCGCGATCGGGACGTCCAGGCCCGGTGCTGGTGGACATCACCAAGGACGCGCAGCAGGCACGCTGCGAGGTGGACTGGGACGCCGCCGAGCCGCATCTCACCGAGGCCTACGACGCCGCGTTGCCGGGCGACGGCGACGTGCATGAAGCGATCGCGCTCATCAACGCCGCCCAGCGGCCGCTGATCCTCGCGGGGCATGGCGTGATGCTGTCGGGCGCCGAACGCCAGACCGTCGCGCTGGCCGAGCGGGGGCAGATTCCGATGGCCGTCACGCTGCTCGGCATCGGCGGCGTGGCCGCGTCGCATCCGCTGACCCTCGGCATGATGGGCATGCACGGCGAGGCGTGGGTGAATCACGCGATCCAGGAAGCGGACCTCCTGATCGCGCTCGGGATGCGCTTCGACGACCGCGTCACCGGCAACCTCAAGACCTACGCGCGCAACGCCAAGAAGATCCACGTCGACATCGATCGCGCCGAGCTGAACAAGAACGTGCGCGTGGACGTCGCCATCGCGAAGGACCTGCGCGAAGCGCTCGACCAGTGGCTGCCGCAGGTGCAGCCGGGCGATCGCACCGCGTGGCTCGCGCGCATCGACGCGCTCAAGGGCGACGGCGCGGTCCGCGACATTCAGAACCTGCCCGACGATGGCCATCTCTACGCCGCGCACGTCATCAACGATCTCTGGCGCCTCACGCAGGGCAACGCCCTCGTCGTCACCGACGTCGGCCAGCACCAGATGTGGGAGGCGCAGTACTACAAGCACAATCGCTCGCGCTCGCTCATCACCTCCGGCGGGCTGGGGACGATGGGTTTCGCGCTGCCGGCCGCGATCGGCGCGAAAATCGCCTGCCCCGAGGCGGAGGTCTGGGTCGTCGTCGGCGACGGCGGCTTCCAGATGACGTGCTCCGAGCTCGCGACGGTGGTGCAGGAGCACCTGGACATCAACATCGCGATCATCAACAACGGCTTCCTCGGCATGGTGCGGCAGTGGCAGGAGTTCTTCTACGACAAGCGGTACGCCGCGACGCCGATCAGCGGGCCGAACTTCGCCACACTCGCCGACGCGTTCGGCATTGCCGCGACGACCGTGACGAAGCGCAGCGACGTCGAGGGCGCGGTTGAGGCCGCGCGACGTCTGAAGCGTGCCGCGCTCATCGACTTCCAGGTGGAGCAGGAAGACTCGGTGTATCCGATGGTGCCGGCCGGCGCCGACCTTCACAAGATGATTCGGCGGCCCTCGCCGATCGTCGAGACAGCGGCGGATTGAGAAAACACCATGCTGCACACCTTCGCCGTGTACGTCGACAACAAGCCGGGCGTCCTGAATCGCGTGTCGTCGCTCTTCCGGCGCCGCGCGTTCAATATCGAGTCGCTGACGGTCGGGCACACTGAAACCCCCGGCGTCTCCCGCATGACGGTCGTCGTCGACACCGACGAGTACGGCGCCCGCCGGCTCGAGGCGCATCTCTACAAGCTCGTGCCGTGCCGGCGTGTCGACAACATCACGTCGGCGCCGTCGATCTCGCGCGACCTGGCGTTGATCAAAGTCGCGGCAACGGGGGAGGCGCGGACGCACGTCATGCAGCTGGTAGACGTCTACCGGGCGCGCATCGTCGACGTCAGCCCCGAGTCGCTCGTCATCGAGACGACCGGCACCGAAGACAAGATCGACAGCCTGGTCGAAGTGCTGCGGCCCTACGGCGTCATCGAGATGGCGCGCACCGGCCGTGTGGCGATGGCGCGCGGCACGCTGCAGACTCGCCGCAGCTCGTCCCGCCCCGCCTCGTTGTCCGCGTCGGAGATCAGTGGGGATGTGAGCAGCTGCTCAGTGTGAGGTCGTGCCCAGTTACCAACGGTGAAGGAGTCAGCATGGCGACGATGTACTACGACGATGCGGCCGACCTCGCGTTCATTCAGGGGCGCAAGGTCGCGGTGATTGGATACGGTTCGCAGGGGCACGCGCACGCGTTGAACCTGAAGGACAGCGGCGTCAGCGTCCGCGTGGGGCTGCCGGCGACGAGCCGCTCGCGCGCCAAGGCGCAGGCCGCGGGGCTCACGGTCGGCGAGGTGAGCGAGGTCTCGAAGTGGGCCGACATTGTGATGATCCTCATTCCGGACACCGCGCAGGGGAAGGTGTACCGCGAGGAGATCGAGCCCAACCTCGCCGCGGGCGACATGGTGATGTTTGCCCACGGGTTCAACATCCGCTTTGGCGCGATCACGGTCCGGCCCGACGTCGACGTCGCGATGGTGGCGCCGAAGTCGCCGGGGCATCGCGTCCGCGAGCTGTTCGTCGAGGGCGCGGGCACGCCGGCGCTGTTTGCCATTCATCAGGACGCGACGGGCAACGCGCGCGCGGTCACGCTGTCGTACGCGAAGGGCATCGGCGTCACCCGAGCGGGCGTCATCGAGACGACCTTTGCCGAGGAAACCGAAACCGATCTGTTTGGCGAGCAGGCCGTGCTGTGCGGCGGCGTCAGCGCGCTCGTCAAGGCCGGGTTCGAAACGCTGGTCGAGGCCGGGTACCAGCCGGAGATCGCCTATTTCGAGTGCCTGCACGAGCTGAAGCTCATCGTCGATCTGATTTACCAGGGCGGCCTGAACTACATGCGCTACTCGGTGAGCGATACGGCCGAGCACGGCGACTACACCGGCGGACCGCGCATCGTGACCGATGAGACGCGGAAGGCGATGAAGCAGTTGCTCGAGGACGTGCGCAGCGGAAAGTACGCGAAGGAGTGGATTGCCGAAAACGAAGCCGGCCGCCCGACGTTCAACAAGCTGCGCGAGGCCGATCGAAACCATCAGATCGAGCAGGTGGGCGCCCGCCTGCGCAAACTGATGCCGTTCCTGAAGCCGGTCACCGCTGACGCGTCCGCTCCTGAACCGGTCGGCACGGGACGGTCACCGGATCTCTATGACCGCAAAGAACGCTGAGAGTGCAGAGGCCCTTTTCTCTGTAGAATTATTCTTTCTTCGATGTCTTCTTCTTGGGAGCGTGGTGCAGCTGCACATAGAGGCCCACCAGGCTCAGCGCGATCCACGCCGCATAGACCCACGGTCCGGGGGGACCGGCTTGGCCGGGATACAACACCCACACGTCGGTCGATGCCGACGCCGCTCGTCCAGCCTTCCCCATCATCAGGGCCGACGCCCCAATCATCATCGTCCATGCGCCGCCAAACGCGGTGACGATGATGATGACGTGGCGCTGGAAGTACAGGGCGACAAACGCGCCGATCGCGGCGAACGCGATCAGGGCGACCGGATGGGGATCGCCTGTTCTGACCAGCGACCAGCCCACGTTCACCAACATCGCGCCAAGCGCCGCGCCCATCACCGCCACGCCCGCGAAGTAGGCGGCCACCAGCACCACGGAGCCAAGCGCGCCGCCGGCCACGGCGGCGGCCACCAGGGCCCAGGTTTCGGCCGTGCCCACCATGGAACTCGCCACCAGCGCGCCCAGGATGAACCCGTAGATGCCCAGCACCAGCTTGAAGAGCCGGAAGCCGGCAAAGCACGCCACCACGCCGCCAGCCAGCAGCACGATCGACGCGGGTACCTGCAATGACAGCGGAAGCATGCTAGACCTCCCGGCGACCTTCCATCGCCTTGTGCATGGTGACGTCGTCGGCGTACTCGAGGTCGCTGCCCACGGGCACGCCCATCGCGATGCGCGTCACGCGCACGCCAAGCGGCTTCAGTAACCGCGCCAGGTAGATGGCGGTAGACTCGCCTTCCACGGTGGGATTGGTTGCCAGGATGATCTCGTCCACGCCGCCCGCCTCCACGCGCGTGAGCAGGCTCTGAATGCGCAGGTCGCCGGGGCCGACGCCCTGTAGCGGCGAGAGCGCGCCCATCAGCACGTGGTACAGGCCGTTGTAATCGCGCGCGCGGTCGATGGACATCACGTTGTGCGGCTCTTCGACCACGCAGATGATGTGGACGTTTCGCGATGCATCAGAACAGATCGCGCACGGATCGCTGTCGGTGACGTGGTTGCAGACCGAACAGTACGCCAGCTTGTCCCTCATCTCGCGAACGGCGTCGCACAAGCGATCCGCCTCTTCGCGAGGGCTCTTCATCAAGTGAAACGCGAGCCGCTGCGCGCTCTTGCGGCCGATGCCGGGCAGGCGCTGCAGTTGGTCGATCAGGCGCGTCAGCGATTCGGGTTGCGACATGCGGCCAGCGGCGGCTCAGGAAAGTCCGGGAATCTTCATGCCGCTTGTCATGCCGCCAAGCTGGCTTGACATGGCCTCGTCGGCCTTCCGGCTGGCGTCGTTGATCGCGGCCAGAATCAAATCCTGCAACATCTCCACATCGTCTTTCGAGACGACCTCGGGGTCGAGCTTCAGCGACTGGATCTGCTTCAGACCGTTGATCACCACGGTGACCATACCGCCGCCCGCCGATGCCTCGATGCGCAAGTTGGCCATGTCGCGCTGCATCTGCTCCTGCATCCGCTGCGCCTGCTTCATCATCTGCTGGATGTTCATGACTTCTTCAGTTCCGTCACCGATGTGATGTCAGCCGGAAAGATCTCGAGCATCGCCTGCACGGTCGGGTGCGCCATCGCTTCGGCCTTCAGGTCGGCGTCATCGCCGGACGGCGCGGCCGGCACCCGGCCACCGCCGGCCGCCTGACGCGAGCCGGCATCTTTGTTCACCACTTCGGTGACCACCGTCATCTTGCGGCCGGCCACTTGCTGCGCCAGGCCCTCGAGCCACGCCTTGTTGTCTTTCTGCACCACGAGGTTTGCCGCAAAGCTGTTGCCCGCCGCAAACGCGATCACCACACGATCGGCTTCGAAATCGATGCGATCGGCCTGGGCTACCGACGACCCATACAGCGCGGCACGCGATCGTTTGATCTCGGCCAGAAACGCGTCCTTCGATGCCCCGCCGGTTCCGGCTGGCACAGCGCCAACGAGTGTGGCGCTTTCATGTGCCGTTGCTGCCACAGGATTGCTGGCAGCCCCTAGCACAAAGAGCGCTGGTGTTGGAGCGAGCCTTGGGCCAGACGGTGGGGCCGCCGCAGCGGCAGGCGCGCCTGATGCTGTGGTCCGCCCAGGCGGCGTACTGACGCGCCGGGCGACCGACGATGAATAGCCGCTCGGTGCCGGTCGCCGCGCGGGTGCGGTTGGCGTGGCGGCGGCGGGCGTTCGCACGGGCCCGGGCGGAATCGGGCCCGCGCCTTCGAGGCGCTCGATCAGATCCGAGAGCGGCGTGAGCTTGCGCAGGTGAATCCAGCGCAGCAGCGCCATTTCGAGGTGGTAGCGCGGCTCGGCGGCAAGCTTAATCTCGCTCTCCGCACGCGTCAGCACGTCGAACGAGCGCAACAGGTCTTCGCGCGAGAAGCGCGGCAGCAACGCCTTCAGGCGGTCGTGGTCCGCTTCGGGCGCAATGTCGGGGTCGGTGAATCGGGTGGGATCGATCTGCAGCACCAGCAGATCGCGCACCAGACGCGTCAGTTCGCGGCACAGCAGGCGCAGGTCGTAGCCGGATTCAACCGCGCGGCCGGCCAACTCGAAGGCGGCCGCACCATTTTCGTCGGCCACGGCCGCCAGCACGTCGAACAGCAGGTCGCGTCCAACCAGCCCCAACACCGTGGCCACGTCTTCCACGGTGATCGTCGTGCCGGCAAACGCCAGTACCTGATCGAAGGCCGTCTCGGCATCGCGCATGCTGCCTTCGGCCGCGCGCGCCATCAGCGCCATCGCCTCGTCTGAGACGGTCAGGCCGTCGGCCACGGCTATTTTCTTCAGCTGATCGGCAATGGCCCGGCTCGAGATGGTCTTGAACTCGAACACCTGCGCGCGCGATACGATGGTGTCGGGGATCTTGTCGGGCGCGGTGGTCGCCATGATGAAGACCACATGGGGAGGAGGCTCCTCAATCGACTTCAACAGGGCGTTGAATGACGAGGCGGACAACTGGTGCACCTCGTCGATGATGAAGATCTTGTAGCGATCGCGGGCCGGCATGATGGCCAAACCCGAGATGATCACCTCGCGCACGTTATCGATACCGGTGTGCGTGGCTGCGTCGATCTCGAGCACGTCCATATCACGGCTTTCGGCGACTTCCGTGCAGGCGTCGCAGATGCCACACGGGTCGGCTGTGGGGCCGTTGACGCAGTTCAGCATCCTCGCCAGGATGCGCGCCGTGGTCGTCTTGCCCACGCCGCGTGGGCCGGCAAAGACGAAGGCCTGCGCAATACGATCGCTCGACACGGCATTGCGCAGCGTCTGGGTGACGGCTCTCTGGCCCACCACCTCGGAGAGTTGCTGCGGACGCCAACGGCGGGCAATCACGGTGTAGGACATCGGAGAGGAGACAGTCACTCGTCAATAGACAGTAGACAGTAGAAAACAACGAGCCGCCCAGGTACGTTTCGCAATCCTCCCGGCGGTGCTCGTGGATCCCACTGCGGCCCGGATTGACCTGCGGCACATCGCAGGGTCCGCTTAGTGCTGCTGCCTTCCGGCCCTGACACGGTTCACAGTCTGAGATTGCACAGGGTCCGAGCCGCAGTGCGATCCACGAACATGCACGCGTTCGCGCTTGCTGACCTCTCAGTGTACTGTGCCGGGGAAACGCGGATCAACACCATA
>CAYHRK010000037.1:0-22457 GCA_964358795.1 uncultured Vicinamibacterales bacterium
GCGCGCTTTTTTGGGCCGCGGTACCTTTCGGCGAAGGCGCCCGCGGGAATGACGGAGTAGCAGTGCTTCTCCAGGCGTAGGCGAGCGAGACCCCGGCGTGATGACGCTCCCGAGCGATGCGCGGCCGGTTGACCTATCCAAACACCGCGTAGTCGTCGTCGAGAAAGCGCTTCACGAAATGGTCAACCGCGTCCTCGTGATCGAGCAGCATGTCGAGCTGTCTCGCGCACGCCATCAGCCGGCCCAGCAGCGCCAGTCCGTCCTCGCAGGCCGGCCGAGGTGCGGCGCGCAGCCAGGCGTTGAGCAGGTCGCCTCGACGATCGACGCCGAATCCGAGTCGTTCGAGCACCTTGCCGAGAAACGTCGCCCGCAGGTCGCGCCGCGCTTGTGCGGCGCCGCCTCCACAAAACCGGAAGGCGACGTAGTTGTTCTCGGCGAGTTCACCGACGACCGAATCGACCATGGCATAGTGGTACGCCAGACGCGCGTTGAGGTTCACGTAGTCGGGTGCGACAATCAGGTAATTCCGATCCCCCAGCTGTCGCATCGCTCCGGCCTCTCCCGTCACGCCGCTCTGAACGACGGAAAAGAACCCCGCTGCACTCACTACCCGCCGTCCTGTCCAGTTGACTCGCGGGTCAGCGACGCCCTTCCACAGCGCGGCGAAGGGTATCGAGACAATCGCCTCAGGGGGCACACTGCGCTTCCGGCTGTCATGAGCCGCGTCGATGCCACCGCCCAGATCCAGCACGTCCAAATCCAATGGAATGCGTGAGTCCAGATGACGGCCGGTGCGGGCAGATCCGCGACCGCATCGGTCGCCCAGACGGAACATCGCGGCCAGCGCCCGCTCGTGTACGACGCGGACGATGTCGTGAATCGATCGGCAGGCATCTGCTCCGAAACCTGGGGCCGCCGGATCGACGAGGTTGAGCGTTAGCACCAAGTCGTTGAGGAACCCGCGCGGGCGGGTGGCGGCGTGCCGGCCGAGACGCCGGCCCCGCAGTTCCGGCCAAGGAGTGCCAGCGTACACCTCCCCCCGCGTTCCATCGACCCCCACGGTTTCACCGTCCGACAGCCTGTCTAGCGCACCCACCGCGTCGTAAATGGCTGGCACGCCGGCCTGTCTCACCAGCGCAGCCGCGTGGCTTTGCGGAGTGCCTCCTTCGGCAATCAGCGCCGCGATCTTCCCGAGTACGCGTGAGATCTCTGGCGTGGGCTGTCGCACCACCAGGACCGCACCGTCGTGGATCTCCTCGAGTGCTGCGGTGGTCAGCGCTCGTCGAACGGTCCCGACGGCTCGGCCAGGCGCGAGCGGCCGGCCTCGCAGCTTGACCGGGCTGCCCGGCCGCATCCCACGCGATGAAGCCTGGCCGCTCAGCACGAGGGGGCGGGACTGGAGCAGCCAGATCTTCCCATGCCGATCCAGCGCCCACTCGATGTCCAGCGCCTGCCCAAAGTGACGCTCGGCCGAGAGCCCAAGTCGGGCCAACGCGCCGATCTGCTCCTCGGTTAGTGACGGCTCCGATCGCTCTCGGCCTAGTACCGAAACCCGCTCGAGGAAGGGAGGTGCTGTCGACAGCACGAGCGCGTGTTCCTTGTGCGCAATCCGTTGTTCTAGCACGGTGCCGGGAGGCTCGCGGGCAATGATGAACAAGTCGGCCCCCGCGGCGCCTCCGACCACGTCAGCGCCAAGACCGAAGGTGCTCGTCAGCCACATTCTCTGGGCATCCGGCTCATGGGGATCCCTGGTGTAGAGCACGCCCGACGCCCGAGCCTCCACCATCGTCAGGGCGAGCACGGCCATCGGGGTGTCGATCTCGGAGAGCCCACCGCTGAGGCGATAGGCGAGTGCGCGCTCGGAGAACCGGCTCGCGGCAACGGTCCGATAGGCGCTCACCAGGTCTGAGGTTGGCACCCCCAGCAGCGTTTCGAACTGCCCGGCAAAGGAGAGTTGTCCGTCTTCTCCGACGCCGCTCGATCTCACCGCCCAGCGGGTCGAACCCGCGAACGTGCCAGCCTCGGCCACGATGGCTCGTTCCACCTCGGCTGGGACAGCGGCCTGCTCGATCTGGCGACGCAGCTCGCCGGCATGCTGTCCGAGCACGGCATCGCCGTCCTTCGAGCCGGCTACCCGCCTTCGCATGGTGTCGGTGACGCCCGCCGAAGACGCCAGTCCGCGATACGCCGTCGTAGTGATGACGAAGCCATCGGGCACGATTCCCGGCAGAGCGGCTCGGAGCGCGGCGAGGTTCGCGGCCTTTCCACCCGCACGCTCCGGCGAGAGGGTCGCCGCGTCGTCGAGTGAAAGGACGAGTGGAGGTGAAGGGGGTTCCGCCTCACGCTCGAATCCGGCCAGGACCGACGCCTCGATTCGCTCGTGTGCTCGGAACAGTCTCTGTGCGCGGCCGCCTGTGAGCTCGTTGAGATCCTGGACGAGGTCGAGGCAGACGCCCAGGATGCGGCGCGTACGATCCCGGATGGCCGGCGCCGACGGCGCCTCATACCTGAGATCCGTCTCCAGATCAGCCAACAGGCTCAGGAGTTCGCTGTTTCTCCCGAGCAGGCGCCTGAAGCTCTCGTACGCCTGACGAAAAGCGCGTTCGCCTCCGGGCTTGTCGAGGCCATCACGCCTCAGCCACTTGAACATGTGTTCACGCCATGCACGCCGGCGGCGGCCCGAATCAGCTCGGCCGGTCAGCGGCGAGCTTCTCGGCCGCGCGGGTAATCACGGCACGAAGGTCATCCAACTTGAACGGCTTGGCCAGGAAATCAAACGCTCCGAGCGTCAGGGCCTCTCGTGCCATCTCGACGGTGGCGTACCCCGTGATCATGATCACCAGGGTTCGGGCAGAACGCGCCAACGCGTGGCGAAGCACGGCGATTCCGTCGACACCTTCCATGCGGATATCGGTGACGACGATGTCGTAGATCCGCTCATCGATCAGCCGGATCGCGTCCGCCCCGGTTTCGACCACATCGACCCCATAGCCCGATTTCGCCAGCGCGGGCTTGAGTCGCTTCCCGACGATGGGTTCATCATCGAGCACCAGGATGTTGAGCTTCGGCATGCCGTCCTCCCACGCGGGAAACGAGACTACTCCGGATTGAAGCGTCCCTCGAAGAACGCGTCGGCGTAACGCGTAATCGTGTCTTCGTCGTCCATGAGTGCGTCGAGCTGACGCGTGAAGCCGATCAGTCGGCCGATGATTCTGAGACGCTCCTCGGTGGCCTTTCGCGGCAGCTTCCCCAGGCGTGCCACCATCAGATCGAGACTCTGGCGCGTCGCGAATCCCAGCCGCTCCATGATCTCCCGGACCATCGAGGCGCGGCGCACCCGGCGTTCGGCATCCGAGGCCCCGCCTACGAAACGAAAGTAGATGTAGTTTTCCTCGCGGTTGTCGCTCACGAAGGCATCGATCATGTTGTAGTGATACCCGAGATTGAGGCTCAGGTTGACGTAGCTCTCCGACACCACGGCGAGATTGCGGCCCGCGGTCTCGCTGGCCGCCCTGGACATGGCGCTCGACAAGAACGTCGACAAGTCCAGTCTCACGGGCCGGGTGCTCCAGACACCGGGCGTTGTCAGGCCCGTCCACAGCGCCAGCATGGGGACCGAGCGGATGGCGTCGGGCGTCACCGTCGACCGCGACAGACTGCCACCCACCGCGGTGGCGAGTCCGCCGCCGACGTCGATGATCGAGAGCCCGATCGGCAGATCCGAGACCAGCCGCCGCGCCGTCTCGATGCCCGACACGCGCCCCGAGGCCTGCAGGTCGATCAGCTCTTCGACGGCCTTCTCATGTGAGAACCGGACGATGTCATGAATCGTCCGGCAGCGATCGGCCCGGAAGTTGTCCGCCTGAGGGTCGATGAGGTTCAACGGCGTGATCCGCCGAAGCAGCCGGCGAAGCAAACGGTATTCCGGGGTGTCCTCGAGCCCGCTCTCGGTCACGAGCTGATAGGTGATGAGGGGATCGACGCGGCCGACATAGACGACATTCTCGTCAGCGTCGACGGTGACCACCTGGCCGTCGGTCAGGATGATCGACGCCGTGGCGCAGTCCACGAGCGTCGGCACCCGGAATTCGCGGGCCAGCGTCGCCATGTGTCCCGTCGGCGCACCGATGTCCGTGACGATCGCGGCGCACTTCGCCATGGCGCGGACGAAGCGCGGCGAGGCCCGCCGCGAGACCAGTACCCCGCCGTTGGGGAAGGCTGCGAGGTCCGTCTCCTCGGTGACATGGACGACGGGGCCCGATGCGACGCCCCGGCAGGCGACGTGCCCGCGACCTCGCATCAGCACCGGATACCCCCTGAGCATGTCCGACAGATCCTGCGGAATGCCTGCCGGGGCGCTCACCGCGAGCCGGCGCGCCTGAATGACGTACATCGAGCCATCGTCATCGCGAGCCCACTCGATGTCCTGAGGTTGCTTGAAGTACCGCTCGATACGGAGCGCTGTTTCGCACAGGTTCCGAATCTCCAGCGCCGACAGTTCGCGACCGAATTCAGGACTGTCCGTGACCGCGATGGTTTCGACGCCACCAGCCGCACGCGCGACGACGATGTCTTCGGATGCCGTTGGGCGATAGGTCAGCACGTCGTGGGGAGCCTGGCGAGAGACGGTGTAGTGAGCCATCCCCTGTTCGCCCTGTACGGCCCGGCTGGCAAGACCGCGGGTCGCTCCCACCAGCAGCTCGCCGGAACTCGGGCGATTCGGGTCGACTGTATAGAGCACGCCGCTGACGCTGGCGCGCACCATGCGCATGCAGGCCACGGCCATCAGTCCATCCAGTGGTAGCCCGGAGGCCCGGCGACCGGCAACCGCGTGCGGCGAGTACAGACTTGCCAGCACCTGTCGGTAGGCGTCGAGTATCTCTTCGGGCTTTGCCTGGAGGACCGTCTCGTACTGACCTGCGAAGCTCAGATCCTGATCCTCGCCAAGTGCGCTGGAACGCACGGCGAGGAACAGTCCGTCAGATCCGGCCGGCAGCTGAGCGAGGGCATGCCGGATCGCCCTAGCGAGATCACGGGGAATGTGGGAGTGTCGAAGCCGGTCGACCAGCCGAACTAGCCCGTCCTCTTCGCCACGATCGAAACGCATCAGCGCATCCTCGATCGGACCGGCCAGGTGGTTCGCCTCGAGGACTCGGAGAAACGCCCAAGTCGTGATGGTGAATCCGGCTGGAATCGGCACGTGCAACCGGCTGCGGAGCTCGCCAAGGTGGGCGCTCTTTCCGCCGACGAGGTTGACGAGGCTCTCGTCGATCTGTTCGAACGGCACGCAGAAACTGGCCTTGGACACTACCGGATGTCCGGCCACGTCGCCTTGGACTTCATCCCTGAGGCGATCGACAATGGCGTAAAGCGCCATGTACTTCTGATCGGTGAGGCTATTGAGATCGTGGACGGTCTTTCCCACCAGGTCGAACACCCGGTGGATTGACGTTTGAATATAGGACCGATCGAACACGTATTCGCCGCTCTGCTTCTCGGCCAGATCGGCGAACAGTTGAAGGACTTGCGTGTTGTTGTCGAGGATGGCGCGAAAGCGGGCGAAGAGCAGCCTGAAGGAGATCGAGGGGCGCCGCTCGAAACGAAGCCACTTCCCGATGCGCGCCATGCGAAGACCACCTGTCGCGGGGGCTAGTGTCCTACCTGTCGCCTCTTGAACAGTACTCCCATCGCGAGGCCGACGCTCAGGGCAATGATGACCGACACGATTCCGTAGACGAGGCCACGCTCAAACGCCAACTGGGCGACAAAGCGGGGGATTCCGACGTACTTCACCTCAAGGGTCTGCACGTCCTGCCGCACCACCGCGAACGCCCGCACGTGCAACACGGCGATCTGGTACGCGCCCACCGGTGCGGTGACTGGCCATGGGATCTCAGCGTCGAACGAACGCGCCGACGGAGGCCCTCCGAGGTGAACCGCGCGATCGAACAGCCCGACGACACCCTGCTGTCGCTTCAACTTGAGATACTCGCCGAGCAGCAACTCCCGATCTGGCCCGTTCGGTTCTATCCGCGCGAGGCGGACCAGTGCCTCGAGGTTCAATCGATGTGCGTCGATGCCTTCACGGCGGACCAGGGTCGGCACCGGCGCCGAACTCGCCACGATGTAAAGGCTGGGCACGTCCGAGATCGCCACCCTTCCCGTTGTCGCCCACAGCGGGCCTACGCGTCCCTTTCGGTTAAACCGCTCCTCCATCGTCCGGCCTGTAATCACCACGATGACGCTGTTCCCGGGATCAACCGTCCCGCGCACGCGTACCGTCCCGCCGTTGAAGAAGGCATGGATGGCCACCGGATTCGGTTCGATCGTGAATCGGTCCTGGTCCACCGCAGCAGATGTGGCGCCGTCCGAGAACCACGCAAGCAGGGCCAGGCCGGCCAACGCAACTCGTGCATCCATGACCCTGGCTCCTTTCTAGTGTCCACCGGCGTAGGACAGCAGCACGGCTGGGCTCGCGACCAGACCGTAGACCATCTTCACGCACACCAGGAGGACAATGACGGAGAGGATGATCCGTAGCTGTTCTCCTCTTAGCCGGCGCGCGACCCGGGCCCCGAACTGCGCGCCGATCGTCGAACCGACGGCGAGGACGAGTGCCAGCACGAGGTCGACCGTATGATTGACGGCGGCCTGCATCAACGTCACGCCGCTCGATGTGAACAGAATCTGAAACAGATCCGTGCCCACTGCCACGTGCATCGGCATGCGGAGGAGGTAGACCATGGCCGGAATCATGATGAACCCGCCTCCCACACCCATGATCGCGGCGAGGATGCCCACGAGCAGACACAGGGCGATCGGCACGAACACGGATTGGCGTATGCCGGACTTCTCGAAGCTGGTTTGAAACGGAAGCGCGGCGAGGAATCTCGCGAACCGTGACGGGCCAGGCCTTGTCGGCCTCCGCAGATGAACCCGCCGGAGCGCCCGCAGGCTTTCCCGGAACATGTATGTCCCGATTGACGCCAGCACGATGACATAGGTGAGGCCAATCAGGAAGTCCGCGTTCCCCATGAGCCGCACGATCTTGATGATCTGAACCCCGATCGCCCCTCCGGTGATGCCGCCGATGAGCATCAGGCCACCCAGTTTGTAGTCCACGTTGCCCATGCGTGCGTGGGCGAAACTGCCTGACGCCGACGCTGCGGCGATTTGACACGAGTCGGACGCGGCAGCGACCGTCGCTGGAATTCCCACCATCATGAGCAGCGGGGTCATGAGAAACCCGCCGCCGACCCCGAACATGCCCGACAGGAAGCCGACCAGACAACCGAGACCGAGCGGGATGAGGACATGAATGCTGTTTGCGGCGATCGGCAGAAAAAGATACATGAAGCCCTCCGACCGCCCGAAGGCTACGCGGGAACGTAGACGGAGTCAAGGCGGGATCGGGCGAGTGCGATCGGGCCAACGCTCGGATTAGCACAAGATCGATCCCGTTGGTCCGTGGGTGCCCTGGTGCTACACTCGTGTCCGCCTATGAGCGCCCACCACGCCATCCCCTCCGCCGGCCTTCACACTGAGTCCGCGAAAGACTCGAGCAGCTTCGACACGGCGATGGCGCATCTCTATCGCGGCGAGATGCACCGGATGATCACGTGGCGTCAGCGGCTGGACGTGACGACCAACTGGGCCATGATCATGGCGCTCGGGATGACCACCTTCGTTCTCGGCTCTGAGCGGACGCCGCCCTACATCCTGCTGCTGGGCCTGGCGGCCGTGGCCATGTGTCTGGTGATCGAGGCCCGGCGATATCAGCACCTGCACCATAGCCTGTGGCGGTTGCGGCTGCTCGAGCAGCATTACTTCGTCGGACAGCTCCGGGCGGCACCGCGCACGGACCAATCGTGGCGCGAACGTCTCGCGAGAGAACTCGCCAGCCCGGCGCCGAAGATTGGACTCGTGACGTCCGCGAGATTCCGTCTGCGCCGCAACTACCTCATCCTGTCGCTCTTCATCACCGCTGCGTGGCTGACGAAGGTGTTCATTCATCCCTCCAGTCCGAAGACCGTCAACGAGTTCTATGCGCGTCTCGCCGTAGGTGAGCTCGTCCCAAGCTGGTTAGTGGCCATTACGGCCGGTGCGTTCGTCCTGGGGGCGACCGCGCTGGCGGTGACCTCGGCGAATGAAGAAGAGATGGAACGACAGACCAGCTCCACCGGCGTGTAGTCTCAAACAGCTGAGAGTGCCGGGGCAACGCCCTCCCGTCATTCCCGCTCTCCTCTTGTCATTCCCGCGAGCGCCTTCGCCTTCGGGCTACGGCGGCTCGAGAAGGCGGGAATCCAGAGCCTGGACCCCCGCTTTCTTGGGGGTGACGAGAAACGCGCTTCGTGAATCGGCGCGTTGGTTCGTCCCCAGTCACCCCCCCCTTTAGGAGTCGCTATCGGTGGTTCGGCATGCGGCCTCGATCCGCAGACGTCGTGACGCCTCAAACCGGCTAAGCAGGTATTGTCTACTATTTCTATCAACCATATAGATACACTTGTAAGTATAAGCAAACACTTGACATAGCTCCACTATCGCCATAATGTTGCAGCGTTGATGGCCCCCGCCTCCGGAGCGCCAGTCCCCTTTGCCCCCAGCGTGGCTGCCCTCACTCCGGGTTACCTGCCTGCCCGCTGACACAACAGAGGGCGGCGTCGATTGATCCCGTTCTCTGACCGCGAAAGGTGCGTATCAATCCAGGAGGTAGCGGAATGCCAAGTTATGTGAATCCCGAGAAGTGCGACGGGTGCAAGGCGCTGGACAAGACCGCTTGCCAGCACATCTGCCCCAACGACCTGATGCTCCTGAACAAAGAGACGATGAAAGCGTACAACCGCGACGTCTCGATGTGCTGGGAGTGCTACAACTGCGTGAAGATCTGCCCGACGCAGGCCGTCGAGGTACGGGGCTACGCCGACTTCGTGCCCCTCGGTGCCAACGTCACGCCTCTGCGTTCCACGGACTCCATCATGTGGACCGTCAAATTCCGAAACGGCATGGTGAAGCGGTTCAAGTTCCCCATTCGCACCACGCCTGAAGGCAAAGCCGTTCCCGATGGCGGATTTGCCACCAAGGGAGATTTGAACAGCCACGCGTTGTTTACCGAGCCGGACTCGACTGGCCTGCCGGCGTTGTACACCCTGACGAAGCACTGACCGGGGAGGAAACAGATGGCTAATTTTGAAACGGTAATCGTCGAGACTGATCTGTTGATCCTCGGAGGCGGCATGGCCGCCTGCGGGGCCGCGGTGGAGGCGGCGTACTGGGCCAAGCAGAACGGCCTGAAGGTGACGCTGGTCGACAAAGCCGCCGTGGATCGTTCCGGGGCCGTGGCGATGGGCCTGTCGGCCATCAACCAGTACGTGGGCCTGAAGGACGGCAAGAACTCGGTGAAGGACTACGTGGACTACGTGCGCAACGACCTGATGGGCGTGACGCGCGAAGACCTGGTGGCCAACATCGCCCGCCACGTCGATTCGACCGTCCACCTGTTCGAGAAGTGGGGCCTGCCGATTTGGAAAGACGAGAACGGCGGCTACGTGCACGAGGGCCGCTGGCAGCTCATGATCAACGGCGAGTCCTACAAGGTGGTGGTGGCCGAGGCCGCCAAGAACGCCTTGCTGCAAGACGGCGTCGGCGAAATCTACGAGCGTGTGTTCATCGTGGGTCCGTTGATGGACGGCGACCGGTGTGCGGGTGCGGTCGGCTTCTCGGTGCGCGAGGACAAGTTCTACGTGTTCAAGGCCAAAGCGACGCTGGTGATGATGGGCGGCGCTGTCCACGTCTTCAAGCCGCGCAGCTCGGGCGAGGGACTGGGCCGGGCGTGGTATCCGCCGTGGAACTCGGGTTCGTCCGCCTACTTCACGATCAAGGCTGGCGCCGAGATGACCTGCCAGGAAGTGCGTTTCATCCCGGTCCGCTTTAAGGATGCGTACGGACCGGTGGGGGCCTGGTTCCTGTTGTTCAAGTCGCGGGCCACCAACGCCATGGGCGGCGAGTACATGGTCGAGCGGAAGTCCGAGCTCGAGAAGTGGGGACCCTACGGCCGGGTGAAGCCCATCCCCGCCAACCTGCGCAATTACCTCGGCATGCTCGACGTGCAGGACGGGAAGGGCCCGATCTTCATGAGAACCGACGAGGCTATTCAGAAGATCGCCGACACCCTCAAGGACGATCCGAAAGCCTACAAGAAGAAGATGAAGGAGCTGGAGACCGAGGCGTGGGAAGACTTCCTCGACATGACCATCTCCCAGGCCATCCTGTGGGCGGCGACCAACACGGAGCCCGAGAAACGCAGCTCCGAAATCGCGGCCGCCGAGCCGTACTTCATCGGGTCCCACTCCGGCGCGTCCGGCGCGTGGGTCAGCGGACCGGAAGACCTCCAGACTGACGAGACCAAGAAGGAGTACTTCTGGGGCTACGCGCACATGGCCACCGTCAAGGGCATCTTCTGCGCGGGTGACGCGTCGGGCGCGTCGAGCCACAAGTTCTCGTCAGGGTCCCACGCCGAGGGGCGCATCGCCGCCAAGGCCGCGGTGAAGTTCATTGTCGAGAACAATTCCGCGCCGAAGGTGGACCAGGCTGAGATCGACGCCCTGAAGGCCGAGATCCTCAAGCCGCTCGACACCTTCGCGCAGTTCAAGGGCGCCACGACCGACACCGACGTGAACCCCAACTACATCAAGCCGCGCATGTTCATGTTCCGGCTCCAGAAGTTGATGGACGAGTACGCCGGCGGTGTCAGCTCCGGCTTCGCCACCAACAAGGCCCAGCTCGAACGCGCGCTCGAGCTGTTGGCGTTCCTCAAGGAAGACTCCGCGTCGCTCGCGGCCGAGAACCACCACGAGCTGATGCGGTGCTGGGAAAACGTCCACCGCATGTGGCAGGCCGAGGCGCACGTCCGGACCGTGCTGTTCCGCGAGGAGACGCGCTGGCCGGGGTACTACTTCCGCGCCGACATGCCGAAGCTCGATCAGGAGAAGTGGTTGGTCTTTGCCAACTGCAAGTATGACCCGAAGGCGGGTACATGGGAGATGTTGACCAGGCCGATCCTGCACATCTACCCGCAGCCCAAGGAGCACGAGTTGCTCGGCGGCTAGTCTTTCTTCCTTCCCCGGCCGAGGGGTCCTCAGGGTTCGTGCCCTGAGGACCCCGCCGGATTCCGCGAGTTGAGCCATGCATACCGACGCGACCCCCCGCTGTCCTCACTGTCAGGATCCATTGGTCAGGTGGGCGAACCCGTCCCTGACCAACTGGTCGGGTGAGTTCCAACTCGTGTGTTTCAACGATGAGTGTCCCTACTACGTCAGAGGCTGGGCGTGGATGCTCCAGCAGTTCAACGTGAAGGCGTCGTATCGGCACCGGCTGGACCCCACCAATGGGGAAACCGGTCCGCTGCCCGTTTGGTCCCCGGACGCGCTGCGCACCAACATCCTTCAACCTGAGGCCAGCTAGTGTCCCGAGTCCGAAGAGCGTTGACGATAGTCCGGCGCGCGGCGCCCGGATGGCAAGGCGCGAAACGCGAGAATATCGGGAATATGCGAGCGGTGAGCAACGCAGCCAGGCGGGATGCCCCGCCCGGAATCTGTCAAGGAACTTCGGATTCGGGACACTAAGTATGGCGATCCCACCATCGGTCCAAGAGCAGATCCTGAATGACTACCCGCGGATGTCGCTGGATGATCGGTTCACCTTCCGGTGCGACCAGGGTCTGGAGTGCTTCACCCGCTGCTGTCGGGACGTGTCCATCGTCTTGACGCCGTACGACGTGTTGCGGCTGAAACAGGCCCTGGGCATGGACTCCTCGGAATTCCTTCAGAAGCACACCATCTCGCCCTTTTCCACCGATCAGAAGTTTCCGGCGGTGCTGCTGAAGATGGACCCCGAGACCAAGACATGCGGCTTCGTGGGCGCCCAAGGATGCACCGTCTACCGCAACCGGCCGTGGGCCTGCCGGATGTACCCCCTGGGTGTCGCCGAACCGAGATGCGCCACGCCGACCGATCGCGCGTTCCACTTCCTGTTGTGGGAGGACTTGTGCCAGGGCCACCACCAGGGGCGCACGCTGACCGTACGGCAGTGGCAGGAGGAGCAGGGGATTGCCGAATACGACATGATGGCCGCCTCCTTCAAGACCCTCATGCTCCACGAGTTCTGGGACAAGACCGACGGTCTCTCGCCCGAGCAGATGGAGATGTACTACATGGCGTGCTTCGACCTGGATCGGTTCCGCCGGTTCGTGTTCGAGAGCCGCTTCCTGCAGATATTCGACGTCGATGAAGCCCGCGCCGAGGCCATGCGGACGAGCGATGAGGATCTGCTCGACTTTGCCATGCAGTGGCTGCAGTTCAGCTTGTTCAACGAGAAGACCATGAAGATCAAACCGGGCGTGATGGAAGCCAGGCGTGAGGCCATGGCGGCCGACGCCCGCTGACTCGATGGCCATACGGGAAGACTCATGACGGACACCCAGTATCGAGATGCCAGTGGCAAGCCCATCCTGGTCATCGGAGGCGGCATCGCCGGGATGACCACCGCAATCGAGGCGGCCGAGGCCGGCTGCGACGTCATCCTGGTCGAGAAGCTCCCTTACCTCGGCGGTCGGGTGGCGCGCAGCTTCAAGTGCTTTCCCAAGCTCTGTCCGCCTGGATGCGGGTTGGAGATCAATCTCAAGCGGATCAGGAACAATCCCAGAATCCGGGTGGTGACCCAGGCCACCGTGGAGCAGATCAGCGGATCACCGGGCGACTTCCAGGCCAGCATCACCATCGCCCCCCGCCATGTTACCGACGCGTGCACGCTGTGCGACATGTGCGCCGAGGCGTGCCAGGCCGAACGCGCCGATGAGTACAATCTGGGACTCTGCCGGACCAAGGCTGCGTACCTGCCGCACCGGTTGGCTTTTCCGGCGGCCTACGTCATCGATAGGCAGGCGTGCCCCGATGGATGCACGGCGTGCCGTGATGTCTGTGCCTACGGCGCCATCGACCTGACCCAGCAACCCGTTCACCAGACCGTGAATGTGGCCGCGGTGGTCGCCGCAACCGGATGGGCACCCTACGATGCCGCGAAGATCGACATCCTGGGCTTCGGCACGTACCCCAACGTCGTCACCAACGTCATCATGGAGCGGCTGGCCGCACCCGATGGTCCCACCAAGGGCAGGATCGTGCGGCCGTCCGACGGACAGGCTCCCTCGTCTGTGGCCTTCGTGCAGTGCGCGGGCTCGCGAGACGAGAACCACCTGCCGTACTGCTCCGCGGTCTGCTGCGCGGCCTCGCTCAAGCAGGTGACCTACCTGCGCGAGTTGTATCCCGACGCCAGGATCACCATTTTCTACATCGACATCAGAACCTCAGGGCGTCTGGAGGACTTCTACGCGACAGTCTCCGCCGACCCGCACCTGACGCTGATCAAAGGCAAGGTGGCGCAGGTCGACGAGGATCCGGCGACGAAGGACCTGCTCGTGACCGCCGAGGACGTGCTGCACGGCAGGAAGGTCACGAGACGAGTCAACCTGCTGGTGCTGGCGACCGGCATCGTTCCCCAGACCGGTTCGCTGCCGCCGGGCTTTGCGTTGGATGAGTTCCGATTCCTGGCGCGCTCGAACGGCCGGCCGGGGTTTTTCGCGGCCGGATGCGCCGCGCGGCCCGAAGAGGTGTCCGCCACGGTGCAGGACGCGACAGGTGCGGCGCTGAAAGCCCTCCAGGCCGTCGTGAGGAGTGCTCACCATGGCTAACGCTCCAGGCGTCTACATCTGCAGCGGCTGTTCGATTGGCGACGCGCTCGACACGGGGAAGCTGGCCAAGGTGGCGACCTCGGCATGTCAGGTGCCGCGATGTGAGGTGCACCCGTTTCTCTGCAGCCCGCAGGGCGTGAGCCTCATCCGCAAGGACCTGGCAGAGGGCAGCATCGATGGTGTGGTCATTGCCGCCTGTTCGCCTCGCGTGAAGACGGAGGCCTTCGCCTTCGACCCCAGGATCGTGGTTGACCGGGTGAATATCCGAGAGCATGTGGCCTGGTGCCAGAAACCGCAGGATGAAGATACCCAGATGATGGCGGAGGACTACCTCCGCATGGGCATCATCAAGGTCCAGAAGTCGGAACCGCTGGAACCGGTGCACGACGAGATTTCGAAGAAGCTGCTGGTGGTGGGCGGAGGAGTCACCGGCATGACGGCCGCGATCGAAGCCGCCGACGCCGCCTACGATGTGGTGCTGGTTGAAAAGAGCCCGCGGCTGGGCGGTTTCGTGGCCACGCTCAAGAAACGATTCCCGACCGCACCGCCGTACACCGAACTGACGACCGACGGGACGGCGGCGCTGGTACAGGCCGTCACGTACCACCCCAGGATCCAGGTACTCACCTCCGCCCGAATCCTCGAGACCAGCGGCCAGCCGGGCATGTTTGATGTGACGGTGGCAGGTGAGTCGGGCGAGATCACGACCAGGGTCGGCGCCATCGTTTTGGCCACCGGCTGGAAGCCGTACGACGCGACCAGGCTCGGGCACCTTGGCTACGGCATGAGCCCCGATGTGATCACCAACGTCGAACTCGAACAGATGGTGGCCCGCGGGCCGATCGTCCGTCCCTCGGATGGCAGAGCCGTGGCCAGCGTGCTGTTTGTTCAGTGCGCCGGCTCGCGCGACAAGAACCACCTGGCCTACTGCTCGTCGGTGTGCTGCATGGCCTCGTTGAAGCACGCCGCCTACATCCACGAACAGAATCCCGACGCGGCTGTCTATGTCATCTACAAGGACATGCGCACGCCAGGCCAATACGAGCGGTTCTACCGTGCGGCCCAAGATCATCCGCTGAACTTCCTGACCAAGGGTGAGGTGGCCGGCGTCCAGAAGGCCGCCGACGGCAGGCTGGCCGTGTCGGTGACTGACACGTTGCTGAACGAGCCGATCGTGATCAAGGTGGACCTGGTGGTACTGGCCACCGGGATGGTGCCCAACGCGGCCGACGGTACCGCGATCCGGGCGGTGAAGGATGCCCGAGCCACGCTGGCCCGAGCCGAAGCCACCGAGCCGCAGAAAGTCGATGCGCGCAAGAAGATCGAGGAGTTGGCGCAGCACGAGGGGACCGAGATCCTGAATTTGACCTACCGTCAGGGGCCCGATCTGCCGGCATTCCGCTACGGGTTTCCCGACTCTCACTTCGTCTGTTTCCCCTACGAGACCCGGCGCACCGGGATTTACGCGGCCGGCCCGGTACGAGCCCCGATGGACGCGGCGCACGCTCAGGAAGACGCCACTGGGGCCGCACTCAAGGCGATCCAAAGCGTCGAGCTGGCGGCTCGGGGCGCCGCCGTTCACCCGCGGGCCGGCGATCTGTCGTTCCCGGACTTCTTCCTGCAGCGGTGCACCCAGTGCAAGCGCTGCACCGAAGAGTGTCCGTTCGGCACGCTCGACGAGGACGCGAAAGGCACACCGCAGCTCAACGCGTATCGCTGCCGCCGGTGCGGTGTGTGCATGGGGGCCTGCCCCGAGCGCATCATCTCGTTCAAGAACTACTCGGTCGAGATCATCGCCTCGATGATCAAGGCGATTGAGGTGCCCGAGGAAGACGAGGAGAAGCCACGGGTGCTCGTGTTCATGTGCGAGAACGACGCCTACCCGGCGCTCGACGTGGCAGGGCTGAATCGCGTGCGCTACGACCCCAGCGTGCGGGTGATTCCGCTGCGGTGTCTCGGGTCGCTGAACATCGTCTGGATTGCCGACGCGTTGGCGGGCGGCATCGACGGGATTCTGCTGGTGGGCTGCAAGTACGGCGACGACTACCAGTGCCACTTCATGCAAGGCAGCGAACTGGCCAATCGCCGCTTGGACAACGTCAAGGAGACCTTGCAGCGTCTGCAGCTGGAATCCGATCGCATCCAGTTGACCCAGTTGGCCATCAACGAGTACGGCAAGTTGCCCGCGCTGATCGATGGGTTCATGGCGCGGGTGCGGGAACTGGGGCCGAACCCCTACAAGGGACTCTAAGTGGAGCGGCACGTCATGCCTGAAGCCCTGCTCATCGAACCCGACGTTCAGTTCATCAGGAACGTCGTGCGGGCTGGAGGCGGCGATCTGAAGAAGTGTTACCAGTGCGCCACCTGCTCCGTGGTCTGCACCTTGTCCCCGGACGACGCGCCGTTTCCCCGGCGGCAGATGGTGCGGGCTCAATGGGGACTCAAAGATCAGCTGATGGCAGACCCAGCCATTTGGCTCTGCCACAACTGCGGTGACTGCACCACGCACTGTCCTCGCGGCGCCAAACCAGGGCAGGTGTTCGGCGCGCTGCGCAGCGAAGCCATCACGCACTTCGCGTTCCCGGCGTTTCTAGGCGCGTGGCTCGCGCGGCCAGCCGGCGTGGCCGCGCTGCTGGCGCTTGGCGCCGTCGTGTTCGGCCTGCTGGCCTTGCTGGGGCCGATGGCCTCACCACACCGAGCGGCGGGCGAGCAGGCCTTCGAATTCGCGAACCTGTACCCCCTGTGGCTGATCGAAACGTTCTTCTTCTCGCTCTCAGCGTTGATCCTGATTGCGTTTCTCGGAAGCCTGACGCGATTCGTTAGGGCGCTGCGGGCGTCAGGCGCACAGGGTCCGATCCTGGCCGGGCTGGTGCCCGCGGCGGTGGACATCATGACTCACACGCGATTCTCCACCTGCCGACAGGCCCGCGCCCGGTACATCGGCCATCTCGCGACGTTCTGGGGGTTCCTGGGGTTGGCGACGGTGAGCACGGTGGTGGGATTCGCCACCATGTTCGGCGTGATGCACACCCCGCTGGCGCAAACCAACGTCCTGAAAATCCTGGGGAACCTGAGTGGCGCCGCCGCCGTCGTGGGCGCCGTGTGGCTGCTTGCCGACCGGTTGAACGACCCCGTGAAACGCGCCGCCAGCACGTCGTTCGACTGGTTCTTCTTGTGGACGCTGACGGGGGTGATCGCGACAGGCGTCATCATCCAGTTCCTCAGACTGGCCCAGTCCATTCCCTGGATGTACGTGTGCTACTTCGTGCACCTCGTGTTGATCTTCGCGCTCTTTGTGAGCGCGCCCTATACAAAATTCGCCCACCTGGCCTACCGGACCGTGGCCATGGCGGCGTCGAGCAAGACGTGAGGCTTCACCGCCCCCGCAACGGCCGGATGGATCAGAACGCGGCACGCCTCGACATCGGTGCGATTCATGCCGTCGATAGGAGGACATGATGGCGGACGAGACAACCAAGACCCCGCTCCTCGACCAGTTGGAGCAAGGTCCGTGGCCGAGCTTCGTCAAGGAGATCAAGCAGGCGGGCGAGAAGAGCCCCGTCTGTGGCGACCTGCTTGGACAGCTCGAGCAGTCCTACAGCGAGAAGATGGGCCACTGGAAGCACGGCGGCATCGTCGGCGTGCTCGGCTACGGCGGCGGCGTGATCGGGCGCTACAGCGATTTGCCCGAGAAGTACCCGCACGTCGCGCACTTCCACACGCTGCGCGTCAATCAGCCGGCCGGCTGGTTCTACACCAGCGACGCGATCCGGACGCTCTGCGACATCTGGGAGCGGCATGGATCGGGTCTGACCAACATGCACGGATCGACGGGCGACATCGTCTTTCTGGGGACCAGGACCGATGAGCTGGAGCCGACCTTCAAGGAACTCACTGAGGCCGGTTACGACCTGGGTGGGTCCGGCTCGTGCATGCGCACGCCGTCGTGCTGTGTGGGTCAGGCGCGCTGCGAGTGGGCGTGCTACGACACCATGGCGATCTGCGACGACATGACGCGCACCTACCAGGACGAGATGCACCGCCCGCCGTTCCCGTACAAGTTCAAGATCAAGTGCTCGGGGTGCCCGAACGACTGCGTGGCCTCGATTGCGCGTTCGGATCTCTCGATCATCGGCACGTGGAAGGACGACATCCAGCAGGACGCCACGGCGGTTGCCGAGTACGCGGCCGCGGGCCTGAACATCCAGAAAGATGTGTGCGATCGGTGTCCGACGCGCTGCATGGAGTGGGACGGGGCGGCGCTCACCATCGAGAACCGGGAATGCGTCCGCTGCATGCACTGCATCAATGTGATGCCCAAGGCCCTGCGACCCGGAAAAGAACGAGGCGCCACCGTGCTCATTGGCGCGAAGGCTCCCATCGTTCAGGGCGCATTGCTGTCGTCGGTGCTGGTGCCGTTTGTGCCGGCTGATGAGCTGGCGGACACGCTGAAAGAGCTAATCAAGCGCGTCTGGGAGTTCTGGGACGAAAACGGCAAGAACCGCGAGCGCGTGGGCGAGCTCATCCAGCGTGTCGGCCTGGCCAATTTCCTGGACGCCATCGGGCTCGATCCCGCGCCGGAAATGGTGATGGCGCCGCGCGACAACCCGTACATCTTCTTTCAGAAAGACGGGGACGGGCACTGACCAGCCTGACACCTGCCAGGAGTGACTCACCATGACCACAACAGTTGCCAAGCGGATTACGGATATCGGACCCCCGCACTACGACAAGTTCCTGCCGCCGATCATCAAGAAGAACTACGGGCAGTGGAAGTTCCACGAGTCGATCGCGCCGGGCGTGCTCTGCCACGTCGCCGAGTCTGGCGATCGGATCTACACGGTGCGGGCCGGCTCGCCGCGGCTCTTGAGCGTGCAGACCTTGCGCCGGTTCGCGGATCTCGCGGATCGGTTCAGCGACGGGCACTTGCGTTTCACGAGCCGCAACAACGTGGAGTTCCTGCTCTCCGACCGAAGCAAGATCGAGCCGCTCAAGCAGGCCTTGTTCGAACTCGGCTTCCCGGTGGGCGGCACCAACAATGCCATCAGCAACATCGTGCACACCCAGGGATGGGTACACTGCCATTCCGCGGCCACCGATGCCTCGGGCATCGTCAAGTCGGTGATGGACGCGCTGTACGATCGGTTCACGCACGAGAACATGCCGGCGAAGCTGCGTGTCGCGCTGGCCTGCTGTCTCAACATGTGCGGCGCGGTGCACTGCTCGGACATCGCGATTCTCGGTATTCACCGGCGCGTGCCGAAGATCAACCATCAGACGCTGCCCAAGACGTGCGAGGTCCCCACGCTGATTGCCTCCTGCCCGACCGGGGCCATCCGGCCTGCCACGGTCAACGAGAAGGCGTCGGTGGAGGTCGTGGAGGACCAGTGCATGTTCTGCGGCAACTGCTATACCGTCTGCCCGTCAATGCCGCTCAACGACCCCGAGAACGACGGGATCTCGATCTGGGTGGGTGGCAAAGTCAGTAACGCGCGCAGTGCGCCGAAGTTCTCGAAGCTCGCGATTCCCTTCATCCCGAACAATCCGCCGCGCTGGCCCGAGGTGGTGGACGCGGTCGTCAATATCGTCAACGTGTACGCCGCGCACGCCCGGAAGTACGAACGGATGGGCGAGTGGATCGATCGAGTCGGCTGGCCACGCTTCTTCGAGCTGACCGGCATCCCGTTCGGGCGCTATCACCTCGACGACTTCAAGCACGCAGGCACGACCTACGCGCGGTCGACCCATATCCGCTTCTAGGAGGACACCATGGCCGTTACCGTCGAAGCACTGGCCGAGGACATGTACCAGATGGTCGCCGAGACGCAGGGCAAGAAGAACTTGAAGGCCGGTGACCTCACCAAGGCGATGATCGCCAAATACGGCGGGGACAACTGCACCAAAGACGACTGCAAGCTCGCCATCCGGCTGCTGATGGAGTCGAGCCGGACCGTGTACAGCTACTTCGGCGGCAGCTACATCACGCTGCCCCACAAGGAAGGCGCCGCACCAGACTAGGCGCCGCACCAGAGTAGGCGCCGAGTGTCCGGGTCCCCGGCGGGAGAGTGCAGACGTATGGGCTTGTTCAAGGACGTCAAGAAGCCGGTCATCAGGACGGGCGGACAAGCGGGCGGCGACATCAGCCCGTTGCGTCCGCGCTACGTGCCGAAGACGCCCCCGTGTGTCGGCACCTGTCCCGGCGGTACGGACATCCGCGGCTGGCTCACGATCATCGCGCAGGCCGAGGCGTACGGGCGGACCCCCGAGCAGGCGTACGAGCTGGCCTGGGGAATCATCGCGGAGCGCAACCCATTCCCGGCCGTCTGCGGCCGGGTGTGTCCGCACCCGTGCGAGGAGGCGTGCAACCGGAGCGTCAAGGAAGGCGCGGTTGCCATCAACGCCCTCGAGCGGTTCGTCGGGGACTTCGGGCTGGCGAAGGGGCTGACGCTCAAGCGGCTGTCGGACACGCGGCGCGACGAACCCGTCGCCGTGATCGGGGCCGGACCGGCCGGTCTGTCGTGCGCCTACCAGCTCGCCCGCCGCGGGTATCCCGTGACCATCTACGAGGCGTTTGCCAAGCCCGGAGGGATGCTCCGCTACGGCATCCCCCGGTACCGCCTGCCGGCCGAGGTGCTCGACGCCGAGATCCAGCGCATTCTCGACCTGGGCGTCGACCTCCGGTGCAACACCGTGGTGGGGCGCGACGTCACACTCGACGACCTGCGTCGCGACTACAAGGCGGTGTTCGTCGGCATCGGTGCCCACAAAGGCCTCACGCTCGGCATCCCGGGTGAGGACGCGTCGAACGTCTTCACCGGGACCGAGTTCCTGAACCACGTCAACTCCGGGGAGTCCGTGGAGATTGGCGACAGGGTCATCGTGATCGGTGGCGGCGATACCGCCATCGACGCGGCCCGCGTCAGCCACAGGCTGGGCGCACACGTGACCGTGCTCTACCGCCGGACACGGGCCGAAATGCCGGCCATCAAGCCGGAAATCGAAGGCGCGCTCGAAGAGGGCGTCGAGATCGAGTACCTCGCGGCGCCCGTCGAAATCCTCAGGACCAACGGCCGCGCCGTGGGCATGCGGTGTATTCGCATGGACCTGGGCGAGCCGGACAAGTCCGGCCGGCCGCGCCCGGTGTCGCGGGCGGGGTCGGAGTTCGACGTGCCCGCCACGTCCATCATTGCGGCGATCAGCCAGGAACCCGACTTCGGGCCCCTGCCCGGGCTGCACGAGGGCAAGGAGTGGATCAAGGCGGATGCCTGGGGCGCCACGCCGCTGCCTGGCGTGTTCTCGGGCGGGGACGACATCGGTCTGGGGTTGGTCTCGATCGCGATTGGCCAAGGGCGGTTTGCGGCCGAGGCGATCGATGCCCGCCTGCGAGGCACCGCGCCGGTGCGGCCTGTCGTCGGACCGCCAATCAGTCCCGAGCGGATGAAGCCAGGCTGGTACAAGGCCGCCGACCGGCACGAGCGGGGGCATCTCCCCGTCGAGCAACGGGGTCTCGACACCGAGATCGAGCAGGGCCTCTCGGCGGAGGCGGCGCTCGAAGAAGCCAAGCGCTGCCTGTCGTGCGGCATGTGTATGGACTGCGAAACCTGCTGGATGTATTGCACCAACAGCGGTTTCGTGAAGCTGCCGAAGGGCGAGCACTACCGGATCAAACTTGAGCTCTGCAACGGGTGCAAGAAGTGCGCTGAGGAATGCCCCTGCGGCTACATCGATTTGGTGTAGCACCCAGTACCAGGTGAGCGTCTCGCGTTCCGTCATTAGCGGAGCGGGCCGCGGGTCGATAACCGAAAGGAACCACCGTGCCAACCATTGAACTGAACACCAACAGCTACCTGGTCGATGAAGACGGCTTTCTCGAGAACCCCGAGGTCTGGAACGAACGGGTGGCGGTGGACTTCGCGTCGACCGAGGGTGTGGCCGAGCTGACCGAGGCGCACTGGAAGGTGATCAACTACCTTCGCACCTACTACCTTCAGTTCGGCATCGCTCCGATGATCCGAAAACTCTGCAAGGAAACCGGCTTCAAGCTGAACGAGATCTACGCGTTGTTCCCGTCGGGCCCGGCCAAAGGCGCGTGCAAGCTGGCGGGACTGCCGAAGCCGACCGGGTGCGTTTAGTGACGGTTTCGCAACCTGCGTGTGCGGCCCATTCCCGGCCGCAAGAACGGGTTGTGAAACCGGCTGTATGGATGAGGCGGCCACCAGGCCGCCTGAACGGGTAACGGCACAAGGCGTGTCATGGCTCCAGAAACCGCTCCAGCTCAGATGCGTGACCTGTTCGTCCAGCAGTGGCTGGCGTGCACACTCCGGACGTACCCCGAGCAGACAGGTCGCTTCCTGTCCCATGAGCGGGATCCCTTCCGCAACCCGGTCGGCCACATGCTGCGCGCCGCGCTGTCAGAGCTGGCCGACGAACTGTTCGGCAGCTTCGACCGGACGCGGGTCACCGCCTCGCTGGGTGAAGTGGTCCGCCTCCGTGCCGTGCAGGACTTCACGCCGGCCGAGGCCGTCGAGTTCGTGACCCTGGCACGGCACGCCGCGCGTGGCCTGACGGAAACCGAACATCCACGGCTTGCCCCCGATGGGCTCGAGGTCCTCAACGCTCGCATCGACGACATGGTCGTGATGGCGGCCGACCTCTTCGCACAGTGCCGCCTTGAGTTGCGCGCGATCGCCGCGCGCGCGGCGCGACGCCGCGT
>CAYHRK010000038.1:0-21351 GCA_964358795.1 uncultured Vicinamibacterales bacterium
CTCGGCACTGGCGGCGGCCGCTTCATATGCGGTGCCGGCAGAAGCGCAGCGCGGCACCACGAGTGTCGCTCCACCAGTCGCGGCGTTGAAGCCGTTTCCCGGCAAGGCGGTGCTGATTTCAGACGACGAACGGCGGGCGCGGATCGAGAAGGCCCGCCTGCTCATGACCGAGAACGGCATGGGCGCCATCGTTCTCGAGCCTGGTACGACCATGAACTACTTCGTCAACGTCCGCTGGGGAACCAGCGAGCGTCCGTTCCTGCTCGTGATTCCGGCGAAGGGCGAGCTGGCGTACGTCGCGCCGGGATTCGAGGAGGCGCGGGCACGCGAGATCACGAAGTTCACCAACGACATCCGCGTGTGGCAGGAAGACGAGGATTGGGGCGGGGTCGTGGCCGGCATCCTCAAGGATCGAGGCGTAGCGACGGGCAAAGTGGGCGTCGAGGAGCGCGTGCGCTTCTTCATTCCGGAAGGCTTGCGCGCAGCGGCACCACAGATCCAGTTCGTCCTGGCCACGCCGGTGACGGCCGGCTGCCGGATGATCAAGTCCGCCGCCGAAATCGCACTGATGCAGCGCGCCAACGACATCACGATCGAGGCCTACCGGGCGGCGTTTGCGATGCTGGCTGAAGGGATGACGCAGTTCGAGTTTGGCAACAACATCCGCGCCGCGTTCCAGGCGCTGGGCGCTCCTGGCGGATCGGCCGGCGCGCAGTTTGGCGAGTACTCGGCGTTCCCGCATGGCAGCATCACTCCGCAGAAGTTGAAGAACGGGGACGTTGTCCTTGTGGACGGCGGCTGCAACATCGAAGGCTACGCGTCTGACATCACGCGCACGACGGTGTTCGGCAAGGCGTCGAAGCGACAGATCGACGTGTGGAACCTGGAGAAGGCGGCGCAGGCGGCGGCGTTCAAGGCCGCGCAGGTCGGCGCCACGTGCGAGTCGGTGGATGCCGCCGCGCGCAAGGTGATCACCGACGCCGGCTTCGGGCCCGACTACAAGGTGCCCGGACTGCCCCACCGCACCGGCCACGGCATCGGCATGGACGGCCACGAGTGGACGAACTTCGTGCGCGGCAACAAGACGAGACTGGCCCCCGGCATGTGCTTCAGCGACGAGCCGATGGTCGCGATCTACGGCGAGTTCGGCGTGCGGCTCGAGGACTGCCTGTACATCACGGAGAACGGCCCGAGGTTTTTCACGCAACCAAGCCCGGCGATCGACAAGCCGTTCGCCTAGACATCTTCTAGATGACCCGCGGGCGGCGTCACTGGTCGAGGTCGCGCTGATTGGTCTCTTTCATCGGCAGCATCAGCGCGAGGCCGATGGCGCCGTACAACATGATGTAGTAGGCGGGCGCCAGCGGGTGGCCCAGCGTTTCGATCAGCCACGAAGACACCAGCGGCGCCGTGCCGCCGGCCAGCGCCAGGGTGATGCTGTACGCGAAGCTCATGGACGTGACCCTGGTGCGCAGCGGGAAGATTTCGACGACCATCGCGCCCTGCAGGCCCAGGGCCATCCCGATCGGGACGGCGAGCAAGATCTGGCCCGCCGCAAACGCCTGCGGCGATCCGTACAGCATCAGGTTCAGCGCCACGTAGATCAGCGCCATCGTCGCCACGGTGAGCGTCATCATCAGCCTGCGACGGCCCACCTTGTCGGACAGCCACCCGCCAAGCGGCTTGGACGCCAGCACCACGAACAGGCTCAGCGTGTTCGCCAGCAGGAACGACTCGCCCCCTTCGCCCCCCACCATGCTCTTCCGCCGTTCGACGGCGTAGGTGAAGGTGAGGTAGTAGGCGGCATTGGTCATCGCCACAATCCCGAACGTTTGCACGATCGGCAGCCAGTCGGCGATAAGCGAGGGCAGCAATGGCGGGCGGGCGGCCGCCGCCTTCAGCCCCTCGGCGGTCTCGTGGATTCCCCGGCGCAGGAACCAGCCGACGATGCAGAAGACGATGCTGCCGACAAACGGAACGCGCCAGCCCCAGGTTGTGACCTGCTCGGTCGACAGCCACGCGTTGATCAGCCAGGCCGAAGACGATCCGAGGATGAACCCGATCGTGGTGCCGGCCGCCGTGGAGCTGCTGATGAGACCCCGCATCATCGGCGAGGCCGCCTCGGTTGTGTAGACCATCGAGCCGGTGAATTCGCCTCCCAGCGAGAACCCCTGGATCAACCGCATGGTCACCAGGAGCAGCGGCGCCGCCACGCCGATCTGATCGTAGGTTGGCAGGAGCCCGAGAAGCAGTGTGGCGACGCCCATCAGCGCGATCGAGAGCGTGAGCAGCGCACGGCGGCCGATGCGATCTCCTACCTGGCCGAGGATCAGGCTGCCGACGGGTCGCGCCAGAAAGCCGAGTCCGAATACGGCAAACGTCAGGAGTTGCTGGGCGGAGTGACTCGTCTGGGGGAAGAACTGCTTACCGATATCGCTGGCGAAGTAGCCGTAGACCGCGAAATCGAACCATTCGAGCACGTTGCCGATCAGGCCGGCCAGCGCGGTGCGCAGCGCGGACTGACGGGGCACATCGACGGTGTGGCCGCCCGGCTGGGTCTGAACAAAGTGCGGTGTCGGCGCTGAAGCCATGAACGTCCCTTCTGGAAACGACGGGGCATTGTATCCCAGCCCGTGTATCCCAGCCCGCCGCTGTCGCACCGCCCAGCCGACTGGGTCGGGACGATGTCGACATCACGGTGATCGGTCCGGTCCTATCGCAACGAGAAGCTGTCCGTGACGACCATGTTCAACATAAACAGGTCGGGGCGGGGCTCGAAGCGCCAACGGAGAGCCGCGTCGAGCGCGGCAGCCGGTAGTCGCTCATCAGCATGGACATGACGGCGGAACCTCTGGAGAGCTTCCTGTTCCAACGGCAACGGCTCTCGGCAGATGGTGAATCGATGGTGACATGAACGTCTCCTTCTTCGGGAGATGATAAAACGACAAGGTCTGACGCACGCGGTACTTCTGCTGGCCGAACAACTACTCGGCGCCAGGCGATCTGAACGTCGCGATCCGCCTGACAAGCGCTCGCGTCCCACGGTAGATCCCGTCATCCACGAATTGTGATCTCGATGGCCTCGGGCGGAACGCCAAAGGTGAGTGCCAGACCAGTTTTCGCCTCGGCCATTGTCAGCGGCCGGACGT
Organism: uncultured Vicinamibacterales bacterium; assembly: GCA_964358795.1. Classification (GTDB taxonomy): domain Bacteria; phylum Acidobacteriota; class Vicinamibacteria; order Vicinamibacterales; family JAKQTR01; genus CAYHRK01. The sequence goes on from CAYHRK010000038.1 coordinate 3,150, forward strand.
CAGTGCACTTGAGTGGAATGACTTCGGGAGTGGACTCGGGTGACGCTGGCATGGGCTCCCATCTGAGCGTTGAGAGATCAATGCCCAACTCTTCAAGCGTGCCGTACTTCACCGGGTTCCGGTCGCCCTTCCAGATCTCCGGGATATTCAGCCGGGCGTATTCACTGAATTGGATCAGATAGCGGCTCTTGCGGCCCTTGGGGTCGGGGGACGGCACCACGTCGCTGACCTTACCTATCAGAAAGGCCGAGTGGTGTGCTTCTGGCCCCTCAACCCAGTCAGCATGCGCGTTGCGGGTACATACTGCGAAAATGCATCGTCGCGCGTGGTTGCGATCCAAACGCCATGGGGATGTTCCCCCTTCGCGGAGAATGCGCTCGATGCTTTTGGCGGTGAAAACCACAGTGGTTTTATCAGACATTGCTAACTCCTTGTTCGGCCACGAGGTAAAGATAGCATGACTGGAAAACTATTACTACAATATTAGGATAATTTATATAAAATTTGTGATAATGATTGCGGCCTGGGTCTTGACGGCAAGACGTTTTGGGAGCATTGTACTTGCACTCGTATTGGGAATAGAGTATTCTGCTGATGCGGATTATCGCAAAGAAGGCGCTTCGGGAATTCTGGCTGCGACATCCGAACGCCGAAGAGCCGCTGTTGGCCTGGTACAGGGAAGTCGAGCAGGAGGATTGGGACACACCGGCCAAGGTCAAGGCGAAGTACCGCAGCGCCAGTATCGTCGGTGGCAACCGCGTGGTCTTCAACATCAAGGGCAATGACTATCGGCTGGTGGTGAGGATCAACTACGCGTACCGGGTTGTCTATATCCGATTTGTGGGCACTCACGCGGAATACGACCGGATCGACGTAGAGGAGGTATGAGCATGGGCAAGATCAAGGCAATTCGGAACGAGGCAGACTACAACGCCGTGCTCGCCCGCATCGACGCGCTCATGGACGCCGAGCCCGGCACACAGGAGGGTGAGGAACTGGATGTCCTGACAGACCTTGTCGAGCACTTCGAGGAGAAGCACGTCCCGATGGGATTCCCGAGCGCCGTTGCGGCCATCGAGTTTCGTCTAGAGCAGGCGGGGTTGACGCAGCGGGATCTCATCCCTTTTATCGGGAGTCGCGCAAAAGTTTCCGAGGTGCTGTCCGGGAAGCGAAAACTCACCATGCCGATGGCGCGTGCCCTTCATGAGCATTTCGGCATTCCGGCGGAAGTACTTCTGCAACAGGCTGGCACGAGGTTCAGCGAGCCCTTAAAGGATTTGGAATGGGATCGGTTTCCGCTGAAAGCCATGGCGGCACTTGGCTGGATTCCTGCTACGCGAAACCTTACGTCTCGCGCAAAGGAACTGGTCGGCGATCTCGTACGAAGGGCAGGAGGGCCAGAAGTTGCAGGTGCCATCCTCTATCGCAAGAATGATCACGCGCGGGCCAATGCGAAAACGGACCCGTATGCGCTTAAAGCCTGGTGTTGGAAGGTACTCGCTGAAGCGAATGAGAACCGACCGTCCGTTCCCTACGAACGCGGGACGGTGACGCTCGAGTTCTTGCGCCAGCTCGCACGACTCAGTTGGTTGGAAGACGGTCCACGCCTGGCCAAGGAGTTCTTAGGCAAGCATGGAATTCCGCTCGTCACCGTCCCTCACCTCCCGAAGACCTACCTCGACGGCGCAGCTCTCAAACTCGGCGACGGAACGCCGACGATCGGTCTGACCTTGCGCTATGACCGCATCGACAACTTCTGGTTTTGCCTATTGCACGAACTCGCACACGTTGGACGCCACATGGACATTGACGGCGATGCTGCGTTCGTGGACGACCTTACACTGCGCGATATCGAGGGGGCGCGTGAGGATCCGAAGGAGGTTCAGGCTGATGAGTGGGCTGAAGAGGCGCTCATCCCCCGTGCGATCTGGGAGACGAGCGCCGTGCGTCAGCAGCCGACGCCGATGTCAGTGATCAGTCTCGCCAACGCTCTACAGATCCATCCAGCCATTGTGGCAGGCAAGGTCCGCCTCGAGCAACGGAACTACCGGTTGCTGTCGCAGTTTGTCGGAACGGGTGAAGTGCGGCGTCAGTTTGGCCTCGCAGCATAGATCTTGATTCCTGAGAGAGGCTCTGCTCATGCACGAACGGGAACGAACCGGCGACCGCAAACGCATCCGCGAAACGGACAGCGATCACTCGGCTTTCGGAGGTCGTCTGACAGACTTCCCCCGACCGGTCGAACCCGCCGCCAGGCGTGCTCTGCTCGCCAGGGTGGACGTCCCGATGACGTGATCGCGCCCGGAATCCCACGTCGGGACTCGGCACCCGCTGGAGTGCAGATACCAACCTCGCAACCTCCGTTCCTGCTCGTTCTTCCAGATTGGGGCCGTTCGTCCGGTTGGCGGGACGCCAATTCGCCTCAATTCGCGCCATCTCGCGTCATTTCACGTGACTTGGCCGGATCACGCGTGCGAATCGCGGTCTCCGCAGATCCGTTGACCGCCGGATCGGCGATGGTTTCCGACAAGCCGTCACCACCGTACCCGTTCGTCGACAGTGGCGACCAGAGCTCCCGCACGGGTCTAATCATCAAGATCCCGCCGGGGCGAGCCGATCAGCGTAGACCCATGTAACATGTTTCGGTGACCTCCGGCCCGCGCGACATCACCGGCTTCTCTCGCGCCATGTACAGCAACTGGCTGTGGCATCGGCCCCTGCAGTTGCTCATCGACGCCGGCGAGGGCCTGCAGCTGGCGCTGGGACAGAAAGTGTGGGCGCCAGACGTACTGGCGCTGACGCACGGGCATTCCGACCACCTGCTGGGCTTGCCAGGCTTCGTGGCCTCGCGCCGCTTCAGCAAGGGAGCACAAGACAAGCCGCTGACCATCCTCTATCCTGACGGCAACGCCGGCGTGCTGGCGTTTCGCGACTTGCTGGCCCGCCTGTGGCCCAACCAGACGTTTCCGCTCACCTGGATTGGAATGAAGCCGGGCGACGAAGTGCCGGTGGGACCGACACGCGTGCTGCGTGGCTTCCGGACGATCCATGGCGGCTCGGAACCCACGCTTGGCTATTGCGCCGTCGAGGAGCGCCGCCACCTGCGACCGGAGTTTGCCGAACTACCTGAAGCCGAGGTGCGCGCCCGCGTGCGCACGGTTGGCCGCGATGCGCTGACGGAGGCCTACCGCCACGTGCTGTTCGCGCACACCGGCGACAGCATGCCCATCGACCCTTCCCTTGTGACCCGTGCAGATCTGCTGGTGCACGACGCCACGTTTCTCGACACCGCCGAGCGCAAGTGGGACATACACGCATCGTCTGCCGAGGCGATCGAGGTGGCCCGCGCCGCGCACGTGCGTTGCCTGGTGCTGCACCACCTGTCGATCCGCTACGAGCGCGGCACGGCTTTGCCCAGCCTGCGCGCCCAACTGGCCGAGTCGGGCTTCCAGGGCGAGTGCTGGCTGCTGGACGATTCGAGGATGATCAACTTGCGGTGACTCGCATGCCGGCCCGGTTCCTATGGCTACCCGCGTTTGAATTCCTCTGGCGCCTGGGAAAGCTCTGCTAGATCCAACTCCAGAACGGTGTTGCCATCGTCGGCGATGGCTCCAACAGTAAAGGCCCCGTAGGCCAGCAAGCTCAGCTCGGCGATGCCCGCCGGAGACACCGTCACCACGGGCCGGTCGTTGCGAAAGGTCGGATGCAGGAAGAACTGCACGGCCCCGCGCAGCGGATCCGATCCTTTGTTGCTTGGCACCACCCTGAGCATGACGTCGAACAAATCGGGGGTGCCGGCGCTGTGCCTGACACGTGCTTCCAGCTTCCGGCCACTCCGCTCGTTCTTACCGCCAAACTGGTTCTTCCACGGATCGCCGCGGTTCGGGCCGGGTTGGACGTCCACGCGGCGCAGACTCGGGCCGGCAGGCCTTCGTCCACCCTGGCCCACGGCGGCCGCCAAGGCGTCTGCGGCGACGGTTCTGGTGTTGGCGATAAGGCGTTGGGTGCGTTCGAATTCGACCTTATAGTCGCCAAAGGCCAACGACTTCACGTCCCGAAACAACAGCAGTGCGGCAGCCACGCCGACATACGCCAGCGTCGTCAGGTCGAAGGCAACGAGCACGGAAGGATCCTGGCGATATATCATCCGCCACAGCGCACCGCCCGCGGCGATTCCGGCCAGCGTCACCAACACCCACCGAGTCGCGAGATCGAACCACTTCCCCTGCACCGTGCTGGGCTCCTGCCTGATCGTCGAGTCCGAAGTCACCGGAAGCCAGATCATAGAACCTCCTCGTCATGAACCAACACTATTAGGGATGTTCCGACACGCGGCAGGTGGCCGACAAGCCGAATTGCACAGAAAGAATGGGACCGCCCGCGCTACAATGGGCTGGAATTCCATCCCGCAAGGAGCACCTACGATGTCCGTGAATCGCCGTCAGTTCCTCACGTCGTCTTCGCTGGCGCTTGTCGGATCGGCGCTGCCACTACGCGACCTGTTCGCCCAGGTTGCCGCACAGGCCGCCGGGCAGGCTCCTGCGGCACCGCCTGTCACCGCGTTCACCCCACTGCGAGGCACGGTGGGCTTCTTCACCGGCCAGGGCGGCACCATCGGCTACCACATCTCGAAAACGGGCGTGGTGGTGGTGGATGCCCAAATGCCAGCCACGGCAGAGATTTGCCTGGACGGTGTGAAGGAACGCGCGGCCGGAGTGGCCATCGACTATCTGGTGAATACCCATCATCACGGCGACCACACGGGGGGCAACCCGATTTTCAGGCCAGCGGTGAAGAAGATCCTGGCGCACGCCAACGTGCCCGACCTGCAACGAGCCGCGGCGGCACGCCAGATCGCCGCGCGTCAGGCCGCGGGACAGCCTCCGGCACCCGTCGTTGAGCAAGTGGTGGCCGATACGACGTTTGTCAACACGTGGCGTGAAGAGGTGGGCGGCGAATGGATGGCGCTGAAGTACTACGGCGCGGCCCACACGAGCGGCGACGCCGTCGTCACCTTCGAACAGGCCAACGTCGTCCATATGGGCGATCTCATCTTCAATCGCCGCCATCCGGTGATCGATCGCCCGGGAGGGTCATCGGTCGTGAACTGGGTGAAGGTGCTCGAAGGCGCCTTGAAGGACCACGGCAAGGACACCATCTACGTTTTCGGCCACGCGGCGGCGCAGTTCCCGGCCACGGGCGCGGCGGCCGATCTGGTCTACATGCGCGACTACCTGACGGCACTCTTGGACTACGTGCGCGCGGAGATGAAGGTGGGCAAGACAAAAGACGTGATCGTGAAGAGTACCGATGTCTTGAAAGGATTCGACACACATGGGCCGCTGGCCGAGCGCGTACTGACGCCCGTGTATGACGAACTGGCGGCGGGATAACCCACCGCCGCGCAGAAGCGGGCGCCGGCCTCGGGGCCGGCGCCCGTGCCATTACTTTTCTCCGACCTTCTTGCCGTCGGTGTCGAACACCTCGACCACGCCGAATTTCTTCAATCCGGCCGTGATCGCGTCGCCGTTGCCCACGGCCACAATCTGGACTCGCGCCGGGTCGAAGTACTTCTTGGCCATGGCTTGCACCTCAGCCTGGGTGACGGCCATGACCCGCTCGGCATAGCGGTCCCAGTAGTCGGCCGGCAGCTTGTAGCGGTATCGCGTCACCGCGTTGCTGACCGCTGACATGGGGTTTTCCAGTTCGAGCGCGAAGGCGGCCACCAGCGATCGCTTCGCATCGTTGAACTCCTGCGCGGGCACCGGCACGTCGCGTACCTGTCGCAGTTCGTCCAACAGATCTGTCAACGCGGCCTCCGTCACCTCGGTTCGCACCTCGGTGTTGGCCGTCCAGATGCCGCGGTACGCCAGCGCGCTCAGATTCGAGTAGGCCCCATACGTGTAGCCCTTGTCCTCGCGCAGATGCCGGAACAGGCGGCCGGTCGGACCACCGCCCACAATCTTGTTCAGAATCGTCAACTGGTAGTAGTCGGGATCCGTCCGCTTGATCCCCTGCGTGCCGACCATCAGGTTGGTTTGCACCGAGTTGGGTCGCGACACGAGGAACACCCCCGGCTTCGCCAACGGTGCGGGATCCGTCACGGCAGGCGCGGCCACGCCGGACTTCGGCCACGAGCCGAACCGCGCCTGAACCTTCTTCATGGCTTCGGCCATCGAGATGTCGCCGCTGATGGCAATGATGGCGAAGTCGGGTACGTAATGTGTCTTGTGGAACGCGACGAGCGACTCGCGGGTGGTCTTGTCGAGCGCGGCCACAGTGGGCGACACGCGCCCTGAAGGATGGTCGCCCGACATCACCTGGGAATAGCGCTCCGCGGCCAGAAATCCGGCCTGAGCGCGCTGTTGCGTGAGCCCGGCGCGCGTCTGCGTCTTGTAGCGGGCCAGTTCCTGCTCCGGGAACGCCGGATTCAACAGGATGTCGGCCGCGAGATCCAGCACCTGGTCGAGGTACTCGGTGAGGCATCCGGCCGAGATGCTGGCGTCCTGCGACGAGAGTCCCGAGCCCGCATTGAGCGCGGCCGCCATCCGCTCGATTTGTTCTGCGATCTGCTGTGACGATCGCGTGGCTGTGCCTTCACGCAGCATCGCTGCGGTGAACTGCGCCAGGCCAAAGTGGTCGGCCGGGTCGTAGTAGCCGCCAGCGCCGCGGATGATCAGGTTGAAGGCGATTTGCGGGGCGCGTCGATCCTCGAGCACCATCAGGTGGATGCCGTTTGGCAGATCGGCTTCCTGCGGCTTCGGCAACTTCACCTGCAGGATCTTGTCCGATACCGGGGCTCTGCCCATCACCACGACGCCCTTGGTCGCCGGTGGCTGTTGCGGCATGACCGGCGTCTGTGCAGCCACGAACGCCACGCTGGCCGTCAGGGCGAGTGCCAGCGAGACGCGCCAACGGATTCTGGTGTTCATCACAGGCCTCCCTTCGGCGCCGCGGCCGGTTTGGGCACGGTCGTGACCACCGTGCGGTTTTCCTGGACCAGGTAGGTCTGCGCCGCGCGCTGTACGTCGGCGCCGGTCACCTTGGCGATGCGCTCGATGCGGGAATTGATCAGCCCCGCATTGTTGTAGTTGGCGGCAAAGTCGGCAAGCTGAACGGCTCGGGTCAGCGAGCTGGTGAGACCGCCTACTACCCCGCGCTTGGCGTTGTTGCGAGCCTTCTCAACTTCCCAGTCGGCCGGGGGACTGGTTTTCACCTTCTCGATTTCTGCGTAGATCGCGGCCTCGAGCGCTTCGGCCGTTTTTCCTGGGGCGACGATGGCGATGATGCGGAACAAACCGGGACCCACGCTGCCGTCGCGCCCCGACGAGATGTTGGGTGCCAACTGTTGCTCGCGCACGATCTGCTGATAGAGGCGCGAGCTGCGTCCGCTGCCCAGCACCGTTCCCAGCACCTGCACCGCGTCGTCGTCGGGCGTCATGCGCGCCGGCACTTTGAAGACAATGTCCAGCCGGGTCAGCCGGGCCAATGGATCGTCCAACGTCTGGCGCCGCTCGGCGGCTTGCTTCGGCTCGGTCATGTCGACGGTGGGCGCCCGCGGCTGCGACGGAATCGGCTCGAAGTTCCTTTTCACCTTGTCGAGCGTGGCTTTGGCGTCGACATCACCCACAATCGCCAGCACGGCGTTATTGGGCGCGTAGTACGTCTTGAAGAACGCGGACACATCGTCAACCGTGGCGGCGTTCAGATCGGCCATCGACCCGATCACCGAGTGCTCGTAGGCCGGGTTGTCGTAGGCCAGCTCGTCTACCGTGTCGAACGTCTTGCCATAGGGCTGGTTGTCGACACCCAGACGACGTTCTTCCTGCACAGCGTTGCGCTGGTTGTCGAGGTTGTCTTTCGTGATGGCGAGCGAGCGCATCCGATCGGCCTCCAGATAGAGGCCCAGGTCGAGTTGGTTCGACGGCATCGTTTCGTAGTAAAGCGTGCGGTCCTTATTGGTCGTTCCGTTCATGTTGCCGCCGTTGTTGAACACCAGCAGGAAGTGCTCGCCGGGCCCGACATTCTCCGAACCCTTGAACATCATGTGCTCGAACAAGTGGGCAAACCCCGTGCGGCCCTTGCGCTCGTCGCGAGAGCCCACGCCGTAGTGCACGGCGATCGAGTAGACCGGCGCCGCGTGATCCTCAGAGATGATCACCCGCAGGCCGTTGGCGAGCTTGGCCTCCGTAAACTGGATTTTCGGGGCCGTCTGGGCCAGCAGTGGCGCCGCCAGCGCAACAGCCAGCGCCACTGGCACGGCCCGCCTCCTGACAGACGTGATGTTCATGCAGATCCCTCCATTCCACCCGCGCTTGTTCTTCGATTCAACCGCCCAATGAAGCCCGTGCCGTCGGCTGGCCAATACGCCAAGTTTCGGCAAGTGCGGGACGGGGTCGGGAGAATGGCCATAGTGTAACCCGCCCTCGGGCTGTTGGAACCGGCATCTTGGAACCAGCAAAGGCCGACCTGTCCCCGCCGCTGTAGAATGAGGGCTGGACCGTCAACCAACCGCACGCTGAAGGAGCCGCACCCATGGGCATCATGGACTTCATCAAGGGCGAACTGATCGATGTCATCGAGTGGACCGACGATTCGCGCGACACGCTTTCGTACCGCTTCCCGGACGAGGACAAAGCCATCAAGAACAATGCGCAGTTGATGACGCTCTGCGGCCAGCAGGTGCCGGGCGACACGTTTCGGAATCTGCAGATCGACCCGGACTACTCGGGCCAGACCTTCAAGCACGTCCTGGTGCCGATCTGGATGCTCACTTATACGTTTGGGGCCAAGACGTTTCAGGTGGTGGCCAACGGCTACACTGGCGTGATCGCCGGGCACTATCCCAAGAGCTTCTGGAAAATCGCGTTCGTCGTCGTGCTGGTGCTGATCGCGATTGCCTTGTTCGCGTTGGCGAAGAATTGAGGAAGGGTCCGCTCTCCCCTGCCTTCGTTTATGGTTCAGGCCGCGACGACGCTAATCCGCCCGTCTCGTCGGGATCGAGGTTTCTGTCTGATCACGATCTCAACGTCCTGGTCAAGCGCTGTAAGCAATGTCATCAGTCGTTCAACAGAAAACCCAGCGAGCTTGTAACGCCGCAGCGCGGAGATTTTCGGTTGCCCCACGCCCAAGACCTTTGCCGCTTCCGCCTGAGTAAGCTTCCGCTGGTCAAGCACTTGGTTGAGCGCACAAGCCAGCCGCAGTTTGGCCTGGCGCTCGGCCGCATCGGGATAACCCAGATCGGCGAATACATTTCCCGTGCCACGAACGATCTCGTCCTCGCGATCAGCGTTTCGGCTTGCCATGATGCACCTCCCGATGGAGCGGCTTCTCGTCCGCGGCGAGAACAAGACGCATTGGCTCATTATCCCAGTATGGGCATATCCAATCAAGCTGTCACTGAGCTCTGCGGGCACGCGGCATCATCTGGACCGTCGGCGGGCATTAGGGGAAGCTCTTTCTGTTGCCGTCCTGGCTGTGGGCCAGCGCGTGGATGCTCATGAGCGTGGGTATGCTGGGCTGGACACTTTGGAAGACGCGTGGCCGGACGGCCAGCGCGAGCGGATACTGAACCATGACGAACCTACCGCCTCTCGTCTTCACGATCCTGAACCCGAGGACGCATGCGTTTGCGCCCACGCCGTCCTCCCTGTCACGCGCCAAGATCCCCGGCGGGTGGCTGGTGTACGGCACGACGTCCAATGAGACGGCGTTGCTCGTCTTCGTCCCCGACCCCGAGCACCAGTGGGACGGAGGTTCGCTCACATGACGCCAACCGCCGGAACGCCCTCGTCGCCAGGACACCGAGGACTCTCGACGGATGCTCCCGTGGTCACGCAGCCGCTGGGGCTCTCCGCATCGCGGCGGAGGCTTGGCACGTCGACTCAGATCGTCGGGTTCAAGTAGACAGCCCATGCCAGGCGAAGGCCACGGAGCCGCTCATGATTTCGGGAGTGCGATCCCGATCTCTACGATGCGATTCAAGCAATCTCAGCCCGTTCAGTGCGGGCCACTGAAACGTCCTGTTATACTAACCGCGACATCACTCGGCCGAGAGGGGGCAACATGGTAGAAGCGAAACAGGCCGTGGCCAATGCACAGCGGTACTTGCAGGACATGTTCGGCGGCACAGTCGGCGACGTTCTTCTTGAAGAAGTGGAATTGTCGGATAATCGTACCGTTTGGTACATCACGCTTAGCTTCATCCGATCCCGTTCGCCAGTGACACCAACGGGTTCGATCGCCGAAATGCTGCCGCAGAAGAACCCGCGGCACTACAAGGTATTCGGGTTGAACGCTGAAACGGGCGAAGTTGCGGCAATGAAGATCCGCGAGAATGCTCAGCCCGATTGACGAGCATCATGTCGGCGTCGCTTCTGTGGTCTCGGCATCTAGCTTCATTCGACTGGGTCTGACTGATGCAGGGATCGAGATGATGACGGCCGCGAACCACCCCGGCCTGACCGACGATTTCGACTTGTACCGGCACTTGTCTGCCAGTGGAGTTGAGGCGCTCAACTTCAATCACCTGCGGCAATTCCTCCTCATGTGACCGGCAGATCTTGCGGCTTCCTGCCATGCGAGCTGTGGCACTCTAGTGAACGCGCCGGCGCCCGTCCGTCGGTTCATCGTCGTCCAAATCGCCCGCCTCGGGTTCTTCGGACGTTGCCCACCGGCAACCGCACGCGGAACATCCGTTGAGATAGGTCACGCCGGGATCCCACGACCCATCATCGTGACAGGTGCAGACTCGTTCCTGGCGATCCTCACAAGACACTGCTCATGCTGCTGACGCCAGAAATGTTCCGACGCGCCTCGCATACGCGCCTGTACGGGCGGCTCTTGCCCGAGTATCAACACGACAGCCGAACGTTAGCTCGTGATCTTCCACATCGAGCGAATGACGACTGGTCGGCAGTGTCGAGCAGACTCGGATGGCTTACATGGGAGGACTGTGCGCGAGCCGTCTCCGGGTGTTGCCGGTGGCTCCCGCAGTCAGCGTAGTCGCTGCCAAGAACTGCTCTTTGGTGTAGAAGCCAGCCGCACCCACGTTCGCTCCAATGTGCTCTACCGTCTGATCGTCGTCGGTGTAGGCGTTGGCGTGTGAACGCATCTCCCGGATCGCAAACCGCAGGCGGAACCGAATCCCGTCGAAGGTCCGCGAAGCCGATGGTGAGCTTTCGCTTCATATGAGTCCCTTCCAGTGCGGAGACGCGTCGCCGTGCTCGCCTCCATCTTCAAGCCAGCCGCACCTCATGGGTGTCGTTCGCGGCTATGGTTCAGACACCACCGACCGCCGACTGCCCGACGGATCGCACCGAGAGTGTAGCCTCACTGCTTTGGGCGACGGAACGGCACCACCACCGACGTGTCCACCACCACCGACGCCGCCGGGACGGTGCTAAACGCGATCGCGGATCCGGGTGAGTGGGCCGAGACCCGGCGCGGGTGGGCCAGAACTGCGAATTTTGCGGCTCTCCGGCGCTGGTCGACTACCAGGAAATCAAGTCGCCCATCCGGCCGCAAAGCGTGCTGCCGTTCAAGGTTCCGCAGGATCAGGTGCGCGACGGCATTCGCCGCTGGTACGCCAGCAAATGGTTCGCGCCGGGCGCCCTGAAGAAGAAGGCGCTCGTCGATCGAGTGAAGAGCCTCGATGAAGCTTCACGCATCCCCACTCCGAGCGCCGCGTGCCCGCCGCGCAGACCAAGTCAGAAGCGGCGGGGTGGCCAGCGTGGTCACAACGACCATCAGAACCGCAGCCGCGTACGTGCGGGCGTCCACCACCGGCTGGCCGCCGAGCGATAGCTGCATCCCGATGCCCGCGAAGATGAGCCCGACCTCGCCCCGCGGCAGCATTCCGAAACCGACCATGAGCCTTGGAATAGTGCGCGGGACGGCGAGGCCGCAGACGAGCTTGCCCACCACCGCGGCGAGCGTCAGCAGCACGGCGAAGCCGATCACACCGCCGCTCAGAAAGGACGAGAGATCGACAAGCATTCCCATGCGGACGAAGAAGGCAGGTACAAAGAGAGCGATTAGCGGCTCGAGCGTCTCGTGCAACGGGCGTTCGCCGCGCAGAACCTGACCCTCGAAGTGGACCTCCTCGAGAACGAGACCGGCGGCGAACGCGCCCACGATCGGTGCGAGGCCGGCCTTGAGCGCGAGGTAGGAGAGGGAGAAGCACAGGGCCAGCGAGAGGGTCTGCACGACACCAACGGAGCGAAAAGCAAGCGCCGATCGGAACAGCCGTGGAGAGAGGAAAGAGCCGACGACCAGAGCGCCGGCCAGGAAGAGCAGCGCCTTGGCGATGATGATGGCGATGCCCCAGAAGCCAAGCGTCCCCGCGCCGCCGGCCGCTGTGATGAAGCCGGACACGACTGCGAGCACGACGAGGCCTAGCACATCGTCGACGACCGCGGCGCCGAGCACGATGCGTGCCGCGGGGGACTGGAGCAGGTCGAGATCCTTGAAGACACGCGCCGTGATGCCGACGCTTGTCGCGGCGAGCATCGCGCCCAGGAAGGCATAGAGCATCCACGACTGACCGGGGAATGTCAGCATCCCGACCCCGACGCCGAGCAGCATCGGTGCCACCACGCCAATCGTCGCGACGATGGTTGCGCGCCCGCCGACGGCGAGCATCTCGCGCGGTGTCGCCTCGATCCCGACCTGGAACAGGAGCAGAATCGCGCCCAGCTCGGCGAAGACCTCGAAGGCTTCATGGCGCGCGAGTAGACCCAGGTCCGGCCCGCCCACGAGAACGAGGCTGCCGAGCAGCACGCCGACGAGAAGCTCGCCGAGCACCGGCGGCTGCCCAAGCCGGCTCGCCAGCTCTCCGGCGAGCTTCGCGCCGAGCAGCACGAGAACCAGAATCAGCAGGAAGGCCGGCACGGGGCTGCTGCCGTGCCCGGCGACCGCCGCCGATGCCAGGACGAGCGCTGTCACGGGGTCCCCCATCGCCGCCCGCAACCTCTGTCGGGTGGCCCATCGGTCGCGCCGGAGACGGGGTTGTAGGTGAGATGCCGGGGTACGGAAGCTCGACTCACAAGACCTCCGACCAACGCGGCGATGCTGCGAACGCCGCGTGAATCAGGCCCACGTGAGAGTAGGCCTGGGGGAAGTTGCCCCACAGCCGCCTCCCGTCCGCCGCGTAGTCCTCGGAAAGTAGGCCTAGCGGCGACAGCGCGGACAGAGACTGCTCGAGCAACGCGCGCCCTTCGACGGGCCGACCGAGGATCGCCAGCGCCTCCACGAGCCAGAACGTGCACAGGACAAACGCCACTGTTGGCGTGCCAAGCCCATCATCCGTTCGGTAGCGCATCAGCCACCCGCCGCGTGCGAGATCGCGCCACACGGCATCGACGGTGCTATGCAGCCGAGGGTCGTCGGCCGGCAGGAAACGCAAGCTGGCCGCCTGCAGCAGCGCGGCGTCGAGGTCCTTTCCGCCGTATGAGGCGACTAGGCTTCCGGCTGCCTCGCTCCAGGCCCGGTTGAGGATGTCGTTCCGGATCCGGTTTGCGTCCGCCCGCAGCGAGGACTCCTGATCCCGGCAGCACCTCGCGGCCACGTTCGCCATGCGGTCCGCGGCTGCCCAACACATCAGGGTCGAGAACGTCTGCGGTTCATGCGTCTTAGGGCTGCTACGCAGCTCCCAGATACCCGCGTCGGGCGTGCCGGCGACAGCAACGGCCTTGCGCGCTAGCCGTTGTAGCAAATCCAGCGTCGCGGGTGAACGCTCGGCGCTGAAACGTTCATCGAGGAAGACAGGGGACAGGGCCAAGACCATTTCGCCGAACACATCGTTCTGCCGCTGTTTCGCCGCCGCGTTTCCGACTCGCACCGGGCCCTCGCCGTTGAAGCCCGGCCAGTTCGGCAGGACCCGCTCTTCGAGGTCGACCTCGGCGTCGATCCGGTAGAGCGGCGCCAGGTCGAGGTCTGCTGTCGAGCTTGCGACGTTGATCAGGTATCGCACGAACTGCTCGCGCTCCTCGAAATGGCCCAGCAGGCGAAACGCCGACAGCGCGTAGTAGGCATCGCGCAGCCAGCAGTAGCGGTAGTCCCATGTCCTGCCGCTGCCGGGCGCTTCGGGGATGGAGGTCGTCATGGCGGCGACGATCGCGCCCGTGTCCTCGAAGCAATGCAGCTTGAGCGCCAGGGCCGACCGGATCACCTCCTGCTGGAAGAGCGGCGGCACGTCGCACTCTTTGATCCAGTGCTGCCAGTACCGCAGGGTCTCCTGCAGGAAGCGCGAGCACAGGCCGGCCAGCGGTTCTTCTATCGGGGCGCCCCACGTGAGGACGAGATGCCGGCGCTCGGTGAGGGCAAATGGCTGCCCCGAAAGATACGAGATCGGGATATCTGTCGTCAGGCGGAGCTGCGCCGAAAAGCCCTCGAAACGCACGTGATTGGAGCCCATCGTCTGCGGCGCCGGGAGTTTCGACCACCCCTGCCGCGGATCGCAGCGCACGCGGATTCGCGGTGTGCCGCTCACTGGCTCCACGACACGAATGATCTGCGTTGGCCTGAAGGCGCGGTCGTACTGGACGAAGCGCGGCGCGAAGTCGCGGACCCGCAGCGTGCCACTCGTCGTCTCGAAGGTCGTCTCTAGGACGTTCGTGTTGTCGACGTAGCGCTGCACCCCGCTCTCGCCGCCAGCGGGCCCGACCAGGAACTGCCCGCCCTCATGAGCGTCAAGCAGCGTTGAGAATACGGGCTCCGAATCGAAGCGTGGCAGACAGCACCAGACGATCGCGCCTGTACGTTCGATCAGCGCGGAGAGCTGGCAGTTCCCGATCAGCCCGAGGTCTTCCAAGCGCATCGGCAGAACCATAGCAGAACCTCCTATGAGATCAAAACAACGTATGGTCAAATGGGGCCACCATGCGCGCCCTGCGATTCATCATCGCCCTGGTGGCCGGCCTGGCACTCCTCACCTGGGGCGCATCGGTGGTCGTCAACCGAACCACTCGGGATTGGTTCGACCGAGATATCCAGTTGCGCGCCAAGCTCGCCGTTGCCGGCACACGTGAGGCGCTCGTCTCCCACTGGGACCAGGGCCGTCCTGCGCGGCTGCGCGACATCCTCCTCGAAATCACCCGCGACGAACGCATCATGGCGGCCGCTGCGTGCGGCAGGGACCTGGCGCTCTTGGCGCACGCCGGCGACTACCCTGCGCAGATCTCTTGCCCCTCCATTGGACCTCACGTGCGTCCCACGGCGGACGCACCAGTGGCAGACTGGGTTCCCTGGGCATCGGAACTCGCCCTGCCCGCTGGCAACATACACGCCACTGCGATCCCGCTGCTCGACGGAGATCGGGCGCTGGGCTTCGTCGTGCTCGTCCACGACATGAGTTTCGTCGAACGCCGTGAGGCGACAACCAGGAGGTTTCTGCTGCTCGCCTTCGGCCTCCTGGCCTTCGCTGCGTCCGTCGTGACGCTGATCGCCGCCCGACTCTCGTGGCGAGGCTGGAGCAACGAGCTGCGGCGCCTCCTCAAAGGCGAAACGCCTCGCGCCGAGTTCGTGCCCTTTCTTCGAGATGTTCGCGACCTGGTCGATCGCTTGGCTTCCGAGCGGGAGATCGATGGTCTCGGCGGCCTCTGGACGCCACAGAGGCTCAAGAACACGCTTAGCCGGCACCTCCACGGCGAGCGCGTGGTGATCGTGGCGAACAGGGAGCCGTATATCCACGAGCGCGGCGCCGATGGTGGCGTGCGCGTGGTTCATCCCGCCAGCGGTCTCGTGACAGCCCTCGAGCCGGTGATGCGGGCGTGCTCGGGCGTGTGGGTGGCACATGGCAGTGGCTCGGCGGACCGCGAGGTCGCGGACCAGCAGGGACGGCTGCGCGTGCCACCGGGAGAGGAGTCCTACGTCCTGCGTCGGCTCTGGCTGACGCCCGAGGAAGAGCGGGGCTACTACTACGGGTTCTCCAACGAGGGACTGTGGCCCCTGTGCCATATCGCCCACGTCCGACCCATCTTTCGCAGCGAGGACTGGAAGCACTATCAGGTGGTCAACCAGAAGTTCGCTGACGCGGTCTGTTCCGAAGTCGATTCGGACGACCCGATCATCCTCGTGCAGGACTACCACTTCGCGCTGCTCCCGCGCATGATCCGCGAGAAGCTGCCGCGCTCGACGGTCCTCACCTTCTGGCACATTCCCTGGCCCAACGCGGAGCACTTCGGGATCTGCCCCTGGCGCGACGAGCTGCTGGCAGGCATGCTTGGCAGCAGCATCCTTGGCTTTCAGACGCAGTACCACTGCAACAACTTCCTCGACACCGTCGACCGTTTCCTCGAGTCACGCATCGACCGCGAGCAGAACGCCGTGGTCCACCAACGCCGATGGACGCTGGTGCGCTCCTATCCCATTTCTATTGAGTGGCCGAACAGCTGGGTGGAGACTGTTCCTTCCCCCGCCGAATGCCGCGCGGGTGTGTTCGCGGAGCTGGGGCTCGCGCCAGACGCCTTGCTCGGCGTCGGTGTCGACCGCCTCGACTACACGAAGGGTATTGAGGAACGGCTTCTGGCCGTGGAGAGGCTGCTGGAACGGTATCCCAAGCTCTGTGGACGCTTCACGTTCGTGCAGCTGGCCGCGCCCAGCCGAACCATCATCCCGCAGTACAAGCAGCTCAACGCGAACGTGGAGCAGGTCGCGGCGCGCGTCAACGAGCGCTTCGCCTCCGACAGCTACCGTCCCGTGATCTTGTTGCGGGCGCACCACGAGCCGCCCAGGGTGTTTCGCTTCTATCGAGCGGCCGACGTCTGCTATGTGAGTAGTCTGCACGACGGCATGAATTTGGTGGCCAAAGAGTTCATCGCCGCCCGCGACGACGAGCGTGGGGTGCTCGTGCTCAGCCACTTCACGGGCGCCGCGCGCGAGCTGACCGAGGCTCTGATCGTCAACCCCTACGATCTCGAGGAGGCCAGTGAGGCGCTCGCCACGGCGCTCAGCATGCCAGCCGAGGAACAAGAGGACAGGATGCGCGCGATGCGGGCCTTCGTTGCCGAGTTCAACGTCTATCGCTGGGCGGGCCGCATGCTGGTGGACGCCGCTCGTCTGCGCCGGCGGGGGAAGCTCACGGGACGCCTGCGCGGACCCTGGCTCAATGGTGGGTCCAAGGCCCGATGAGACACATCCTCGCTCGCGCCAACCGCGACGTGCTCCGGCAGTTCGCCTGTTCCCGGGTGCTGCTGGCGTTCGACTATGACGGGACGCTGGCGCCGATCGTGTCCGACCCCAAGCAGGCAGCCATGCGAGCGACGACCCGCGCGCTTCTCAGCGAGATCGCCAAGCGGTATCCCTGTGTCGTCATCTCGGGCCGGGCCCGTGCCGATGCGCTGCGCAGGCTGCGCGGAGTAGGGGCGGTTGAGGTGATCGGGAATCACGGGATCGAACCGTGGCAGACCTCGCAGCGGGGCCTGCTCGCCGTGCGCCGGTGGCAGCCAACGCTCGCGCGGCGTCTCGCTCGCTTGCCGGGCGTGAGGATCGAGAACAAGGTGTACTCGGTGGCCGTTCACTACCGACAGTCGCGGGAAAAGAAGAAGGTGCGGATGGCGATCCACCGGACGGCGGCCGCCCTCGGGGACGTGCGCCTGATCCGGGGCAAGCAGGTGGTAAACCTGCTGCCGAATGACGCACCGCACAAGGGGATTGCCCTGGAGAAAGCGCGCACGCGCTTTCAATGCGACACGGCTCTCTACGTCGGCGATGACGACACCGACGAAGATGTCTTTGCGCTCGACCAACCGGGCCAGTTGTTGACGATTCGTGTTGGCAGCAAGCGCGACACTCTGGCTGGTTACTTCCTGCGGGACCAGGCGGAGATCGACCAGTTGTTGCACGTCCTGCTCAGTGTCGGCCCGGAGCGACGACAGCGCGCTGTCACAAGCGCAGGGCAATGAAGAAGGCGAAGCGGCTCGTCGTCAACTTGCTGCGCGCTTCAGCTTGCTGGAAGGGAAGCTGGCGGGGTTGACGGGACTCGAACCCGCGACCTCCGACGTGACAGGCCGGCGTTCTAACCAGCTGAACTACAACCCCGCATCTGACGACCCGCCCGGGTCCGTTGGGTGGCAGGTGCTGTCACCGTCTGCCTGGACCCGATCGGTTAGTGTCCGAACCGCACTTCCACGCCACTGCGATTCCTGGCTTGCCCCGCCTTCGCTAGCTCGATCCGCCGAGCTACGGCGCGGCTAGCCAGCCG
>CAYHRK010000038.1:21451-22445 GCA_964358795.1 uncultured Vicinamibacterales bacterium
AAGCGCGATCCAGACAAGCGCGCGAATACCTGGCTAGCCAGCCGAAGCGCGATCCAGACAAGCGCGCGAATACCTGGCTAGCCAGCCGAAGCGCGATCCCGGCATGCGTGCGAAGGCTGGTGGGCGGTACAGGGCTCGAACCTGTGACAGCCGGCGTGTAAAGCCGGTGCTCTACCGCTGAGCTAACCGCCCGACACGTCGCTCCGGCCACCCGGCAAAGAATTGATTCTACCACGCCGCCTGATGTGCTTCCACCACCAATAGGCCGCTCCGGCGCCAACGAGCGTCCCCATCAGCATCAAGCCGCTCTCGGTCCAAAGGTCGGGCAACTCGGGCCGCAGTTGCGCGCGGTGCGGACGACCGGGCGGAAACACCACATCGACTCTTGATCCGATCCCATAGATCGCTACCGGAGCACGCGACCTGGATTCGATCTGGTACGGCTTGTCGCTATCCTTGAACTCGACAATGGCGCGAAAGAGGCGCGTGGCTGCCGCTGTCCGCACTCCGGATGGCCGGCCGGCTACCGTTGGGTCATTCCAGTCGGCCACCAGCTCTTCCGCCTGCCTGACTACCACACCCTCGACCACCTTGCCGCTAAGCTCAAACCACAAGTTCCGCCAGGAGCCGATCACGGTCGTGGCCGACACAAACACACACGCCACCACGACGACACGGGTGCCGATCGTGGTCAGACATCCCGTCGCGAGCGTGCGTGCGCCGGCTTTCCATCCCAGGGCCACGGACACGATTGTACCTGCAACGGGGGCTGGCTGGAGGCTGGGGGTCAATCCGATGGTGCCGATGGGGATACACTTGGAGGATGAGTGCGTGTGCTCGATCGGAGCGGTTGTCGGGTGGCCATCTCGTCATTCCCGCTCTCTCTTCGTCATTCCCGCGAACGCGGGAATCCAGTCTGGACCCCCGCTTTCGCGGGGGTGACAGATGGGGCGCGGGGGTGACGGAGAACTTGCTTCATCCGTCGCGATGGTGC
>CAYHRK010000039.1:0-18679 GCA_964358795.1 uncultured Vicinamibacterales bacterium
CCTAAGGTGGACGCGACCGGCTGACCGCGTACTGTGGAAGGCGTTCAGGGGGATTGCCCGATTCGTCTGATTGACACGAACGCTACGCCAGGCCACTTCGTGACCAAGGGCCCGGCAGGTTCCCAATCCGGTGACCACCGCAGCTGGAGATCGGCCGTGACGCCGGTCGCCATCACCCACCCGATCCGCCCTGCCACACCGACATGCAGCGTCGCGAAGGTCCGGCCGATCGCCGCGCCGCTGACCGGGGAACCCCCGTCGCGGATGCCATACGGTACCGGACGCGCCTGGTCCGGGATCACGCGCGAGCCATCGATCCAGGCTGCCGCGCATTGCTGCTGCACAGGACCGGGTACGAGGGCCCTGAGGCAATCCTCGCAATGAAACGTGCCCCCGGCCAGTCCATAGAGGCTGTCGAGCATGGCCATGGCCGCGAACACCGCGGGGTCGTGCTGCCGTCGGCCCGGGATGGACCTCTCGTCGGCACCGATCGGCTCGTCGTTCACGATAGGTTTCCCAAGCCGCGATGACAGATCCGCCAATTCACGGACGCGAGCCACCATCGTCCACCGATTGCCGCCGCGGGCGAGGTGACGCGTCAGGAACTGACCACCGGGTTCAGACGCGGTGTCGTTCGCCGCGGGCGACTCCGTATAGAGCACACCTGCGGGCAGCGACTGCGCCAGTTCCCGCACCGCCGCCGACGTGTGCAGCAGAGATAGCTGCGTGGGGTGGTCGTGCTCGTTGGCCACCTGCACGATGGCATTGACGTGGCGAAGCGCGATGCGACCGATCCCCTCGACTTGCGCGTGCAGGCCGGCCCGGTCCAATGGGTAGAACTGCGTGTCGGCCAGCGCCACCACCTCCACCTGCAAGCCGCGCTGGGCCGCAAGGGCCAGCAGACGAGGCAGTGCGGCGCGACCCTCTTCTGGCGTGAGCTGAAACAGCGTGTGTGCCATGGCGAGGACCCGAACGACATTGAAGCCGCTGTCGCGAGCCCAGTCGAGGAAACGCACCGCCTCCGTCTCCCGGCCATGCGCAATCTGTTCGGGCAGCGCGAACGCGGTCACGCCTCTCCAGCGAAACCGCGTGCCGTCTCGATCGACGATGGCACGATTCTGTACGCCGAGCCGGCCTGTTTCCGACGCGCCGACAGATGTGGGCCATCGGAACGCCACGGCCAGCGCAGCCGTTGCGAGAGCCCCGACCAGCAGGGTGCCCTTGATCATCACGCAGCCCATAACAGAGTATAGTGTCGAGTCGGCGTGCGCGATGCGCGTGGTGCGGCCGAGAGCCTGGCGGACGCTCACGCCAGTAGGCCGGCTGGAGCGAGCGTCCCTTCCGAACCACGAAAACGAGAATCGAGGCGCCGATGTGTTCCATTCTGGGTGTTCTTGAACTAAAGTCCGACCCGGCGAAATTGCGCGAGACGGCGTTGGCCCTCTCGAAACGACAGCGCCACCGCGGGCCTGATTGGAGCGGCATCTTTTCGTCGGAACGGGCAATCCTGGTGCACGAACGACTGGCGATCGTCGACATCGAACACGGCGCTCAGCCGCTGTACAGCCCGGATCGCACCAAGGTGCTGGCCGTCAACGGCGAGATCTACAACCACCAGCATCTCGAGCGCCGATTGAGCCAGCCCTACCAGTTCCAGACGAAGTCGGATTGTGAGGTGATCCTCGCCCTGTACGCCGAGCGTGGAGCCGCGTTCCTGAACGATCTGAGCGGCATCTTCGCGTTCGTGCTCTACGACGCCCAGCGCGACCGCTACCTGATTGCGCGCGATCCGATCGGGGTGATGCCGCTCTACACCGGGCGCGATGAGCAAGGGACGTTCTATGTCGCCTCGGAGATGAAGGCGTTGATCGGGATCTGCCGGACGATCGAGGATTTCCCGCCCGGTCACTATCTCGACAGCGACATCGGCGAGATCCGACGTTACTACGAGCCGACCTGGCGCGATGACGAGACGGTGAGGGGTCGCGTGTGCGACCTGGACGCGCTTCGGTACGCGCTCGACCGCGCGGTCGAGCGGCAACTGATGTGCGATGTACCCTACGCGGTCCTCCTGTCAGGCGGCCTCGATTCGTCGATCATTTCCGCCCTCGCGCAGCGCCACAGTAAGAACCGGGTCGAAAGCGGCGGGCTCACGCCGGCGTGGTGGCCGCAGCTCCATTCCTTCGCCATCGGCCTCCCGGAGTCTCCAGATCTGGCGGCAGCCCGCAAGGCCGCCGAGGCCATCGGCACCATCCACCACGAGCTGCACTTCACGGTGCAGGAGGGACTCGACGCCATCTCCGACGTCATCTACCACATCGAAAGCTACGATGTGACCACGGTTCGGGCGTCAACCCCGATGTACCTGCTGGCGCGCCGCATCAAGTCGGTCGGCATCAAGATGGTGTTCACCGGCGAGGGCTCTGACGAGATCTTCGGCGGCTACCTGTACTTCCATAAGGCGCCCAACGCCCATGAATTCCACGCCGAGACCATTCGCAAACTGGATCTGCTGTACAAGTACGACTGCCTGCGCGCCAACAAGTCGATGGCCGCCTGGGGCATCGAGACGAGGGTGCCGTTCCTCGATCGCGAGTTCCTTGACGTGGCCATGGGTTTCGACGCCAGCGAGAAAATGGTGACCCGCGATCGGCCGATGGAGAAATGGGTGCTACGAAAGGCGTTCGAGGAACTGCTGCCCGACACGATTGTCTGGCGCCAGAAGGAGCAGTTCTCAGACGGCGTCGGCTACTCGTGGATCGACGGTCTAAAAGCCGTCGCCGAACGGGAGGTCAGCGACGACGAAGTGCGGCGCGCGCACTACCGTTTCCCGATCAACACGCCGCAAACTAAGGAGGCCTACTACTATCGGTCGTTCTTCGACCGGCACTTCCCCGGCGATGCGGCCGCGGCCTGCGTGCCCGGTGGACCGAGCGTCGCGTGCAGCACACCATCAGCTATGGCGTGGGATGCCACCTTCGCCCAGCTTGCCGATCCGTCCGGCCGGTCCGTCCGCGGCGTCCACCGCGATAGCTACTGAATATGGAGTTCGCGTGATACTTTCGCGTGTGTGTCGGTCGGCGTTCACGTCGGTCGCGTTTGTCGGTCTCTCGGCCGTCATCGCCGGATGCGGTGGTTCGCCGACTTCTCCCTCGAACAACGTGGCGTTCAGCCAGACGGACTTGCGTGTGGGAACCGGCGCGGATGCCGTCACCGGCAGCCGTGTGACGGTGACCTACACCGGCTGGTTGTACAACGCGTCGCAACCCAATCAGAAGGGCGCGCAGTTCGACTCGTCAGTTAGCCAAACGGGGTTCTTGTTCACGCTCGGCGCCGGGTCAGTGATCGCCGGCTGGGAGCGGGGCGTCGTGGCCATGAAGGGCGGCGGCTTGCGCCGGCTCGACATCCCGCCGCCGCGGGCTTACGGCGCAAGCCGCAACGGCCCCATCCCCCCTAACGCGACGCTGATGTTCGAGATCGAACTGCTGAACGTGCAATAACAGGTCCGCGCGCCGTCCGCCCCACCGTCGGTCGCGGTGGTGCCGGCACGCCGCGCCTCAGACGAGGCACGTTGGCACGCCGCTTCCCGCGTCAGCGGCCGATGCGGACTCGGGCGCCGGCCAGAATGAAGGTTACGCGGTCATCGATCCCGCCTTCTCCGCCGTCCAGCGCATGGCCTTTGAGCCGGGCACGCCCGGCCTCGGCGTAGATGGCAAACGAGGGTTTCACCCAGGCTTCAACACCGCCACCAAAAAGCCAGCCCCACCCCGCCGTCATCAGCTCGAAGGTCTGCGTACCGCCCTTGATGGTCGTGGTCACATCAGTTGTGGTGACGGTGGAGTCGTCGATGGTTTGCGTGGTGCTGATCGTCGCTCGATGGTAGTTCGCCCCTGTCTGACCGAAGAGCCTCACCCGGCCAATCGGGACGCCCACCTTCCCGGCGACGGTCAGAACGCGGGTATCGAGAAAGCTGTTGAAGCGGTAGTTGTTGCCGCTGCCGTTCGCGGTCACGTCGGCGGGCTTCATGTAGCTCGCCTCGGCGGCCAGGAACCGGGTGAACCAGTACGCTGCCCCGGCGGTGTAGGCGAGCGGGGAGTCCTTGCCGGCGCAGTTCGCGACGTTCCCGCACGCCAGGACGTTCGCGTCGCGGAACGTCATGAGGCTTCCGCCGCCGAACAGCACCAGGCCTGTGGGCGAGGGCCGCCTGGCGCTCGCCGTACCAGAGCGCTCCGGTACCTGTCCCAGCCACTCCTTCGGCACCGGCCCCTGCCTCAGCCACACCATCGGGCTGGGTCCGGCGACGTCCACGACCAACGTCGTAACCTGGCGCACGAGAAACACTCCGGCCATCTCTTTTCGGCTGCAGGCTTCTCCCTGCGCTGGAGGCTGCAGGCCGCGTTCGACGAGCAGCACTCGCCGCAGGCTGGCGCACACATCGACGTAGATGTACGCATCCGTCTCGGTCTTCCCCCCGTGTGCCGACAGATTCACGGCGAGCGTCGCGTCGCCGCCGGGGGCCGCGGTAGCAGTCCCGATCGTGGTCGCATTCAGCACGAGCTCGATGGTCGATCCCGGCGGCGCGTTCCTCACAATCACGGTCTGCGCCGTCCCGACGCCGACACTTACGGCCACGTTGAACGCGGCTGCAAGCGCCAGCGACCGCCAGGGTTCCATCATGCTCTCCTCCGCTGTGAAGACACGTCACGTTCCGAAAAAGCGTTCAATCATGTTACCCCACTGGCGCTCGGTTTGACCCATCCTCACCAGTGAGAAACGATGATCTCTGTGCGAAATCTGCCATCGAGGGGTTAAAATAGTGGGTTGAAGTTCTGTCCCGGCATGTCACTTGACACCACAACTGTTCCGCTCTGCTCCCCACGTCGTCACGGTGTGCGCGCTCGCCACGCTGTTCTCCGCTCCGTCCTTCGCCCAGGAGGGCGGCGGGCCGGCCGGGGTGCGGGCTGACGCGTTTGCGACGCCGACGGCGACGGTCGCGCGCGACAGCGCGGGCCGTGTCACCGTCCGCGCGACGCGCATCACGGACCCCATCACGATCGACGGCACGCTCGGCGAGGGCGTCTACGGCCGCATCCAGGCCATCGACGGCTTCCTCCAGCAGGAGCCGCACGAGGGCCAACCCGCGTCTCAGAAGACCGACGTCTGGCTGTTGTACGACGAGAAGAACATCTACGTCGCGGCGCGCTGCTGGACCACGGACCCGGCGCGGATCGTCGCGAACGAGATGCGCAGGGACTCCTTCGCGATCTTCCAGAACGACAACTTCGGTGTCCTGTTCGACACGTTCCACGACCGCCGCAACGGGTTCATGTTCTATACCAACCCGCTCGGCGGCCTGTCCGACAGTCTCGTCACTGACGAGCGCGACACGAACCGCGACTGGAACACCGTCTGGGACGTGCGCGCGCAGCGGTTCGATCAGGGGTGGACCCTGGAAATGGCCATCCCCTTCCGGTCGCTGCGTTACCCGGCGCCGGGGCCGCAGGAATGGGGCGTGCAGTTCCGCCGCATCGCGCGCGGAGCGAACGAGTTCTCGTACCTCACGCCGATGCCGGCCGCCTTCACGCAACGGGCGATGACGCGCGTCTCGCAGGCGGCGACGCTGGTCGGCCTCGAAGCCCCAAAGGCCGCGCTCAACCTGGAACTGAAGCCGTATGCGCTCGGCGCGGTGGCCACGGACCTGAATTCGAGCGTGCCGTTCCGGAACGATCCGTCCGCCGACGTTGGCTTCGATACGAAGTACACCTTCAAGAACGGCCTCGTCGCCGACGCGACGGTGAACACGGACTTCGCGCAGGTAGAGGACGATGAGCAGCAGGTGAACCTGACGCGCTTCAGCCTGTTTTTCCCGGAGCGTCGCGAGTTCTTCCTCGAGGGCGCGGGGATCTTCGCCTTCGGCGGCGCCAGCGTCAGCCTGCGCGGCGGCGGCGGGGGACCGCCCAGCAATACGCCGATCCTGTTCTACAGCCGGAAGACCGGGTTGTACCGGGGCAACGATGGAACGACCGCCGTGCCGATTCTGGCGGGGGGACGGCTCACGGGACGGACCGGCGCGTACACGGTGGGCGCGTTGAACATCCAGCAGCGCGCGGACGCCGCCGTCGGCGCTCCGGCCACGAACTTCTCCGTCGTCCGCCTCAAGCGCGACATCCTGACGCAGAGCAGCGTGGGCGTGCTTTTCACGAACCGTTCCCAGTCCGTGAATGCGGACGGGTCAAACCAGACCCTGGGCGCCGACGCGTCGTTCACGTTCCTGCGCAGCCTGACCATCAACGCCTACCTCGCGCGCACGCGCACCGAGGGGTGGTCGGGCAACGACGCCAGCTATCGAGGCGAGGTGCAGTGGACCGGCGATCGGTATGGGTTCGAGGCGGAGCACCTCGTGGTGGAGAAGAACTTCAACCCCGAGTCCGGGTTCCTCCGCCGAAAGGATTTCCGGCGCAACTTCGGCATGTTCCGCTTCAGCCCGAGGCCGGCGGGTTCGGCGACCATCAGGAAGTACCAGTTCGAGCTGGCCTTCGACCACTTTACCGACACGTCCGGCCGCCTCGAGACCGAGCAGGCGCAGGCGCAAGTCGGGATGGACTTCCAGAACGGCGACGAATGGCGCCTGGAGTTCAAGAACAACTACGAGTATCTCGACGAGCCGTTTGAGATCTCCGACGGACTGGTCCTGCCGGTGGGCGGATACAGGTTCAACGAGTTCGAAGCCCGCTACAATATGGGACCGCAGCGGAGGCTCAACGGCTACCTCTGGGCCGGCAGCGGCGAGTTCTTCGACGGCACCCGCACGGAAGTGGGCTACCGGGGCCGGGTCGAACTCACCGGCAAGATCGGCCTGGAGCCCGGCATCTCGTTCAACTGGGTGGACCTTGCCGAAGGGTCGTTTGTCGCCAAGCTGCTCACGGCGCGCGTCAACTACAACCTGTCCCCCCGCAAGGCCCTGTCGGCGCTCGTCCAGTACAACTCGGCCGGCGACGTGATTGGCGCCAACCTGCGCTTCAGGTGGGAGTTCAAACCCGGATCCGATCTGTTCGTCGTCTACAACGAAGGCCGCGACACGTCGATCAGTGTCCGCCGATCCGAGCTCAGCGCCCGTTCCTTCGCCGTCAAGATCACGCGCCTGTTCCGGTTCTAACCCAGGGGTCGGGACAAATTACGTGCGGAGCCGGGCGGCGGGTTGCTGGCCATTCGTGGCCCGAATCTGCGGATTCTGTGAGGTCCCACGCGGATACCGATAACCGATCAATCTGTTTCGCCCTAAACGATTACGGACGCGGGATTGGAGCCATCCGGTTGAGAATGACACTCGCCAGCGTCTGGAAATCCGAGTAGGCTTCCCTGACCGCCAGCGCATGGTTGCCGATCGCACCGTCCGCGACGGAAGAAATCCGGGGGGGGGATAGAATAGCTGGCTGCCGACATGAGCCCAGCCGCCGATCCGCCCCCGGTCCTCCTCGAGCCCGTCCTGACGCCACGCGGCCACCTGGTGCTCGCAGAGACGCCCGAGCCGCCGGGCCTCGACGCGACAATCGCCGCACGCCTCGTCGAGGCGTTCGCCCGCGGCCAGGGAGACGGCTTACTGCAGCTCGGCGCCGGCGAGGTGTCCACGCCGCTCCCTCCAGCGTTTGGCTTCTGGCGCGACTTCGCCGCACGGTTCGTCACCGCGCTGTGCGCGCAGCCGGACCTGGCGGCCAGCCCCGAGCCGGGCCAGGAAGCACGCGGATCCGTCTCGCCCGCCATCGCCCCGCCGCCCGACATCGACCTCGACGCCATCGTCGTTGCCGCGCCGCCGATGACCGGCGCCGAGTACCTGACGCCCGACGTCCTGCGCGGTCTCTGGGTCGCGCTCCACACGGCCTTCACCGCCCGGCTCGCGCACGCGAGGACCTCTGTGCAGGACACGCTCCGCGCCTTCAACCCGGTCTGGAACACCGTTGGACGCGTGCACTTCCACCTGGCGGAGAACCGGAAAGACCCGGAGGCGCCCTTCGCCTTCCTCGCCACCTTCACGCACGGCCTCTCGGCGCACGGCACCCCGCAGCACCTTCCGCTCGGCCAGGCCCTGCGCGAGTACGCGGGAGCCGCCAACAAGACGCGCCTGCTGTCGCTGCTTCTCCCCGTCCAGCGCGCGGCCGAACACTGCGCGTGGCTGAAGGCGATGGTGGACCAGGGCGAGATCTTCCATCCGCTCCGCTGGACGCCGCGCGAGGCCCTCGCCTTCCTCCGCGATCTCCACGCGATCGAACAGGCGGGCGTTGTTGTTCGCGTGCCGGCCACCTGGAAGACCGGACGGCCGCCGCGCCCAACGGTCACGGCAACCGTCGGCACGAAGCCGACGGGCGGCATCGGCCTCGACACGCTGCTCGACTTCCGCGTGGACGTGACGCTGGACGGCGAGCCGTTGACGCCGGCTGAGATGACCTCGCTGCTCGAGGGCATGGACGGCCTCGCGCTGCTTCGCGGGCGATGGGTGGAGGTGGATCGCGAGCGGCTGCGCGGCATGATCGACGAGTTCCAACGAATCGATCGCGCGGCCTCCACTCACGGCCTGACCTTTGCGGACGCGATGCGCCTGCTCGCCGGCGCCAATCTCGGGCCCGACGGCGACGTCGCCGCCGACTCGCGCGAGTGGTCGGGCGTGGTGGCCGGACCGTGGCTCGCCCAGACGCTCCAGGCCCTGCGCGGACCGGAGGCGCTGGCGCACGTGGACCCGGGCGCCTCCCTCCACGGCACCCTTCGCCCGTACCAGAAGGTCGGCGTCGGCTGGCTCCACTTCCTGTCGTCACTCGGGCTGGGCGCCTGCCTCGCCGACGACATGGGGCTCGGCAAGACCATCCAGGTGCTGGCGCTGCTGCTCGTGCTCCAGAACCAGCGCCGGCAGGGCCAGGGCGCGGCGCCACGGCCCAGCCTGCTGGTGGCCCCTGCGTCGCTCCTCGCCAACTGGGCGTCGGAAATCGCGCGCTTCGCCCCCGGTCTCTCGACACTGGTGGCGCACCCGTCGGCCATGCCAGCCGAGACGCTCAATTCGATCGACGCAGGTCGCCTCGGCGACACCAACGTGGTCATCACCACCTACCAGTCGGTCCGGACGCTGCCGTGGGTGTCGGCGGTGGAGTGGGACCTGGTGGTGGTGGACGAGGCGCAAGCGATCAAGAACCCCGGGGCGAGGCAGACGCGCGCCGTCAAGGCGCTCCGGGCGCGGGCGCGCATCGCCATGACCGGCACACCGGTCGAGAACCGGATCGGCGACCTCTGGTCGATCTTCGACTTCATCAACCCGGGTTTGCTCGGCTCCGCGAAGCAGTTCACCGCGCTCACCAGGCGCCTCGCCGAACGTCCGCACAACGCCTACGGTCCGCTGCGCGAACTGGTGCGGCCCTACATTCTGCGGCGCCTCAAGACCGACCGCACGGTCATCGCCGACCTGCCAGACAAGACCGAGGTCAACGCTTACTGTCTGCTGAGCCGGACGCAGGCGGCGCTCTACGAGCAGGCGGTGCGCGACCTGCGCGAGCGCCTCGCGCGCGCCGACGGCATGGAGCGCCGGGGTCTCGTGCTCGCCTCACTCATGCGCCTCAAGCAGATCTGCAACCACCCGTCGCACTGGCTCGGCGACGGCGCCTGGCGACCGGCCGACAGCGGCAAGTGGGCACGACTGACGGAGGTGGCCGAGGTGATCGCCGCGCGGCAGGAGAAGGTGCTCGTCTTCACGCAGTTCCGCGAGATCACCGAGCCGGTCGCGGCGCACCTCGGGACGCTCTTCGGCCGGCCCGGACTCGTACTGCACGGCGGAACCGCCGTGAAGGCGCGGCGCAACCTCGTCCAGCGATTCCAGGACGATGAGCGCATGCCGTTCTTCGTGCTGTCGCTCAAGGCCGGAGGCAGCGGCCTCAACCTGACGGCCGCGAGCCACGTGATACATTTCGACCGCTGGTGGAACCCCGCGGTCGAGGACCAGGCGACCGACCGCGCCTTCCGCATCGGCCAGACCCGAAACGTGCTGGTGCACAAGTTCGTGTGCCGGGGAACGGTGGAAGAGCGGATCGACGAACTCATCGCCTCCAAGCGCGGCCTGGCGAAAGACCTGCTCGAAGGCGGCGCCGAGTTGATGCTCACCGAAATGAAGGACGAGGACTTGCTGCGGCTGGTCGCGCTCGACGTGAACGCCGCGCTCAAGGAGGGATGATGGCGCGCCGACGCAGTCAACGCCGTTACAGCCGATATTCCCGGTACGACCGGTACGACAGCGGTGGAGGCTGGGGAGGGTTCGCCCCATACGTGTCGGTGGCCGAGCGGCGCGCCCAGGCCCAGGGCAAGCTCCAGGGCCTGCGCAAGGCTGGCAAGACCGTGTCGCCCGTGGAGATCGCAGGCCGGAAGATCGCCACGACCTTCTGGGGTGGCGCGTGGTGCGACAATCTCGAGCGCTACTCCGACTACGCCAACCGCATTCCCCGGGGCCGCACCTACGTCCGCAACGGTTCGGTGATCGACCTCAAGATTGGCGCGGGCCAGGTGGAGGCGCTCGTGAGCGGGTCGTCGATCTACACCGTGCAGATCGGCGTGACGCCCGTGCCGGCCCCGCGTTGGAAGGCCATCTGCGGTCAGTGCGCCGGCGGCATCGACTCGCTCGTGGAACTGCTGCAGGGGCGCTTCTCGAAGGCAGTGATGGCCCACCTGTGCCAGCAGGGAACGGGCCTGTTCCCGGCGCCCGCCGAGATCACCTTCTCATGCAGCTGCCCCGACTGGGCGTCAATGTGCAAGCATGTCGCCGCCGTGCTCTACGGCGTTGGTGCCCGGCTCGACCATCAGCCAGAGCTGCTGTTCCGTCTTCGCCAGGTGGACGAGCAGGAGTTGATCACGTGGGCCGGAGCTGACGTGCCGCTCGCGAAGAAGGGTCCGGCGGCGTCGAAGGTGCTGGCCGACGAGGACCTGGCAGGTGTGTTCGGCGTGGATCTAGCCCCACCGGCTCAGCCGACTGCACCGGCCCCACCAGCTCAAAAGGCGGCGCGGGCCGCAAAGCAACCGGCGGCCCCGAAGAGGCCGCTCGCCGCGAAGAGACCGCCCGCCCGGAAGACGCCGTCGGTCGCGAAGGCATCGCGGGGCCCGAAGACGGCGCGGGCCGCAGAGACACCGGCGGGCGCGAAGTCGCCGCGCGACGCCAGGACACTGTCGGCCGCGAGACAGAAGTCGGTCGGCGTCGCCGCGAAGAAGCGGCCCGCCACCCGCGCGAAAACACGGCCCGGCGCGCCCGAGAACCAGCGTTCTGCCGTCCCCGCGCCGACGACAGCCAGGAAGAAGTCAAGTGGGAGGGGTCGAGACTGAGTTTGGAAGCGGAAGGGGCCGGGACGAATTCCGGGAAGTAGCCCCGACCCTGGCTGGAATCGGCAGTGATTCGAGTGAATTCCATGTTCGGCCTCACGGGCTGACTCGGATTCAGCCATAGCGAGAGCCCGGTTGTGATGGACCGCAGAGCCGAAGTCCCGCGGCCACCGAAGACCCACAACGAAGGCAATCTGGCCGGAAGGCTGCCCGCGTACTCCGCGCGAGGCTCCGGCTGTGCGTCCATCGACGCGAGAATGGTCAGCCCGTGATGCAAGAGGGATCAGCATCTCGCCTGCATGCGTGCCTGCCGTTCTCGCGTCAAGTGCGGCACGATGCCGAGGAGTCGCTCGATGAGCATCAACTGGCCGCGATGGTGCATCTTGTGTTCCTTGGTCGAGAGCAGCATCTCGAAGCGGCTCTTGCTCGTGGGCGGCTCGCCCGGAAACTGAACGCGCTCAGCGAGGAAATCGTCCGAAAGGGCCTCGAATCAAGCCCCTGCGCCTTCTGGAGGCAGCATCATGCGCCGCCATTCATGGTCGAAATCCGCGAATACGACATGTCCTCTCATGCTTCCCGATAACCCTTCGGGCACAGTCCACGCAAGGCGCCTTTTACTTCGTAGAGCCGTGCAGTGGGCACTCACCGTGGGTTGTTCGACGATTTGACATATGACGTCATGCGTAATATCCTGCCCTCATGATCAGGTCCTTCAAGAGCAAGGACGCAGAGGCCCTGTTCCACGACATGCCGGTCCGCCGATTCCAGGCGATAGAGCGGCCTGCGCGGCGAAAGCTGCTCTATCTTCACCGGGCTCGCGTGCTTGAAGATCTGAAGGCCCCGCCCGGCCACCAACTTGAGGCACTCAAGGGCGACCGCAGGGGCCAACACAGTATTCGCATCAATGACCAGTGGCGCATCTGCTTCACCTGGAAGAGCGGTGATGCCCACGACGTTGAGATCGTGGACTACCACTGAGAGGTGTCTCATGGCGTCAAGACCGAAGCTGCTCGATCCGATTCCCCCGGGCGAGATCCTCATGGAGGAGTTCATGCGCCCGTTGGGGCTCAGCATCAACGCGTTGGCGAGGGCGCTCGCCGTACCTGCGAACCGCGTCAGTGGCATCGTCAATGGCACTCGCGCGATTTCGGCTGATACCGCGCTGCGACTGGGCAAGTACTTCAGCACCTCGCCCGAGATCTGGCTCGACCTTCAGTCGGACTACGAGCTTCGAGTCGCGCGGCAAACGACGTGGAGACACGTCGAACCGAAGGTGCACGCCCGAGTTGCGTGAAGACGGAGTCAGGCTTCCATCCGGGCCAACGCCCGCTGCTCAGCGGTGGACAACGTCGGGAAACGGCCGTTCACGCGGTAACGACGACGGACAACTGTTCGTCCACTCATACGCACGATGCGACGATCTGGTGAAGCGCATGATCCAGGGAATGTGCAATCGAAATACGACGGTGTTCAAGAGTGCACAGACACTCCGCTTCGCCGCCCCTATGATGGGGGCTAGGTTCGACGGAAATGTCTCCCCCTGAGTTCGTTTTGTGTCGCCTGCCGACTGTTTTGCACGTCGACATCAAGGAGTTGCGGCTTCGCTCCGCTCCACCTTGCGGATCTGTGGACTATCTGCCTGTTCCGGGCAGCCAGATGGAAATACCGTTCATCCGACGCTTGAAGGAGGAAAACACACCATGCGTGTCAATGTCAGATTCTGGGCGATTGCCCTGGGCCTCGCGATCACTGTCACGGGCTGCGCGTCGCCGCCCAACGCGGACGTGGATGCGGCCAAGGCCGCCCTCGACAGGGCCGATACCGACCGCGCGGGTCAGTATGCCGCCGAGTCGCTAAAGGCTGCCCAGGATGCCCGGGCAGCCCTCGACGCCGAGCTGAAAGCTCAGGAAGGCAACTGGTTTAAGTCTTACGACAAGACCAAGGAACTCGCAGTCGCTGCGAAGGCGGCAGGCGACAAGGCGGCGGTCGATGCTATCGCGGGCAAGGAGAAGGCCGATGCCGTCGCGATCAAGGAGAAAGCCGATGCCGCCGCGGCCAGGGCGAAGGCCAGGATAGCGCCGCTCCGCATCGGGGGTCGGATCAAGGCACCAACCAAGATCAAGGACGTCCAGCCGGTGTACCCGGCCATTGCGCAGTCGGCGCGTGTCGCCGGGGTGGTCACGATCGAAGCGACGATTGGACCCGACGGGAAAGTCATAGACGCGAAGGTAGTGCGCTCGATCCCGCTGCTCGATCAGGCCGCGCTTGACGCCGTGCGGCAGTGGGAGTACACGCCGACTCTCCTGAACGGTGTGCCCGTGGCGGTTCTCGTGACCGTCACGATCACCTTCACGCGGTAGTAGGCATCTGCGCGGTGGGAGGACGGGAGCCGGCTGAAGGATGCCCGGGTTGCTTCGGGTGCTCCTGACCTCCTTCGGCCTCGCGCGATAAGTCTCGCTGATTGAACGGCTTACGCCCCAGCCGCGCGCGGCTCTTCACGCGGCAACGACGCCGGACAGCTGCCCATGCTCCTTGCGCGTCCGCGTGACGCGGACCTCGACGTCGTGACCAAGGGCAATCAGGAAGTCCATGTACTTCGCTAGACCCTGGCGCTGTTCCCGATCACCGATACCCGGCTAGCTGGACGTTGCTTCAAACTCCTCGTACCCGCCCTTGAAGTCGGTGATCTCGCCCTGGGCGAAGCTCCAGATGCGCGTGCCGACTTCGTCCATCACGTCTTCGTCGTGCGTGACGATCAGTACGGTGCCCTCGTACTTCTGCAGCGCGATGTTAAGGGCGTTGATCGACTCGAGGTCGAGGTGGTTGGTCGGCTCGTCGAGGAGCAACGCGGCTGGATGGCCGAACAGCGCCTGCGCGAGCAGTACGCGTACCTTTTGGCCGCCCTGCAGCTCGGCCATCTTCCGCTGATGCAGTTCATTGGGGATGTCCAATCCCTGCAGCAGGATGGCGGCGTTCGCCTCCGCCTCGTAGCCGTCTTCCTGGCCGACGATGCCCTCTAGTTCGCCGAGACGCATGCCTTCAGCGTCGGTCATGTCGGCGGACTTCTCGTGGAGCGCTTCGCGTTCCTGGAGCGCGCTCCAGAGCCGTGTATTGCCCATGATGACCGTGTCGGCCACCGTGAACTGGTCGTACGCAAACTGGTCCTGCCGCAGCACGCCGAGCTTGACGGGGCGCTCGACTGTGCCCTTCTGCGGTGGCTGATCGCCCGCCAGCAGTTTCATGAACGTCGACTTGCCGGCCCCGTTCGGCCCTGTCAGGCCGTACCGGCGCCCGGGAGAAAACGTCGCGGTGACATCCTCGAAGAGGATCTTGTTGCCGAAGCGCATGGAGACGTTTTTTACGGAAATCACAACAGATGATTGTACCCCATGCGTGACAAGGGAACGGCTGTCCCTGACTCTGGTTCCCACGAGTAGGGTCCGCGTGCCATGCTGAGTGTGGATCGAGGTGACTCCTGGCGCTGACGGCGACGATGTACAAGTTCGACATCGATCTGGCGGATGCCGACCGGCACGTGTACGACGCGCTGGTGCTTCACG
This sequence comes from uncultured Vicinamibacterales bacterium, assembly GCA_964358795.1. GTDB lineage: Bacteria > Acidobacteriota > Vicinamibacteria > Vicinamibacterales > JAKQTR01 > CAYHRK01. Next base: position 14,901 of record CAYHRK010000039.1, read on the forward strand.
TGGCCCGGCACCCCTCGGAATCCGAAGGGCACCTGGTCGCGCGGGTGCTCGCCTATGCGCTCGAATTCACCGAGGGCATCGAGTTCTCGCGCGGACTCTCGGAGCCGGACGAACCGGCGATCGCGGTTCGCGATCTGACGGGCGCGATTCGCGCGTGGATTGAAGTCGGGATTCCCGACGCTGCCCGGTTGCACAAGGCCTGCAAGATGGCGCCGCGCGTGGTCGTGTACACGCACAAGGATCCGACGCAGCTGGTCGGCAGGCTTGCCGGCGAACGGATCCACCGGGCAGAAGCGCTCGAGTTGTACGCGATCGACCGGAGTCTGGTCGGCGCCATCGTGGCCCGCCTCGACCGGCGGATGGCGTTCGCGCTGTCGGTGGCCGACCGCGAGCTCTACCTGTCGGTTGGGACCGAGACGCTGACCGGCGCGGTGGTGCGCTACCCCCTCGGGTGAACGAGTCTCCGTTTTTACTGGTTCGCAGCGCCTTGACCGGGCTCCGTTGTGGAGCGCGTGTAGACTGCGCTATCCCACTGAACTACGGGCGCACGGACCTCAACTGAGCCCGTTTGGGCAACATACCCAGCGGTAGTGGAGATTAGCGGGTCCATTCGCCGCAGTTGACGCGGAGAATATCCTGCCCTGGAGCGGTGATTGGGTGATATAATCACCGCACAATATGCGGCGAACACACCTCTATGTTCATGAGGTACCCGATTGGCCCAAGCTTCGATGGGACCAGGAGAAGTTAGCACGACCACTGGCTGCCAGCCGCCATCAGCAAGGCCGATTGCTCGGCCACATGGAGGCGTTGGGGTTCCACCTTCGACAGGAGGCCGTGCTTCAAACGCTCACCGAGGACGTTGTCAAGAGCAGCGAAATCGAGGGCGAGAAACTGGATGCCAGCCAAGTACGTTCCTCCATTGCGCGCCGCCTCGGTATGGATGTCGGGGGGACTGAGGCAGCGGACCGCCACATCGAAGGCGTCGTCGAGATGATGTTGGACGCCACGCGCCACTACGACCAGCCTCTCACGGCCGAAAGACTATTCGCCTGGCACGCGTCATTGTTTCCGACAGGGCGCAGCGGCATGCGCAAGATCCGCGTGGGAGCCTGGCGTGACGACAGCACGGGTCCGATGCAGGTCGTCTCCGGTCCGATCGGGCGTGAGCGCGTCCACTTTGAGGCTCCTGCCGCGGCGAGGCTCGAGCGGGAAATGCAGGCGTTTCTGGACTGGTTCAATGAGGACGGCGCGGGCGCGGACACCGACGCGGTGCTGAAGGCAGGACTTGCCCATCTCTGGTTCGTCACGATCCACCCGTTCGACGATGGTAACGGTCGTGTCGCCCGTGCGGTTGCCGATCTCGCCCTCGCGCGCTCCGAACACAGCGCTCAGCGCTTCTACAGCATGTCGGCGCAGATTCGCCACGAGCGCGCCGCGTACTACGACATGCTGGAGCAAACCCAGAAGGGCACCCTGGACATCACGCCCTGGATGGAGTGGTTCCTTGCGTGCCTGGGCCGCGCCATCGACGGCGCGCAGACAACCCTCGCCGCCGTACTGGCCAAAGCGCGGTTCTGGCAAGCGTTCGGGACCGTTCCGATCAACGAGCGCCAGCGTCTCATGCTGAATCGTCTGACTGAGAGTTTCGAGGGCACTCTCACGACGTCGAAGTGGGCGAAGATCGCCAAATGCTCTTCAGACACCGCGCTGAGAGATATCCTCGAGTTGGTGGAACGCGGCATTCTCGTGCGAAATCCGGGAGGGGGCCGCAGCACCAGCTACGCTGTCGTCGAGGTCCCGCAGTGATCGGCTGTTGTTCCGCCAGCCACACCGAACCTGAATGCTGAGTGATGGCGCGCCCGCCGCGACTCGAACGCGGGCCCCCGGCGTGGAAGGCCGGTTGTCTGAGACCGGCCAGAAGAGGCCTGAATTCGCGGATCCTGCCACGCCTATCTGTTATGACATAGCGGTTATGAACAGGTCGCTTGCCGCAACTCTGCCCTGGCCATTGGTGGCCGACAACGGCCGATTCGGCGCAATCCCCAGCTGATCCCGATAACCGATCAAGCTGTTTCGCCCGAAACGATCACGGACGCGTGATTGGAGCCATTCGGTCAAGAATGACACTCGCCAGCGTCTGGAAATCCGAGTAGGCTTCTCTGACCGCCAGCGCATGGTTGCCGATCGCACCGTCCGCGACGCTGAGGTGGAAGATCGGTTTCCGCGCCTCTTGACCCATCGATACGAGACTGCGGTAGTGCTTCAGCGTGGCGAGGCAGTTCGGATCGTCGGCTGTCCGAAGGTCGGGCGGCGGCGCTGCCTCTCCGAGGATGCTGGTCCGGTACTCGCTCGGAATTCGGCTAACCCAGCGGTCGAATGCCTTGACGGGGCGGCCTAAGTCGGACGCTATGTTGCTGGACGACGTAGCCAATCGGCTGCATATGTCCGCTGGGAAGATCGAACTCGTGATTCGACCAGTTCGCGGTCCGCTTGCTCCAGTCCGCTCGCCACCGTTCAAGCGTTGGCCCCATGTTCCTCAACGCCTGAAGGGAGAACAGATCGGCCCCGAGTGGCACCAACACGAAGTCAGAGGCGATCAAAGCCGAGCGATTGATCGCCCCGAGGTTCGGGCCCACATCCATCAGCACGATGTCCGCGGAACATTCGACCGCACCCAGTTGGATCACCTGCCAGAACGCCGTGAGAACACGGAACGGCCGATAGAGGTTCGCACTACCGAGACTCTGTGGTCACTCCGCGGGCAGCACATCCTCGAAGCCCGATAGCGCCAAATCGCCAGGCAGAAGTGACAGAGATCTACGCAACCGTCCGCGCGTTCGAAGATCGCGCGCTCCAGAGGGAACTCATCGCGCAGCCCGCTGCCAGGATGGGGAACCTTGTAGTCATCGATCCGCCGGGGCCGTCGCCGCCCTGCTGCCCGCACCGCAGCAGAAACTGCAGACCAGTCCGGCCGGGAACCACGGCGAGATCGACTTCCCGATCAACTGGAAGCACCCGAACATCTTCGCGAGCTTCCACTACCACAACACCGGGCGCCTGATCATGTTCATGGCGCCGCCCGACACGCGGTCGGACCTGACGCCCGACGAGCGGCAGGCCGACGACGCGCGCGTCGCCGCGCAGCTTGCCGAGATGCGCAAGACCGATCGCTACGCCCAGCGCTTCTCGCGCGTCGTCGCGCCCGACCTCCAGAACGACATGGACACACAGATGGCCATCGTGACCGAGGGCGCGCACATCCTCAAGGACTACACGCCCACCTTCAGCGGCCTGTCGGGGCAGGCGCAGGCCGCCTCGTACAACATGCTCGGTGCGTTTGCCTACCTGATCGAACTGTGGGGGCGCCCACCGCTGGGCGACGCAGACCGCAACAGCAACGGCACCGTGGACGACGAGGAGTACCTGGCGTGGATTGACACCGACCTGGCCGGCGAAGGGTGGATTACACCGCACCAGTTCCATCACCCGGACCTTGGCGACGTCTGGATCGGGGGCACGTCGAAGAAGCACACCGGCCGGACGCCGCCGGCGCCGTACATGGAAACGGAAGCTTTGCGCCAGACGCACTTCGCGCTGTACTGCGCCGCTCAGTTCCCCAAGGTCGAGATCGACAAGGTCACGGTGACGCCGATAACGGGGAAGACGACCGAGTTCCGCCTGCGTGGCCGGGATTCGGCCCGCTTCCGCGCGCTCGTCAGGATCACGGGCGCCGACGGCTGGATTGAGGTGAAGACGGAATCGAAGTTCGGCGGAAC
>CAYHRK010000039.1:18779-22442 GCA_964358795.1 uncultured Vicinamibacterales bacterium
GATCGCGATCGGTCAGCCCTATAATCTCCCCATGCCGATGACTCGACGCCGCTTGCTCGGATCAGCCGCCGGTCTGGCGGTCGCCACCTGCGCCCACCGCTTCGCGGCGTACGCACAGGAACGACCGGTTGTGGCAAGACCCGCCATTGACGCTGCCCGACTGCGGCTGCGTCTCGAGGAACTCAGTCGGTTCGGCCGGCCGCCGGGCGGCACGTTTGCCGACGGCGTGTCTCGCCTCGCCTATTCGGCCGCCGACATCGACGGGCGCAGGTACGTCATGCAGTTGATGCGCGACGCCGGCCTCGCGACCCGCGTCGACACCGCCGGCAACATGATCGGGCGACGCGCGGGACTTGTGTCGGACCTCCTACCCATCGTGTTCGGCTCGCACGTCGACTCGGTGCCGAATGGTGGCAACTTCGACGGCGCTTTGGGCGTGCTGGCGTCGATCGAAGCCGTCGACGCGTTGAATGTGGCGACGCTGGTGACGCGCCATCCGCTAGAAGTCGTGGTGTGGGCCAACGAAGAGGGCGTGGCTTTCGGCAACGGCCTGGACGGCAGCCGGGCGGCGGCCGGACAACGCGCGGCGAACGAGGCCGATCAAGTGTGGAATGGGGCGCGCAAGGCCGACGCCATCAGGCGGATCGGTGGCGACCCGGACCGGATCGGCGACGCAAGACGCCAGCCCGGATCGGTCCACTGCTACCTCGAACTGCACATCGAACAGGGCGGCACGCTCGATCAGGCCGGCATCCCGATCGGTATCGTCGAAGGCATCGTGGCCATCGATCGGTACGAGGCGGTGGTCACGGGGACACCCAATCACGCCGGTACGACACCGATGCCGATGCGGCAGGACGCGCTTGTCGCCGCGGCGAGACTGGTACTGGCCGTGCAGGAGATCGTCACAGTGGAGCCCGGCCGCCAGGTAGGTACGGTCGGCCAGCTCAACGTCACGCCGAACGCTCCGAATGTCATTCCGGGATTGGTGCGGCACACGATCGAGCTGCGCGACTTGTCCCAGGAGAAGATCGCCCGACTGGCCGACCGCATCATCGAGCGCGCGGCGGCCATTGCGTGCGAGTCAGGCGTGACCATCGCCATCTCGCCCACCAGCCGCCATGCCGCCGCGATGGCACACGCTGCCATTCAGCGGGCCATCGAACATGCGGCCGACGGCCTGAAGCTCGCGCATCGCCGCCTGCCGAGCGGGGCCGGGCACGATGCGCAGATGATGGCGACACTCGGGCCGATGGGAATGATCTTCGTGCCGAGCGTCGGGGGTGTCAGTCACTCGCCCCGGGAATTCACCCGCTGGGACGATTGCGCAAGGGGCGCGTCGGTCCTGCTCGAGACGGTGTTGGCGATGGATCAGACGATGATCGGGTCGTAGCCTGGGACGTGGGCGGCCGACGCGTCATTCCACCGGGGCTCGATTGGGCTGTCTGTCGATCCGATCGGTTTTGAGAGACTCCCACCGGGCCACGTCGGCTATCGCCTCGGAACCCACCATCTGTCTCGTGGTCGATCGCCACACGCTGTCGGCGGCCATGCGTGCCAACGCCACGCTTGCGTGGACGCTGCTGGCGCGTCTGGCCAATCGCGTGCGCGCGCTGATCGAGCGCCTGGGGAGCCAGGCCGGCCGCAGCGTGATGGCTCGACTGGCGGAACGAGTGTTGACGTCTTGAGGTGGCGTGTCGTAAGACGATCCTCCGCATGTATGGCCGGTGATCATTGCCCGTTTACCGAAGGCGGCGAACTGCCGGCCGGAACCGCGCATGCTGAATTGCTCGGGAAAAGCGCGGACCGGAATTCGCGGAGTGTCGGCGCAATCTCGCGCGACCGTTCACTTTTTTCGATGAACCTTCGCCAGTGATTTTGGCGAGGTAACGAAACTCGCGAAATCTCTAGGAATTGGCGCGCCCGACAGGCCGCCTCCGCGACGCCTGAATGGGCATCGCTCCGACGTGCCTCGCCGAAGCCTTGGCGAAGGCGGGACTTGAACCTGCGACCCCCGGCTCAGAAGACGGGGCCTGCAAGCTGTTGAAATGTGACGATCTAGATAGAACCGTCAGGCTCATTGTTGCCGCGTTTGCAGGCGCCTCGTCGAAGCGAGTGGAATCGCGTGGCTTCTGGTTGCAGCCAACAGCTACAGTTCGGCTACACCTGTCTGCTCCCGCATTCTGCTCAAACGGCTTGAAACCGTGCTCGTCAGCGGCACCGGGCCGATCGTGAGCGTCTCGCCTCCGACGAAATCGCTACAGGGCTGATCGTGCGCCCCTTCGCGGAGAGCGGCCTGGAGCCGGAGGTTTCTCGGAGCGTCGACGTCGACGCCGGAAGGTGATGTGCACCTCGCTGTCCAACGCGGCGGCAATCTTGATCAATGTTCGCAGTTGCAGGTTGCCTGCGCGCCCGGTTTCGATGCGAGCGATCACCGGTTGGCTCACACCGACTGTTCGCGCGAGTTGCCGCTGAGAGAGGCCACGCTCTTCACGAAGGGTCACGAGGTCCTGTTCGAGACGCATTCGCGCGAGTTCGCCCTCGACCCTTGACGCGAGGCTTGCATCTCTTGCCAATTCCTCGTCGATCCACTGCATCACACGGCTCATGAAACCGCCTCCGTCCGCAGCCGTCGCATTCGCTCGAGGTCTCGAGCTGGAATGTCGCCGCGCTTCTTGACCACACCATCGAGCAACACGATGACGCGGCCGGGCTTGAACGTATAGAAGATGCGGACGCCTGACGTGCGACCGCGGAGCTCAAAGAGACCCTCGCCGAGCGCCTTCGAGACCGGCTCGCGCAGCGCGTTGCCACGCTCCGCGACGAGCTTCAGGGCTGCGATGGCCTCTGTTTTCGCGTCGCCGGTCAGTCCCTGCAGGAACGCCAAGACCGGCACGGCGCCGCTCGGGAGCGCGTGCTCAGTGACGGTCCACGTCATCTGGAGATGATAGCATAGAAGCTATCAGCTGCTGCTGGCGCGAAGCTTCAGCCGCGCGTTGGCAGGGCCGATCTTCAGGTTGCCCCAGAAGACGGCCTCGAACCCGCGGCCCCCGGCTAAGAAGGCCGGTGGTCTGACACCTGGTCGCCACCGATGGCACCGTGGCAACGCGCCCGTGCTCTGCCCTTTTGACGGTCCCCGACGGTGAGAGAGTCGAACATCGCGTGGCCGGAAACCGTTATCATCCACTCACAAATGCCCGGAGGATTCTCCATGACCCGTACTCGCCTGCTCGTTGGCGTGGCAATCCTGGCCCTCGTCACGACGCTCCACCTGGGCGCCGTGACGCGGGTGAAGTCCGCTGACGGGCAATTCTGGGACATTCAAGACACGTCCACGTGGGCGCAGGACAGCGGCGGCGTCGCGACCGGCGGTCGCGCGAACCCCTTCAACGGCTTCGGCTACCTGAAGCTGCAGGTGCGCCGGCCCGACTCATCCGTCCTGGTGCGAAACCGCTACATGACGGGGTTCGGGCTCGCGCATGACGGCGCCGAGCGGTTCGACTCGATCACGCCAGTCTTCCAGGGTGAGATTGTCGTGGCCCGCGCGATCTACGCCCCCAGGGACACCGATTATCTCCGCTACTTCGACAGCTTCACCAACAACTCCAACCTGCGCTGGGCGCTGGTTGCGATCGCCATCGCGGGATTGTCGGCGGGAATTCT